>NZ_LIQX01000113.1 GCF_001418475.1 Streptomyces ossamyceticus | reverse complement strand
CGCGGGGGCGGCCTCCCGCACCTTGCTGAGGCTGATCGCGGGCATACGGGCGCTCCTGGCGTACGGGTGTCGACGGGGCCCCCGAGGCTACGGCGTCCGGGGGCCGCCGGTGGTGTGATCGCCCCCGACGCCCTCCCACACCCCCGTCCGCACCCCTATACGCCTCCCCGTCACCCTTCACCCCCGATGGTTCGCTATTTTGTTCGCCGCCGCCCTCACCGGCTCGTCATCAGTCCGCACCCCCAAGGAGCCGGCCGTGGAAGCCCAGCCCCCGTCGTCGTCCGAGCCCGCCGTCACCACCTGCTACCGGCACCCCAAGGTGGAGACGTACGTCCGCTGCACACGCTGCGACCGCTTCATCTGCCCGGACTGCATGCGTGACGCGGCCGTGGGCCACCAGTGCCCCGAGTGTGTGAAGGAGGGCGCCCGGACCGTCCGTCAGGCCCGCACCGCCTTCGGCGGCCGGATCTCCGCGGTGCCCCTGATGACATACGTCCTCATCGGCCTCAACGTCCTCGCCTACGTGGCCGAACTGGTCCGCCCCTCCGTCGTGGACGACTTCGCGACGCTGGGCCGGGGCCTCACCGGCCCGGACGGACTGCACTACGTCTGGCAGGCCGTCTACCCCTCCGACTTCCACCCCGAGGGCGTCATCGACGGTGAGTGGTACCGCCTCCTCACCGGGGCGTTCCTCCACATCCCGCCCACCGAGGGCACGTTCGGCGTCCTCCACATCGTGATGAACATGGTCACGCTGTGGAACGTCGGCAGGATCGTCGAGGCGCAGCTGGGCCGCGCCCGCTACCTCGCCCTCTACCTCCTGTCCGCCCTCGGCGGTTCGGTGCTCGTCCTGCTCCTCGCCCCGGACGCCCGCACGGTCGGCGCCTCCGGCGCGCTCTTCGGCGTCTGCACCGCGTACTACGTCCTCGCCCGCCGCCTCGGCGCCGACCCCAGGGGCATCAACCGCTTCATGGCGGGCCTGCTGATCTGGCTGGTGCTCTCGGCGGTCGTCACCTCCTGGCAGGGCCACCTCGGCGGCCTCCTCACCGGCGGCCTGATCGCCCTCGCCTACGCCTACGCCCCCCGCGACCGCCGCCGCGTCCTCGTCCAGGCGAGCGCCTGCGCGGTCGTCCTCGCCCTCCTGCTGGTGCTGGCGGTGGCGAAGGTCGCGGCGATGACGAGCTGAGCGCGCGGTGGGGCGCCGCCCGGCCGCCCCACCGCGTCCGCGCATGCGACAGCGCCTGCCCAGTCGTCCGGTCGGGGACTGGCGGGCAGGCGCCGTCTGTGTTCCGTACGCCGTTGTACGGGACGTATGGGGGGGGGACCCGGAGGTCACCCGGTCGGTGCGGTGGTGCGGTCGGTGCGGTCGTCAGACCGTCAGCGAGCGGTCCGTGGGCTTGATCGGCGCCGGCAGGTCGCTCGCGCCCGTCAGGAAGCGGTCGCAGCCGCGGGCGGCCGAGCGGCCCTCCGCGATCGCCCACACGATGAGCGACTGGCCACGGCCCGCGTCACCGGCGACGAAGACACCCGGCACGTTCGTCTGGAAGTCGGCGTCACGGGCGATGTTGCCGCGCTCGTCGAGCTCCAGACCGAACTGCTCGACCAGGCCGTTCTCCCGGTCGGTGCCGGTGAAGCCCATCGCCAGGGTGACCAGCTGGGCGGGGATCTTGCGCTCCGTGCCCGGCTTCTGCGTCAGCTTGCCGTCGACGAACTCGACCTCGACGAGGTGCAGCCACTGGACGTTGCCGTCCTCGTCGCCCTCGAAGTGGGTGGTGGAGACGGAGTAGACCCGCTCACCGCCCTCCTCGTGCGCCGAGGTGACCTTGTAGAGCATCGGGAAGGTCGGCCACGGCTGGTTGGGGGCCCGGTCCTCGCCCGGCTTCGGCATGATCTCCAGCTGGGTGACGGAGGCCGCGCCCTGGCGGTGGGCGGTGCCCACGCAGTCCGCGCCGGTGTCGCCGCCGCCGATGACCACGACGTGCTTGCCCTCGGCCGTGATGGGGGGCGCCACGAAGTCGCCCTCCTGCACCTTGTTGGCCAGCGGCAGGTACTCCATGGCCTGGTGGATGCCGTTCAGCTCACGGCCGGGGACCGGCAGGTCGCGCGCGGTCGTGGCACCGGCGGCGATCACGACGGCGTCGTACCGCTTCTTCAGGTCGGTCGCCTTGAGGTCGCGGCCGATCTCGATACCGGTGCGGAAGCGGGTGCCCTCCGCGCGCATCTGCTCGATGCGGCGGTTGATGTGCCGCTTCTCCATCTTGAACTCGGGGATGCCGTAGCGGAGCAGACCGCCCACGCGGTCGGCACGCTCGTACACGGCGACCGTGTGACCGGCCCGCGTCAGCTGCTGCGCCGCCGCCAGGCCCGCCGGGCCCGAGCCGATGACCGCGACCGTCTTGCCCGACAGGCGCTCCGGGATCTGCGGCGCGACATCGCCGCCGTCCCACGCCTTGTCGATGATCGAGACCTCGACGTTCTTGATGGTGACGGCCGGCTGGTTGATGCCGAGCACACACGCCGACTCGCACGGGGCCGGGCACAGCCGGCCCGTGAACTCCGGGAAGTTGTTCGTGGCGTGCAGGCGCTCGGAGGCGGCCGCCCAGTCCTCGCGGTAGGCGTAGTCGTTCCACTCGGGGATGAGGTTCCCGAGCGGACAGCCGTTGTGGCAGAACGGGATGCCGCAGTCCATGCAGCGGGACGCCTGCTTCGAGATGATCGGGAGCAGCGAACCCGGGACGTAGACCTCGTTCCAGTCCTTCAGCCGGACGTCGACGGGGCGGGACTCGGCGACCTCGCGGCCGTGGTTGAGAAAGCCCTTGGGATCAGCCATTGGTCGCCGCCTCCATCATCTTCTCGGTGATCTCGGTCTCGGAGAGACCGGCTCGCTCGGCGGCGTCCTTGGCGGCGAGCACTGCCTTGTACGTGCTGGGGATGATCTTGCTGAAGCGGGTCACGGCCTCGTCCCACTCCGCGAGCAGCTTCCCGGCGACCGTGGAGCCGGTCTCCTCGGCGTGGCGGCGCACCACGTCGTGCAGCCACTGCTTGTCGGTGTCGTCGAGCGCCTCGACGGCGTTCACGTTGCCGACGTTGACGTTGTCGCGGTCGAGGTCGATGACGTACGCGACGCCGCCGGACATACCGGCCGCGAAGTTGCGGCCCGTCTCGCCGAGGACGACCGCGTGACCGCCGGTCATGTACTCGCAGCCGTGGTCACCCACGCCCTCGGAGACGACCAGCGCGCCGGAGTTGCGGACGCAGAACCGCTCGCCCGTACGGCCGCGCAGGAACAGCTCGCCGCCGGTCGCGCCGTAGGCGATGGTGTTGCCCGCGATCGTCGAGTACTCGGCGAGGTGGTCGGCGCCCCGGTCGGGACGGACGATCACGCGGCCGCCGGAGAGGCCCTTGCCGACGTAGTCGTTGGCGTCGCCCTCCAGTCGCAGCGTGACACCGCGCGGGAGGAAGGCGCCGAAGGACTGGCCCGCGGAGCCGGTGAAGGTGATGTCGATGGTGTCGTCGGGCAGGCCCGCGCCACCGAACTTCTTCGTCACCTCGTGGCCGAGCATGGTGCCGACCGTGCGGTTGATGTTGCGGACCTTGACCTGGGCGCGCACGGGCTGGGCCTCGGTCGCGTCGGAGGCGGCCAGGGCGTCCGCGGCGAGCTTGATCAGCTCGTTGTCGAGCGCCTTCTCCAGGCCGTGGTCCTGCTCGATCAGCTGGTGGCGCACCGCGCCCTCGGGCAGGTCGGGCACGTGGAACAGCGGCTCCAGGTCCAGGCCCTGCGCCTTCCAGTGGTCGACGGCGCGTTCCACGTCGAGGACCTCGGCGTGGCCGACGGCCTCCTCGATGGAGCGGAAGCCCAGCTCGGCCAGCAGTTCGCGGACCTCTTCGGCGATGAACCGGAAGAAGTTCACGACGTACTCGGCCTTGCCGGAGAACCGGTCGCGCAGGGTCGGGTTCTGCGTGGCGATGCCGACGGGGCAGGTGTCGAGGTGGCAGACGCGCATCATGACGCAGCCGGACACGACCAGCGGCGCGGTCGCGAAGCCGAACTCCTCGGCGCCGAGCAGCGCGGCGATGACCACGTCGCGGCCGGTCTTCAGCTGGCCGTCGGTCTGGACGACGATGCGGTCGCGCAGGCCGTTGAGCAGCAGGGTCTGCTGGGTCTCGGCGAGGCCGAGCTCCCAGGGGCCGCCGGCGTGCTTCAGCGAGGTCAGCGGGGAGGCACCGGTGCCGCCGTCGTGACCCGAGATGAGGACGACGTCCGCGTGGGCCTTGGACACACCGGCCGCGACCGTGCCGACGCCGACCTCGGATACCAGCTTCACGTGGATGCGGGCCTGCGGGTTGGCGTTCTTGAGGTCGTGGATCAGCTGCGCCAGGTCCTCGATGGAGTAGATGTCGTGGTGCGGCGGCGGGGAGATCAGACCCACGCCCGGCGTCGAGTGACGCGTCTTAGCGACCCACGGGTACACCTTGTGGCCGGGCAGCTGGCCGCCCTCACCGGGCTTGGCGCCCTGGGCCATCTTGATCTGGATGTCGTCCGCGTTGACCAGGTACTCGGAGGTCACACCGAAGCGGCCGGAGGCGACCTGCTTGATGGACGACCGGCGCGCCGGGTCGTACAGGCGCTCGGGGTCCTCGCCGCCCTCACCGGTGTTGGACTTGCCGCCCAACTGGTTCATGGCGATGGCGAGGGTCTCGTGCGCCTCCTTGGAGATGGAGCCGTACGACATGGCGCCGGTCGAGAAGCGCTTGACGATCTCGGAGACCGGCTCGACCTCGTCAACGGGGATCGGCTGCCGGTCCGACTGGAAGCCGAACAGGCCGCGCAGCGTCATCAGCCGCTCGGACTGCTCGTTCACCCGCTCGGTGTACTTCTTGAAGATGTCGTAGCGGGCCGCGCGCGTGGAGTGCTGGAGGCGGAAGACCGTCTCCGGGTCGAACAGGTGCGGTTCGCCCTCGCGGCGCCACTGGTACTCGCCGCCTATCTCCAGGGCGCGGTGTGCCGGGGCGATGCCGGAGGCGGGGTACGCCTTGGCGTGGCGGGCGGCGACCTCCTTGGCGATGACGTCGATGCCGACGCCGCCGATCTTGGTGGCCGTGCCGTTGAAGTACTTCTCGACGAAGTCGTCCGCGAGGCCGACGGCCTCGAAGACCTGGGCGCCGCGGTAGGAGGCCACGGTGGAGATGCCCATCTTCGACATGACCTTCAGGACGCCCTTGCCGAGGGCGTAGATCAGGTTGCGGATGGCCTGCTCGGCCTCGATACCGGAGAGGAACGTGCCGGCGCGGACGAGGTCCTCGACGGACTCCATCGCCAGGTACGGGTTGACGGCGGCGGCGCCGTAGCCGATGAGCAGGGCGACGTGGTGGACCTCGCGGACGTCACCGGCCTCGACCAGCAGGCCCACCTGGGTGCGCTGCTTGGTGCGGATGAGGTGGTGGTGGACGGCCGCGGTGAGCAGCAGCGACGGGATCGGCGCGTGCTCGGCGTCCGAGTGGCGGTCCGACAGGACGATCAGCCGGGCGCCGTTGTCGATGGCGGCGTCGGCCTCGGCGCAGATCTCCTCGATGCGCGCGGCGAGGGCGTCACCGCCGCCGGAGACCCGGTACAGGCCGGAGAGGGTCGCGGCCTTCATGCCGGGCATGTCGCCGTCGGCGTTGATGTGGATGAGCTTGGCCAGCTCGTCGTTGTCGATCACCGGGAAGGGCAGGGTGACGCTGCGGCACGACGCGGCGCTCGGCTCCAGGATGTTGCCCTCGGGGCCCAGCGAGGAGCGCAGCGAGGTGACGAGCTCCTCGCGGATCGCGTCCAGCGGCGGGTTGGTGACCTGTGCGAACAGCTGGGTGAAGTAGTCGAACAGCAGCCGGGGGCGGGAGGACAGCGCGGCGATCGGCGAGTCGGTGCCCATGGAGCCGATCGGCTCGGCGCCGGCCTTGGCCATCGGCGCGAGGATGACGCGCAGCTCCTCCTCGGTGTACCCGAAGGTCTGCTGGCGGCGGGTGACCGAGGCGTGGGTGTGCACGATGTGCTCACGCTCGGGCAGGTCGGACAGCTCGATCTCGCCGGCTTCCAGCCACTCCGCGTACGGGTGCTCGGCGGCGAGGCCGGCCTTGATCTCGTCGTCCTCGATGATGCGGTGCTCGACGGTGTCGACGAGGAACATACGGCCGGGCTGGAGGCGGCCCTTGCGGACGACCTTCGCGGGGTCGATGTCGAGGACGCCGACCTCGGAGCCGAGGACGACGAGGCCGTCGTCGGTGACCCAGTAGCGGCCGGGGCGCAGTCCGTTGCGGTCGAGGACCGCGCCGACCTGCTTGCCGTCGGTGAAGGTGACGCAGGCCGGGCCGTCCCAGGGCTCCATCATCGTGGAGTGGAACTGGTAGAAGGCGCGGCGGGCCGGCTCCATGGAGTCGTGGTTCTCCCACGCCTCCGGGATCATCATCAGCACGGAGTGCGGGAGGGAACGGCCGCCGAGGTGGAGCAGTTCGAGCACCTCGTCGAAGGACGCCGAGTCGGAGGCGTCCGGCGTACAGATCGGGAAGATCCGCTCCAGCTTGTCCTGCGGGCCGAACAGGTCGGAGGCGAGCTGGGACTCGCGGGCGACCATCCAGTTGCGGTTGCCCTTGACCGTGTTGATCTCGCCGTTGTGCGCGACGAAGCGGTACGGGTGGGCGAGCGGCCACGACGGGAACGTGTTGGTGGAGAACCGGGAGTGCACGAGCGCGATCGCGGAGGCGAAGCGGCGGTCGGACAGGTCCGGGAAGAAGGGCTCCAGCTGGCCGGTGGTCAGCATGCCCTTGTAGACGATGGTCCGCGCGGACAGCGAGGGGAAGTAGACGTCGACCTCGCGCTCGGCGCGCTTGCGCAGCACGAACGTCCTGCGGTCGAGGTCGATGTCCGTGGCGGGCACCGCGGCGCCGTCGGCGACGAAGATCTGGCGGAAGACGGGCATCGTCGAGCGGGCCGTGGCACCGAGCAGCTCGGGCGCCACGGGCACCTCGCGCCAGCCGAGGACGGTCAGGCCCTCCTCGGCGGCGATGGCCTCGATACGGGCGGCCGCGTCGTCGGCACCGGCCTCGGGCAGGAAGGCGATACCGACCGCGTACGCGCCGGCCTCGGGCAGCTCGAATCCGGCCACCTCACGGAAGAAGCCGTCGGGCACCTGGGAGAGGATGCCGGCGCCGTCGCCGGAGTCCGGCTCGGAGCCGGTGGCACCGCGGTGTTCCAGGTTGCGCAGAACGGTGAGCGCCTGCTCGACCAGCGCATGGCTCGCCTCGCCGGTGAGGGTGGCCACGAAGCCGACGCCACAGGCGTCGCGCTCGTTGCGGGGGTCGTACATACCCTGCGCAGCAGGGCGAGCATCCATGAACGACCACTTCTGGCCATTCGTGGAGTGCTGGGACGGCTGGCGCGGCGTACGCATCGGCTCTCCCGTCGTCGTCATCTGGCATATGCAATTGCCGAGGGACGACGTTGGCCCTCTGCGCGGAGTGCAAAATTTCGTGCAGGTTACATGATGGAGCGATTCTCGGGAACCGGGATAGTTCGTTCCAACATGCGGACGCCGCGGCGCTGAGCGGGTGCGGCGCACGGCGGCGGGAGCAAGGGGAGTCAGCCGGACAGATTCATGTCCTTCGACTCGATGTGCGGGGGGCGTCGTCGCTCCCTGCGGCAAGGTGCGGTGCAGGCGTCATTGCCGGCGGCGCTTACGGCTCATGCCCAGCGGTTAAGCATTCGAAACCGCGTAGTAACGACTACTTATACGGCCTCGCGCATACGTAGCCATCCGATTCATCATACGGCCGCACCGAACAGCGTGCCCAGGGCGTACGTCACACCGGCCGCGGCGCCCCCGAGGGCCAGCTGACGCAGCCCGCTGAACCACCAGCTTCTGGCCGTCACCTTCGCCACCAGGGCACCACAGGCGAAGAGTCCCAGCAACGCCACCAGCACCGCGGGCCACAGCGTGCTCGCGCCGAGCAGATACGGCAGCACGGGCAGCAGGGCGCCGAGCGCGAAGGCGCCGAAGCTCGACACGGCGGCGACGGCGGGCGAGGGGAGTTCACCGGGGTCGATGCCCAGTTCCTCACGGGCATGGATCTCCAGGGCCTGCTCGGGATCGCGCGAGAGCTGTCTCGCGACCTCGCGGGCGAGCTTCGGCTCGACGCCGCGCGCCTCGTAGAGGGCGGCCAGCTCCTTCTCCTCGTCCTTGGGGTGCTTGCGCAACTCGCGCCGCTCGACCTCCAGTTCCGCCTCGACGAGTTCGCGCTGCGAGGCCACGGAGGTGTACTCGCCGGCCGCCATCGAGAAGGCCCCGGCGGCCAGTCCCGCGAGCCCGGCGACGACGACCGTCTCACTGCCGGCCGTGCCGCCGGCGACACCGGTCATCAGCGCCAGGTTGGACACGAGTCCGTCCATCGCCCCGAACACGGCGGGCCGCAGCCAGCCGCCGTTCACATCGCGGTGGGTGTGGTTGTCGCGGTGCGCCACGTGGAGCGCTGCTTCGGTATCAATGATCGCCATACGTCGAACGTACGCTCGGAAAACCGCTTCTGCCAGCAAGGAAGGCCGTACTTACCTGCGATTGAGCGGGGGTTTGGGGGTGTTCGAGGAATGGGTGCCGCTCATTCGTACAAGGCCCCGCACAGATGTCGACCGGGTGATACCGGAGCGTTCCGGGGCCCGGTCGGGCACGCGATGTGGCAGAGATCTTCACAGAGAAATCTTCAGAACGGATCAACTGCCCATAGTGCCGCGGGACCCACCGGTCGAAGCACGCACGGGGCGCCGAGGAACCACCGGCACCACCGGGTCGCCGCGCCACACCACAGGGGCCACCGGCACACGGGTCCGTCCGGGCACTCCCGGGTGGCCGGACCACCCGGCGACGCACCCCCCACAGCGGCCCGCACACCGCCCTCCCACCCACACCACCAA
>NZ_LIQX01000112.1 GCF_001418475.1 Streptomyces ossamyceticus | reverse complement strand
TCCTCGGCGACCTCGGCGCCGCCGGGCCGGTCGACGCGGACCACGTCGGCGCCGAGGTCGCCGAGGAGCATGGCGGCGAACGGTCCGGGGCCGATGCCCGCGAGTTCGACCACGCGCACACCGGCGAGCGGGCCGTGCCCGGGCGTCTTCGCCACTGCCATCGAGAGCCCCCAGCTCTGTGACACCGATGATGTAACACCAGTGATGTTAAGAACGTGTTCCACCGCGCACAAGGCCCAAGGTGAGCAAACGCTTAGCCATTGTGCCCAAGGTCGTGCCGGATGTCCCGGCGCGCGTCGGCCAGGATCAGCGGGTCTCCAGCTCCGCTATCAGGCGCTTCGGGGCGATCACGCGGTAGCTCTCCTCGACCCAGTCGCAGAGCAGCTCCGCGCTCGGGGCACCCGGCTCCTCCAGTGGGACGCGCACCCAACCGGCCTTGCCGAGGCCGTATCCGGCGGGCTCGGCTCCCGGACAGGTCAGGGCGTGGGTGTGGGTCTCCTCGTCCTTGAGCTTCACGGTGACGCCCAGCGGATGGCTGCCGTCGTCCACGCCGAGGAACACGAACACCTTCGTGTTGACCTTGGCGACGCTCTCGCCCCACGGGAACTCCTCGGCGGCGCCGGGCATGCCGAGGGCGAACTCGCGTACCTTCTCCCATTTTTTCAGGGCGTTCCTGGGAACGGCCACGGCCACCTCCGGATCCCGCGCGTTCGGCTGCTCGTCCCTCACGCTAGCCTCACCCACCGACAACGGCGCGGGGGCGAGGGCTGAGAGGTTCCATGAGCACGCACAGCAGGGCGGATCGGGCGTACGACATCGTGCTCTTCGGGGCGACGGGGTTCGTCGGCGAGCTCACCGCTGAGTATCTGGCCGAGCACGCGCCCGAGGGGCTGCGCTGGGCGCTGGCCGGGCGCAGCGCCGAGAAGCTGGCGGCACTGCGGGAACGGCTCCCCGACGGTGAGGGGATCGGTGTGCTCCGGGCGGACGTGTCCGATCCGGCGTCCCTGCGCGAACTCGCCCGGCAGGCGCGCGTGGTGGCCACGACGGTCGGCCCGTACATCACGTACGGGGAGGAACTGGTGGCCGCCTGCGCCGACGAGGGCACCGACTATCTGGACCTCACCGGTGAGCCCGAGTTCGTGGACCTGATGTTCGTCCGGCACGACGCACGCGCGCGGGAGACGGGCGCGCGGATCGTGCACGCGGCGGGCTTCGACTCGATCCCGCACGACCTGGGGGCGTACTTCACGGTGCGGCAGCTCCCGGAGGACGTGCCGATCACCGTCGACGGCTACGTGCGGGCGTCGGGGATGTTCTCGGGCGGTACGTTCCACTCCGCGCTGACGGGTTTCTCGCGGGCCCGGCAGACGGCGGCCGCCGCGCGGGACCGCAAGCGGCACGAGCCGCGGACGGTGGGGCGGCGGGCGTACGCGCCGGTGAGCGCGCCCCGTTACGCCAAGGAGGTCGGTGCGTGGGCCCTGCCGCTGCCGACCATCGACGCGCAGGTGGTGCAACGTTCGGCGCGGGCTCTGCGGCGCTACGGGCCGGACTTCCGCTACCGCCACTACGCCGCCGTCAGGACGTTGCCGTTCGCCGTGGGCGGGGTCGCGTTCGTGGGCGCGGTCGTCGCCGCGGCGCAAGTGCCGCCCGCCCGGCGCTGGTTGGGCAATCTGCACAAGCCGGGCGAGGGGCCGAGCGCCGAGACGCGGGCCAAGAGCTGGTTCTCGGTGCGGTTCGTGGGCGAGGGCGGCGGCCGGCGGGTCTTCACGGAGGTCGCGGGCGGTGACCCGGGCTACGGCGAGACGGCGAAGATGTTCGCCGAGTCGGCGCTCTGCCTCGCCCTCGACGAGCTTCCCCCCACCGCGGGCCAGGTCACGACGGCGGTGGCGATGGGCGACGCGCTGATCGAACGGCTGCGCGCGGCGGGCATCACGTTCCGGGTGGCCGCCGCCCGGTGACACGGGCTCGGCACGACGCCGTGAGGCGGCCGGGGGCCCACCGCCCCCGCCGCGCTCGCCCTACTGGGCCCACCCCGTCAGCGTGTAGACCATTCCGCCGATCCACGCGAGCCCGGCGATCAGGGCGAGCAGCAGTCCGGCCGTGACGGCCCGCTCGACGGGCTGGCTGGGGCTGGCGGCGGGCTTCGGGGCGCGGTGCGTCGTCATGCGGACCAGCCTGCCGATCATGACGACGCGCCGATATCCGTACTCGTACTCAGGTACGAAACCCGGACGTACTCACGTGCGCGCCCCTAGGGCTCAGCCGGCCGCCTCCCGCAGGGCCCGGCGACAGAGGGCGTCGGCGTGTCGGGTCGACTCCGGGATGCGGTAGGCCGGGGTCAGGGCGAGGGTGTGGGCGCAGGCGTTGTCGAGGGTCACGCGGTGGCCGACCGATACGAACACCGGTTTGACCCCGGTGCGGGTGCGCAGCGCGCGACCCACTTCCTCGGCGCCCGATCCCGTGGCGGCGAGGAGGGGCGAGGCACTGCCGCGCGGGGTGCCGGGGTCGTCATAGGTGAAGGTGAACGGGTTCTTGGCGACGCCGATCGTGGGGAGCCCGGTGAGGACGCCGAGGTGGCTGGCGAGGCCGAAGCGGCGGGGGTGGGCGAGGCCGTAGCCGTCGCAGACGACGAGACCGGGGTCGCACGGCAGCGCGTCGAGGACCGCGAGGACGGTCGGGATCTCCCGGAAGGCCAGCAGGCCGGGGACGTAGGGGAAGGAGACCTGTCCGATCGCCGTGGCCTCGGCGACCACGTCGAGGGTGGCCGCGTCCAGGACGACGGCCGCCGCCGCGACCACGTCCCGCTCGTCGTCGTACGCGACGTCGACGCCGGTGACGTGCCCGGTGCCGGGCGGCGGCCCGGTCTCGTCGAGGACCACCTTGCCGCGCAACTCGTCCTGCACGGCTCGGGCTTGATCGTCGGTGGCGGGCCAGCCCGCGGGGATGCGTACGGTCGTCATGGTCCGACGAGCGTACGCATCCCCGCCGTCAGCACGCCGCCCAGGGCTGCTCGGCTACTTCTCGGCTACTTGTCGAGGGCGCGCTCGAGCTGGCTCTTGTTCATGTCGGAACGGCCGCGGATGTTGCGCCGCTTGGCCTCCTCGTACAGCTGGTCGTACGTGGGTCCCTCGGACCCGCTGTGGGAGCGCTGCCCACCGCGCTTGCCGGACGACATGTCCTGCGTGGACGTACGGCTCGCGGTCCTGGACTCGCCGGACCGGGCGCGTTCCTTGTTGACCGTGCGGGCGGCGATCTCCTTGGCGCGCGACTCGCTCTCACCGCGGTCCTCGGCACTCTCCTTGATGTGCTCGTACTGGCGTTCCCGCTTGGGGCTCGAACCGCGAGGCATGCCCATCACTCCCTTCGTGACGCGAACACCGCACGGGTATCCCGGCGTGCTGGATCCAGTCCCGGCCGGCGCCCGTCCGCCTGCCTCGTCCCGCCCGTCCACCGACCGTCCCGTCAGTGCTCCAGCCGGGCCACGCGCCCCTTCTCCCCGGCGGCCCAGCAGCCGCGGTCGGGGGTGCAGTCGACCGTGTCGTACGAGCCGGTGTCGACCGTGCGCCAGGTGCGGCCGCCGTCGGTGGTGAGATCGGTGCCGGTGGGACCGACGGCGAGAGCGGTCGTACGGCTGTACGGGAGCCAGGTGACGCCGGAGCGGTAGGCGGGCGGTGGGTGGGCGGCGGGCGTCCAGCGGCGCCCGGCGTCGCCGGTGGTGGCCGCCGCGGTCGGGGACGGCTGGTCGGCGCGGTAGTCGCCGCCGACGGCGATGCCGTGGGCCCGGTCGCGGAAGGCGAGGGCGAAGACACCGCGGGCCGGGTCGCCCGCCGGGACGGGGGTGTCGGTGGCCGTCCAGGTCAGGCCGCGGTCGGCGGAGTGCAGCACACGCGCGCGTGCCGCTCCGCCGGTCGCCAGCCAGACGTCGCGCCGGCCCGAGCTGACCAGGCACTGCCCGCTCGCCGCGAAGCCCGCCTCGCCCTCCAGGGCGGGGGGCATGCCGTCGTCCGGCAGGACGTTCCAGGAGCGGCCGCCGTCCTCGGTGGACAGGATGCGGAACTTCCCGTCCACCGGGTCGCTCATGGCGAGCCCGTGGCGCGGGTCGAAGAAGGTCAGACAGTCGTAGAAGGCGCGCGGGTCGGTGTTGCGGAAGGTCTCGGTCCAGGTGGCGCCGCCGTCGTCCGTGCGGTACACGCGGGAAGCCTCGCCCTCGCCGATGGCCAGAACGACCGCCCGGCGTGCGTCGAACGCCTCGATGTCCCGGAACTGCAGATCCTGTGCGCCGGGCGGTGACACCGTGCGCCAGTGCTCGCCCCCGTCCCTCGTCCGCAGCACGGTGCCGCCGGTGCCGGCCAGCCAGGCCGTGTTCCGGCTGACCGCGGCCAGCCCGCGAAAGCGCACGTCAGTGCCGGTCTGCTTCAGTTCCCAGTGCGGTGGCCGACCGTCCCCGTGTGCCTGCGCGGGCACGGCCAGGGCGGCGGCGAGCGCCGTCGCGGCCAGTCCCATCGTCATCGTCCGACTCGTCCGGATCCTGCTTCTCGACTGCCCCAAGGCCCTCATGGCGGGCGAAGCTAGCCGACCCCCCGGGCGCCGTCCAGATGGCCTCGGCAGGGAACCGTGGGGCCGCGTGCGGTGTCCTCACGGGTATGCCGGGACCGCCGGACGAGAAATGGATCACCTCGGTGATTGGAGTCGGTGACAGAGGTCACTCGAAGCCCGCGTGCACGCATCGGCCCGATCCAGCGTCTCTTCACATGCCCGGCCATGCCGTCCGGAGTCCGTCCAGCCGTCACAAGGGAGCAAGGCGTTGTCCACCGTCATCGAGCAGCCCGTCGAGGCCCGTCTCGTCGCCGCCGCGCCGCGGATGCCGAGCATTCCCGCAACGCTCCACTACGACCGGAGCGACCCGTTCGCCGTCCGTATGACGTTCCCCGCCCCGGCGACGCTGGAGGGTGTCGAGGTCTGCTGGACCTTCGCCCGCGAGCTGATGGTGACCGGCATGGACGAGGCCGTCGGTCAGGGGGACGTCCGCGTCCGCCCGTACGGCTACGAGCGGCTGGTCATGGAGTTCCACGCCCCGGAGGGCACCGCCGTGGTGCACGTCCTCGCGGGTGAGGTGCGCCGCTTCCTGGAGCGGACGACCGAGCTGGTGCCGCTCGGCCTCGAACACCACCAGGTCGACCTGGACCGCGACCTGGCCGAGCTGATGCGGGACGCCTGCTGAGACCAGGCTTTCCGACGCCGCCCCGCCCAGGCCGGGGGCGGCCGGTCCGGGTGCCGATTTAATCCGTTGACACCCCAAGAACGCCCTCCTACCTTGTACAGCGGTCCTGTTGCCGTCGATTGGAGAAGGACGTTGCTCGTCTGAGGTCCTGAGACACCGCGTCACACATCATCGCCGTATCCCGGCTTCCTGTGTGCGTTGCGTGCGACCTCGGCGTACGAGCCGTCCCCCGGCAGCGGGCCTTCTTCCGGCCCCGCCCCAGCGGGTTCGCCCTCGCCTCGCAGTGTCGCGCTCGCGGTGTCCGCACGCGTTGCCCCGACCACCGCAAGCAACCGCGAGGCCCTTATGTCTACTCCCCTTTCCCTCACCTGCACGTCCCTGTCCTTCGCCTGGTCCGACGGCACGCCCGTCTTCGAGGACCTCCAGATCGCGTTCGGCCCCGGCCGGACGGGGCTCGTCGGGGTCAACGGGTCAGGGAAGTCCACCCTGTTGAAGCTGATCGCCGGGGAACTGACCCCGACCGACGGCACGGTCCGGGTGGCCGGCGAGGTCGGCTACCTCCCGCAGAACGTCACGCTCGACACCGCGCTGCGCGTCGACGAGGCGCTCGGCATCGCGGCGACCCGCGCCGCGCTGCACGCCATCGAGGCGGGCGACGTGGCCGAGGAGCACTTCGCGGCGGTCGGCGACGACTGGGACGTGGAGGAGCGCGCCCTGGCGACCCTCGGTCAGCTCGGGCTCGGCCACGTCGACCTGGACCGCACGATCGGCGAGATCTCGGGCGGCGAGTCGGTGCTGCTGCGCCTGGCCGCGCTGCTGCTGCGCCGCCCGGACGTGCTGCTCCTCGACGAACCCACCAACAACCTCGACCTGTTCGCCCGCCGTCGGCTGTACGACGCCGTCTCGGCGTGGTCCGGGGTGATGATCGTGGTCAGCCACGACCGCGAACTCCTCGACCTGGTCGACCAGATCGCCGATCTGCGCGCCGGGGAGGTCACCTGGTACGGCGGGAACTACTCCGTCTACGAGGAGGCGCTCGGCACCGAGCAGGAGGCGGCCGAACGGATGGTGCGGGTCGCCGAGGCCGATCTGAAGAAGCAGAAGCGCGAACTGGTCGACGCCCAGGTGAAACTGGCCCGGCGCAAGCGGTACGGCCAGAAGATGTTCGAGCAGAAACGCGAGCCCAAGATCGTCATGGGCGCCCGGAAACGGGCCGCCCAGGAGTCCGCCGGCAAGCACCGCATCATGCACGAGGAGAAGCTCGCCGAGGCCAAGGAGCGGCTCGACGAGGCGGTGGAGGCCGTACGGGACGACGACGAGATCCGCGTCGACCTGCCGTACACGGCCGTACCGCCGGGCCGCACCGTGCTCACCGCCCTGGACCTGCGGCTGCGGTACGGGGCCAGGGTGGACGGTGGCCTCGATCTGCGGGGCCCCGAGCGGATCGCGCTCGTCGGGCGCAACGGCGCGGGCAAGACCACACTGCTACGCACGATCGCGGGTGAGCTGGAGCCGGTGGGCGGCGAGGTGCAGGCGCACGTTCCGCTGCGGTTCCTGCCGCAGCGGCTCGACGTCCTCGACGACGGGCTGACCGTCGCCGAGAACGTGGCCCGGTACGCGCCGGGCGCCACCAACAACCGGGTGCGGGCCCGACTGGCCCGCTTCCTGTTCCGGGGCGCCCGCGCCGACCAGCCGGCGGCGACGCTGTCCGGCGGGGAACGCTTCCGGGCGGCCCTCGCCGCGCTGATGCTCGCCGAACCCGCCCCGCAGCTGCTGATGCTGGACGAGCCGACGAACAACCTGGACATGGCGAGCGTGCGCCAGCTGACGACGGCACTGGAGTCGTACGAGGGAGCCCTGATCGTGGCCGGCCACGACCTGCCGTTCCTGGAGTCCCTGGGCATCACCCGGTGGCTGCTGCTGGAGGAGGGAGGCCTGCGCACCACGACCCCGGAGGAGCTGGGGACGACCGGCTGATCCCGGCGGGCCGCGCCCGCCGCGGGACGCCCGGCGCCGGCTACCGCCGAGTATCTCAGGAGGGGCACAGCCTGGGTGCGGGGGTTTTGTCCTGGTGGGGCGGGGCTGCATGATGGCGGACCGGCGTCGCTTCACGGGCGCCGGAAAACCCTCGTTCGATTCGGAGTCCCACACGTGCCCAGCAAGAAGGCCCTCGTCCGTCGTCCCAGCCCCCGCCTGGCAGAGGGCCTCGTCACGCACGTCGAACGCGCGGAGGTGGACGTCGACCTCGCGGTCGAGCAGTGGGAGGCGTACGGGGAGGCACTGCGCACCCACGGCTGGGAGACCATCGAGGTCGACCCGGCCGACGACTGCCCGGACTCGGTGTTCGTCGAGGACACGGTGGTCATGTACAAGAACGTGGCGCTGATCGCGCGCCCCGGCGCCGAGTCCCGGCGGGAGGAGACCGCCGGGACCGAGGAGGCCGTGGCCGCGCTCGGCTGCTCGGTGAACTGGGTGTGGGACCCGGGCACGCTGGAGGGCGGCGACGTCCTCAAGGTCGGCGACACCGTCTTCGTGGGCCGCGGCGGACGCACCAACGCGGCCGGGGTCCAGCAGCTGCGGGCGGCGTTCGAGCCGCTCGGGGCGCGGGTCGTGTCCGTGCCGGTGACCAAGGTGCTGCATCTGAAGTCGGCGGTCACGGCGCTGCCGGACGGGACGGTCGTCGGGCACATCCCGAAGATGGACACGCCGTCGCTGTTCGGGCGCTTCCTGCCGGTACCGGAGGAGGCCGGGGCGCACGTCGTGCTGCTCGGCGGCGACAAACTGCTGATGGCGGCGAGCGCGCCGAAGACCGCGGAGCTCTACTCCGACCTCGGCTACGAGCCCGTCCTGGTCGACATCAGCGAGTTCGAGAAGCTGGAGGGCTGTGTGACATGCCTCTCGGTGCGCCTGCGGGAGCTGTACGTCTGACCGGGTGATCACCCGACCGTTTCGGCCCCTGGACCTGCGCGTCCAGGGGCCGTTCGGCATACCCGGCCGCCCGATGCAAGGCCTTTCTGATCAGGGGTCTTTACCGTGCGCTTAACCTACGTCTTCATAACCTACGGATACGTAGCCTACGATGCCGTAGGTTCAGTCACGCGCGCGTGACCGCACATGTGTTCATCCCCGGTCGTCCCCCTGGAGCCTCTGTGTCGCTCACTTCCCCTCTTCTCGGCAGCCCGTCCTCCGACTGGACCGACGCGCGGCTGCTGTACGCGCTGGAGGAAGTCGTCGAGAAGGAGCTCAACCGGCATCTGAAGGTCGCCAAGGACTGGATGCCGCACGAGTACGTCCCGTGGAGCGACGCCCGTAACTTCCCCGGTCTCTTCGAGGACGGCGAGGCCTGGGAGAAGCAGCAGTCGAAGGTCAGCGAGATCGGCCGTATCGCCCTCGTGGTGAACCTGCTGACCGAGGACAACCTGCCCAGCTACCACCACGAGATCGCCACGCTCTTCGGCCGGGACGGCGCCTGGGGCACCTGGGTGCACCGCTGGACCGCCGAGGAGGGCCGCCACGGCATCGTGATGCGCGACTACCTGCTCGCCTCGCGCGCGGTGGACCCGGACAAGCTCGAAGAGTTCCGCATGTCCCACATGGGCGAGGGCTTCGAGTCGGACAACCGGCACTCGATGCTGCACACGGTCGCGTACGTCGCCTTCCAGGAGCTGGCCACGCGCGTCTCGCACCGCAACACCGGCCACCACTCCGGTGACCCGGTCTGCGACCGCATGCTGGCGCGCATCGCGACCGACGAGAACCTCCACATGATCTTCTACCGGAACCTGCTGAAGGCCGCGTTCGAGTTCGCGCCCGACCTCACCATGCAGGCCGTCCGCGACGTCGTCGTCAACTTCCGCATGCCCGGCCACGGCATGCCCGGCTTCGAGCGCGCCGCCGCGCAGATGGCCATCGGCGAGGTGTACAACCTGCGCATCCACCACGACGACGTCCTCGCGCCCGTCATCCGCTTCCTGAAGATCATGGAGATCGACGGTCTCGGCCCCGAGGGCATGAAGGCCCAGGAGGAACTCGGCCTCTACCTGGGCGGCCTCGACGCGGAGGCCCGCAAGTTCGACGAGAAGCTCGCCGCCCGCAAGGCCCGGATGGCGGCCCGCGGGAAGGCGTGACCCCCACGCGGGAAAACACGGCTGACGCCGGGTGGACGGAGACCCGTCACCCGGCGTCAGCCGCGTCCGGCGCGCCGCAGGTGCAGTCTCTCCTTCTCGGACAGGCCGCCCCAGACGCCGAAGCGCTCGTCGTTGGCCAGGGCGTAGTCGAGGCAGGCGGTGCGCATCTCGCACATGCCGCAGATGCGCTTCGCCTCGCGTACCGAGCTGCCGGGGTCGGGAAAGAAGAAGTCGGCCCCCGTCTGCGCGCACAGCGCCCGCTCCTGCCAGGCGATGTCGACCGGGGTGATCGTGTCGATGTGCATGGAGAGGATCGTGCCGGTCGACGAAAAACGTTCGATCAACGCCGCATCAACACGGCGGCCCGGACCCCTGATGGTCCCTCCGGAGGACGCCCCCGCGCACGGCGGCGCGCGGAGGGATGCGCCTGCGAGGCCGCCTGACCACCTCGCTGCCGGGCCACCCGGCTGCCCGGCCGCCTGGGCGCCTGGGCGCCTACCCGCCCGGCCACCCCAGCCACCCGGCCGCTTGACTGCCCGGCCACCCGGCCACTTGGCCGCTTGACTGCCCGGCCACCTGCCCGCCCGGCCATCGCGTCTGATCGGCGCGGGACGCGCGCTACCGCCGCGGCCGACCGACCCGTCTTCGGTGACCACTCCGTCGGCCGAGCCCTGGCCGGGGCGCCCCGGCGATTGTCAGTGGGCGGTGCGAGACTCGACAGAAAGGCAGTGGGACCCCTCACGGACCCCTCGGAGGAGGGCCAGGATGCTCACGACCCGTTTTGTCACCGGCGCCCCGAACTGGATCGACCTCGGCACCCCCGACATCGAGGGAGCCAGCGCGTTCTACGCGCATCTCTTCGGCTGGGACTTCCGGTCGGCCGGCCCCGAGATGGGCGGCTACGGCTTCTTCCAGCTCGACGGCCGCACCGCCGCGGCCGGGATGCAGAACCCCCCGGAGCAGGGCCCGCCGTCGTGGAACGTCTACTTCCAGTCACCGGACGCGGACGCCACGACCAAGGCCACCGAGCAGGCGCACGGCTCGGTGCTGATGCGGCCCATGGATGTGGCGGAGGAGGGCCGGATGGCCATCCTCGCCGACCGGGCGGGCGTCCCCTTCGGTATCTGGCAGCCCCGCCGCACCACCGGCCTCGACGTCGTCATGGACCCCGGTTCGCTGTGCTGGGTGGAGCTGTACACCCCCGACCTGCCGGCCGCGGCGGGCTTCTACAACGCGGTGTTCGGCTGGGAGACCTCGGCGATGGACTTCGCGGGCGGCAGCTACACCTGTGTGAACCCTGCGGGCAAGGAGGAGAGGGACATGTTCGGCGGCATCGTCCCGCTGGACGCGGACCCCACCGAGGCGGAGTCCGGGCCGTACTGGCTGCCGTACTTCGAGGTCACGGACACCGACGAGACGGTGCGCAAGGCGCAGGAGCGGGGCGGCGGCGTCCGTATGCCCGCGACGGACCTGGCGGGCGTGGGCCGCATCGCCAAGCTGACCGACCCGTACGGGGCCCGCTTCGCGGTGATCAAGAGCGCGCCACCGCAGGGGTGAGAGCGGCGAGGACCCGACGGCGGTCCCGTGGGGCCGCCGCAGGCCGGGACGGCTCGGCGACGGGATCATCGGGATCCGCCGGGCGGAGCCGGGTCCCGACGCTCAGGGTCCGCTCACACCTCCCCCATCCCGTTTCTCCTCACCCACGTGACGCGGCGGGCGGGACGACCCGCTGGCCGAAGCCGCGCGCCTAGGACCGGCCCGCCCACCGTCAAGACCCGAACACGGAAAAGTCCTGAGAGCGCTCTCAGTCATAAGTCTTGACGACTCAACCTCCCCTGGGAACAGTGGGGGCACCACAGCAGGGGCCCCACCCCCTGTGCCTCCACTCCCCACTCCCAGGAGGCCCCACCATGCTCTCTCGTCGTACATTCCTCGCCGGAACCGCCGCCGTGATCGGCGCGCCCATGGCTGGGAGCGCTCTCACCTCTCCCGCCCGGGCCGCCGCGCCCACCACCTGCCAACTGGCCCTGCGCAACGCCTCGTTGTCGGGTACGGTCCGGGCGTACGTCACCGGGCACGAACAGGCGACCGGCGCCTGGGTGCTGCTGCGGGCCAACGGCAGCGTCTACCGGCCGACCTCGCCGTCGGCGCCGCACACACCGCTGCCGGTGGACTGCGCCATCCCACTCGGCCCCGCCGGCTCCGCGCCCGTCGTACTGACTCTCCCCCAGATGTTCGGCGCCCGCGTCTACTTCGTGCGCGACAACACCCTCGACTTCTTCCTCAACCCCGGTCCGGCGCTGGTCGAGCCGGCGTTCGCCACACCCGCCGATCCCAACTTCGGCAGGACGTGGTCGTTCTGCGAGTTCACGTTCGACACCACCCAGCTGTTCGCCAACATCAGCTACGTCGACCTGGTGACGGCCCTCCCCATCGGTCTGACCCTGGAGGGCGACACCACGCACACCGTGGCCCCGTTGCCGAGCGGCGCCGTGGACCGGATCGCCTCGGACCTGGTGGCCCAGGCCGCGAGGGACGGCCAGCCGTGGGACCGGCTCGTCATCCGGAGCGGCGACGGCCGGGTCCTGCGGGTCATCTCCCCGCAGAACCTGATGGCGCCGTACTTCGACCGGCCGGACCAGATGCCGTTCCGCTCCTACTGGGACGCGTACGTCAACCAGGTCTGGGACAAGTACCGTTCGACCGACCTGCGGATCGACCTCCAGGGCGGCCGGGGCGTGCTCACCGGCCGGGTCGTAGGCGACCGGCTCACCTTCACCGGGGGCCACTCCTTCGCCAAGCCCACCTCGAAGGACATCTTCACCTGCAACCACGGCCCGTTCGCCAACAACCCTGGCGACCCGGACCCCAAGAAGGCCCTCCTCGCCCGGATCGCCGCCGGCTTCAACCGCTCGCTCATGCTCACCCACCCCACGCAGCCGAACGGGTCCACGGCCGGCGACTACTACCGGGGACCCGTGACCAACCACTGGTCGCGCGTCGTCCACGCCAACTCGCCCATCGGGTACGCCTTTCCCTACGACGACGTACGCCCGGACGGCCAGCCGGACGTCTCCGGCGCGGCGCATGACGGCAACCCGCGACGGTTCACGGTGACGGTGGGCGCGTAGGGCCCCCGCGGGCCGCGGGCCAGACAGATCCGGCAGATCCGGCTGGTCACGCAGGTCACGCAGGTCACGCAGGTCACGGTCACGCACGCAGGTCCTGGGTCCCGCGGCTCACGCGGAGGCGCGGCGGATCAGGGTCGTCGGGAGGACGACGCTGGACGGTGCGCCGCCCAGGCCCTTGCCCGGGCCGGGGTCCGCGTCCTCGTCCCGGCCCCGTCGGTCGAGGCCCCGCAGGAGGAGTCGGGCCATCAACCGCCCCATCTCCTCTATGTCCTGACGGACCGTCGTCAGGGGCGGGTCGGCACCCTCCGCCACCGGCAGCATGTCGTCGAAGCCGATCACGGCCACGTCCTCCGGCACCCGCCGCCCCCGCTCCCGCAGCACCCGCAGGGCGCCGGCGGCCGAGAGGTCGTTCGCGGCGAACACCGCGTCCACCTCGGGGCAGCGGTCCAGGAGGACGCGCATCGCGCGCTCACCGCCGGCCGGGGTGAAGTCGCCCTCCACGATCAGCCGCGGGTCGGCGTCGACCATGACGTCACGGAAACCGTCGAGCCGGTCGACCGCGGAGGTCTGGTCGAGAGGGCCGGTGATGTGGGCGACCCGGGTGCGGCCGAGGCCGACGAGATGCCGTACGGCGTCCCGCGCTCCGCCCCGGTTGTCACTGTCGACGTAGACGGTGGGACCGTCGCCGCGCGGACCGTCACCCCAGCCCGGCCGTCCGCCGAACACGGTCGGCACACCGGCGCCCCGGATCAGTCCCGGCAGCGGGTCGTCGAGGTGCAGGGAGAAGACGAGCGCCCCGTCGACATGCCCGCCCGCGAGATACCGGCCGACCCGCGCGTAGTCCTCGGGCCCCTCGGTGAGCAGCAGGACGAGCTGGGAGTCGTGGGCCGTCAGTTCCTTGCTGATCCCGCGCAGTTGGAGGGCGAAGAAGGGATCCGCGAAGACCCTGGCCTCCGGTTCGGCGATCACGACGGCCACCGCGTCGTGGCGCCGGGTGACCAGGCTGCGGGCCGCCTGGTTGGGGACGTAGCCGAGTTCCTCGACCGCCCGGCGCACCCGTTCCACCAGCGGCTCGCGAACGCCGTCGCCCCCGTTGACGACACGGGACACGGTGGCCCGTGACACCCCGGCGCGCGCGGCCACGGCCTCCAACGTGGGACGCGACACTGCCTCGGTCACTTCGGGACTCCTCAAGAGCGGGTGGGGATCAGGATAGCCGCGGCCCGGCCGGCCTGAGAGCGCTCCCGGATCGGGCGCGGGCGTCCGCCGGAATTCGGTTGCGCCGGGGTCGAGGCGGCCGTGAGGATCACCGTATGACCATGAGAAAGGCCCATGACGCCTGACCGCCTCGCCCCGTACGCCCGTCTCCCCCGCGCGTACCACGATCTACGTCTCCTCCACAGCACGGTCGACGCCTTCGGCCGCGCCCACTGGCTGCTCCGGACGCCCGCGGAAACACCGGGACCGTACGACGCGGTGGTCGTCACCGTCGACGACGGCGCCTCGTACGCGACCACGCTCAGTTCGGTGTCGGCCCGCCACCCCAGGATCGACGCGCTCCCGGACGGCGGCTTCGTCGTCGCCGACGCGCGCAGCCGGACGGGTGACGAGCAGGTCCAGGTCTTCGACGCGCTGGGACGACCCTCCTGGACGTTCCGCGTCGGCGACGCCATCGAACACCTGCTGACCGACGTGTCCGGCGACCTGTGGATCGGCTACTTCGACGAGGGTGTGTTCGGCGACGATCCCCTCAGCGCGGCGGGCGCGCGCCGCTGGAGCGCCACGGGCGAGGCCCTGTGGGAGTACAGTCCGCCGCCCGGCGGTGACTGGATCGCCGACTGCTACGCGCTGAACGTGGACCGTCGCGCCGCCTGGGTGTATCCGTACACGTCCTTCCCGCTGGTGGAGATACGCGACGGCCGACCGCCGCGCCTGCGGACGACGCCGGTCCAGGGCGCGTCGGGCGTGGCCGTGGACGGGGAACGCGTCGCGTTCCTCGGCGGGTACCGCAAGGACCGCGACCGCCTGACCCTCGCCTCGCTCGGCGAGACCACGGTCGAGGTCCGCAGCACCAGCCGTGTGACGTGCGCCGACGGCACCCCGCTGTACCGCCGGCGACACGTCGTGTCGCGGGGGTCGCGCCTCTACGTCCGGGAACGGTCGAGCACCGAGTGGGGCGTGCTGGACATCAGCGGGAGCTGAGGCGGGGCGCACCGGCGGGCAGGGCTCAGTGCGCGTGCTCCTGCCTGCGCTCCGGCTTGTGCTCCTGCTTGCCCTGTTGCTTGTTCTCCTGTCTGTGCTCGTGCGGCTCGTACCCCGGGATCGTGCCGTCCGGCTTGCGGACCAGGAACAGACCGACCATGCCCATGTCGGAGTGGCTCTGGACGTGGCAGTGGTACATCCAGGCGCCGGCGCCGACACCCTCGCCGGCGATGATCTGGAAGCCGAAGGAGTCGGCGGGGCCGCAGATCTTGTTGTCGATGACCTGGCTGGGGTCGTCGGGGCCGGTCAGCTGGCCCGTGCGGTTGTCGGCCCAGCGATGTCCGTGCAGGTGGAAGGTGTGGTAGTACTCCCCGTGGGTGATGACGACCCACTCCACGCGGTCGCCGACCGTCGCGTCGAAGTTGGGTCCGGTGTGGGCCGGCTTGTTGTTGATGAGCATGTCGTTGAAGACGACGGTGACGGTCTTGTCGGGCAGGACATCACCCTGGCGACGGACGATCACGGGCCCGTAGAGGCCCTTGCGGATGCCGGTCGTGCCGTGCTCCGTGCCGACGACATGGTCGTGGTAGTGCCAGTACCCCGCGCTGCCCGCCCGCCAGGTGCCGTCCTTGCGCCGGCCGGGCGCGTGCGTCCGCCAGGTGTACGTACGGGTGCCACCGGGCTCGACGTCGCTCTTGTTGAGGGCGGTGCCGTCGCTGGAGGTCTCGTAGTCCAGGCCGTGGACGTGCAGGCTCGCCCGGACGTCCATGGTGTTCTCGAACTCGATGTGCAGCGTGTCGCCTTCGTTCAGTTCGATCAGCGGGCCGGGGACGGACGCCTTGCCCTTCTCCAGGCCGTAGCCCATCTGGCCGTCCGCCAGTTTCTCGGCGTACAGCTTGATGTGCCGGACCTCGCCGCCCGCGGGGGCGGTCCGCGCGGTGGTGTCGGCGCTCACGGCCTCGGGGGCGCCGATGGTGTCGACGGCCACGGACAACGATGTCGCGGCGGCCGCGCCACCCAGCAGCAGCCGTCGGTTGAAGCCTCGTCTGTCCAGTCCGTCCATCCGGAACTCCCCATGCGAGTAAGGCATTTACGACAACGCGCCTGAGTCTGTGGTGAACCTGTGAGACGGTAGCGGCACCGCATGTGTTTATCCACACCCAGGACAAAGTTTGTGGCATTCCGGTCATAGGTATTGGCGCGCCGCGCAAAGGGGTCTAACTTCCTTGGCGCTGCGGCTGTGACCGAGGAGGTGCCCATGTACTTACGAGGGTTGAGCGACACGAGAACGCGGGGAAGACGGCCCTGGGCGGCCGTCGTGACCGCCTCGGTCCTGGCCGCGGGGCTGCTGTCCGGCCCCGCTGCGCATGCCCGCCCCGCGCCGGAACCCGGGCTGACAACGATGTCGATCACCTCACCCCCGGGCGGCTCGGGCCCGCGGGTGCTGGTCTTCCACGGCTCGGCGGCCGCCGGTGAGGAGTCGCCTCTCGTCAACGCCGGAATCGAGGCGATCGAGCGGATCGGGCTGTCCGGGCCCGCGGCCGAACGCTTCGAGGTCGTCGCCACCGACGACGCCTCCGTGTTCACCGACGGGGTCCGCCTCGGCGGGTTCAACGCGGTGGTCTTCCTCACCGGAGGCGGTGACGTCCTCGACCCTGAGCAGGAGGCGGGCCTGGAGGCGTACATGGAGGCGGGCGGCGGTTTCGTCGGCATCCACGACGCGGCGCGCGCCGAGCCGTACTCCGACTGGTTCACGGGGCTGATCGGCGCGCGCCCGGCCGCGTCGAGCCCGACATCGGTGCAGCGGGCGACGGTCGAGGTCGGTGACCGGAGGCACCCGGCGACCAAGGACCTGCCGGTGCAGTGGAAGCGGCCCGACAAGTGGTTCAACTGGGTGAAGAACCCGTCCGGCGCCGTCCACACCGTGGCCCGCGTGCGCGAGTCCACGTATCGGCCGGGTGCGAGCGCCAACGGCTGGGACCATCCCATGAGTTGGTGCCGTGACTACGACGGCGGCCGCTCCTTCTACACAGGCATGGGCGGGACGGTGTCGGCGTACGACGAGACCGACTTCCGTACACATCTGCGGGGCGCCCTGTTGTGGACGTCCCGGCTGACCCGGGCCGACTGCAAGGCGACGATCGACGCCAACTACAAGGCGGAGCGGCTGACCCGGCCCAACCAGCCCGGGCAGAACGACCAGATCGGCGAACCGCACGGACTGGTCACCGCCCCCGACGGACGGGTCCTCTACATCGGTCGCGGCGGCGCGGACTCCTCGCAGCCGGTGGTCACCGACTGGAACGACCCGGACATCGGCAAGGGCAAGGGCGAGGTCCACGTCTACGACCCGCGGACCAGGCAGGTCACCCTGGCCGGCGCCCTCACCGTCTTCGGCAACAAGGGCGGCGGCGACGAGCTGATCAAGGTCGAGGAGGGTCTGCTGGGCATCGAGCTGGACCCCGGCTTCCAGCGGAACGGCTGGGTGTATCTGCACTACACGCCGCACGAGCGGATCAACCGCGACACCCGGACGGCCGAGCGCCGCGTCTCCCGTTTCACGCTCGACCTCGCGACCAACAAGCTGGACCTGGGCAGCGAGAAGGTGCTGCTCACGTGGCCGGTGCAGATCCACAGCTGCTGTCACGCGGGCGGCGGGATGGCCTGGGACTCGCGGGGCAACCTGTACATCGCGACCGGTGACAACAACTCCAGTGGCTTCAGCGCCGGTTACTCGGGCAACAACCCGCAGCCGAACTACAAGGGCGTCTCCTTCGCCGACGCGCGCCGCACGGCAGGGAACACCAACAACCTCAACGGCAAGATCCTGCGCATCCACCCGGAGCCGGACGGCACGTACACCCTGCCCGCCGGCAACCTCTTCGCCGGGAAGGAGACCGACGAGGGAGGCGGGAAGACGCGCGGCGAGATCTATGTGATGGGGGTCCGGAACCCCGCGCGGATCTTCGTGGACAGGAAGACGGACGTCCTCTACGCCGGCTGGGTCGGCCCGGACGCCTCGACGCCGTCGACGACCTGGGGCCCGGCGAAGTACGACACGTTCGCCGTCATCACCGAGGCGGGCAACCGGGGCTGGCCGTACTGCATGGGCAACGAGCAGCCGTACCGGGACCGCAACCTGCCGGACCCGTCGAAACCGCTCGGCTGGTACGACTGCGACCACCCGAAGAACGAGTCCCCCAACAACGACGGGCTCGTCAACCTGCCCCCGGTGACCGGCAACAACATCTGGTACTCACCGCAGGGCGGCGCCCCCGACTTCCCGAGGGACGCGAACGGCGTCCCCTCCTACAGGAGCGAGGACGCCACGTACCTGCTGCCCTGGCTGAAGGGGGGCGGGCAGGCCGCGATGAACGGCCCGGTCTACCGCTACGACCCCGCCGCGACCGGCTCCGGCCAGTGGCCCGCGTACTGGGACGGCAAGTGGTTCGTCGGCGACTTCTACGACGCCGACCAGCCGCGGCACGCCGTGCTCACCGACCCGAAGAACCACGGCGGCGGCGGACTCCCGATCCACGCCGAGACGCTGAAACGGATCATCCCGGTCGGCAACGACGGCATCAAGAACCTCATGGACTGGAAGTTCGGGCCGGACGGGGCCCTCTACCTCCTCGACTACGGGCGCGGCTTCTTCACCTCCGACGCCAAGTCCGCCCTGTGGCGGGTGACCTACACGGGCGGCGGTCCCACGCCGTCCGCCGACCAACTCGCGAGGGGTGCGCGGTGATGCGGGAGAGACGTCTGTGGGTGGCCCTGGGGGCGGCCCTGCTGATGGTGCTCGGTCTCACGGCGACGCCCGCCTCCGGGCGGGCCGAGCCGGCCGCCGGGGCCGCGGCCCCGGCGGCCCAAGCGGCCCAGGTGCTCACCTGGACCGCGGGCGACGACATCACCAAGTACACGAGCGCGCCGAGGACCGCGGTGGCGGGCGTGACGACCCTCGTGTTCGAGAACAGCACGGCCACCGGCAACACGATGGGCATGCCGCACACCCTGACGTTCGACGTCTCCGACCCCGAGTACAACCACGACGTCCCGCTGAACATCCTCGCCAACCCGAACGACGACCGGGGCGGGCGCCACACCGCCGAGGTCACGCTCACCCCCGGCCGCTACCGCTACTACTGCACCATCCCCGGCCACGGGCAGATGCAGGGCATCCTCGTGGTCACCGAGGGCACCGGCGAGGACACCACCGCGCCCGCGACCTCGGCGACCGTGAGCGGCACCCGGAACTCCCAGGGCGCGTACGTCGGTTCGGCGACCGTCACCGTCACCGCGACCGACACGGGCGGCTCCGGGGTCGAGCGGATCGAGTACGCGACCGGCGACTCGGGCGCCTGGGTGCCGTACACCACCCCCGTCGTGACGGACCGGGTGGGCAGCCACAAGGTCCGCTACCGGGCCGTCGACAAGGCGGGCAACACGGCCGCCGAGAAGAGCGTCGAGTTCACCGTCGTCGCCCCGCCGACAGACGACACCACCGCGCCGGAGACCTCGGCGACGGTGACCGGTGAGCGCGACGCGCAGGGCCAGTACGTCTCCATGGCCACCGTCACCGTCTCCGCGTCGGACACCGGCTCGGGGGTCAACACCGTCGAGTACGCGCTCGGTGCCTCGGGCGCCTGGCGTCCGTACACGGCTCCGGTGATGGTCCACGAGGTCGGCACGCACACCGTGCGGTACCGGGCGACGGACAAGGCGGGCAACGTCTCGGCGGAGAAGAACGTCGCGTTCACGGTCGTGGCCCCGCCCGCCGCCGACACGACACCGCCGGTGACCGGGGTGACCGTCGAGGGCGAGCGGAACGCGGCCGGCGCCTACCTGAGGAACGCGAAGGTCACCGTCAGCGCCACGGACCACGGCGGGTCGGGGGTGGCCGCGATCGAGTACTCCCTGGACGGTGGCCCCTATCTCGCCTACGCCTCCCCCGTGGTCGTCGACCGCGCGGGCACGCACACCGTGGCGTACCGGGCGAGCGACAAGGCGGGCAACACCGCCCCGGCGCGCTCCGCGACCTTCACGGTCGTCGCAGGCGGCGGCGTCCCCGCGCCCAACTGCGCCGAGTACGACGAGCGGTTGACGGTGTTCGTCGGCACGATCGACTCGGGCGTGCCGAACCGGGTGACAGACAACCGGTGCCGGATCAACGAGTTGATCGAGGACGAGAAGGAGTGGACGTCCCACGCCCTGTTCCTCAAGCACGTCGACACCGTGCTGGACAGGCTGCTGAAGGACGGGGTCGTCGATCAGCGCGAGTACGACGCGGTGAAGGAAGCGGCGGCGGAGTCCGGCATCGGCAGGCCCGGGCAGACCGGGGGCTACCGCACGATCCTCGACGGCACGGCCGAGTCGTTCGCCAAGTGGCAGCAGGTGGGCGGCGGTTCGTTCGCCCGGAACGCCGACGGCTCGATCACGTCCGGGACGACGAAGGACGGGCTGGGCATGCTGTGGTTCCCGGAGCGGAAGTACGGCGACTTCTCGCTGCGCCTCCAGTGGCGTGACGACGCGCCCGGCAGATCCAACGCCAACTCCGGTGTCTTCGTGCGGTTCCCGTGGGTCCACGAGCACCCGGAGGAGTCACGGCCGGAGTGGGTCGCCATCAAGTACGGCCACGAGGTGCAGGTCCTGGACCGGCCCGACGGCGACATGTACAAGACGGGGTCGGTCTACGGCTTCGACCGGGTGGGGCTCGCCGGCGCCGGCGTCACACAGAAGGGCACCTGGAACGACTACGAGATCCGCGTGGTCGACCAGCACTACTCCGTGTACCGCAACGGGGTGCTGATCAACGAGTTCGACAACACCGGCGGCCAGGACTTCGCCCCGCCCCGCGCGGACGATCCGGGCACGGACGGGCGGCGGTTCGCCTCCGGCTACCTCGGACTCCAGGTGCACGGCACGACGGACGTGGTCTCCTACCGGGACATCCGGATCAAGGAGCTGTAGGGCCCGCCCGCCCACGCCCCGTTGTCAGTGGCGTACGGCATGCTGTGA
>NZ_LIQX01000111.1 GCF_001418475.1 Streptomyces ossamyceticus | reverse complement strand
ACCCCGGCCGGGGTGCCCCCGCCGCCCGGGGCACCCGCGCGGTGCCCCGCGCGCCCCCGGCCAGCTCGTCGGGCGCCGGCACCCGCATCGACGTGTGCGTGTCCCGGTTGGAGTCCGGCCTCGCGCCCGGCACCAGCGGCACGGCACCCCGCCGCACCCGCTCCCGCGGGGCGGCCGCCTCCGCCGGGGCCTCCTCGTACGCGTCCTGCGTCTCCGTGCCCGGCTCGTCGACGTCCAGCGGCGGCATCCCGGCCAGCAGCGGCAGCTGCTCCCGCAGCCGTGCCGCCAGCTCCGACGCCCGCAGCCGTGAGGCCGGGGCCTTGGCCAGGCACTGCACGAGCAGCTGCCACAGCTCCTCGGGGATGCCGGGCAGGGGGACGACGGTCTCGGTCACATGGCGGCGCAGCACCGCGCCCGGGTGGCCCCCGCCGAACGGGGTGAAGCCCGCCAGCAGCTCGTACAGGACCGTCGCGAGGGCGTAGATGTCCACGGCCGCCCTGGGCGGCAGGCCCTCGACGATCTCCGGCGCGAGATAGTCCGGCGTTCCGATGATCTTCGTGGCGCGGGTGCGCCGGGGCGAGTCGATCAGCTTCGCGACGCCGAAGTCGGTCAGCAGGGCCGGGTGGGAGCCGCCGGGGCCGAGCGGGCCCTGCATGTCCAGCAGCACGTTCTCCGGCTTGACGTCGCGGTGCACGATCCCGGCCGCGTGGGCCGCCGCGAGGCCGTCGGCGACGTCGGCCACTATGGCGACGGCCGCCTCGGGGGCCATGCGGCGCTCCCGGTCCAGCCGGGTGCGCAGATCGGTGCCCCGGACCAGGTCCATGACGAGGGCGAGGTCGTTGCCGTCGACGACGAGGTCGCGCACGGACACCACGTTCGGGTGGTCGAGACCCAGCAGCGCCGTGCGCTCCTGGACGAAGCGGCTGACGAGCTCCTGGTCGGACGAGAGGTCCTCGCGCAGCAGCTTGATGGCGACGGGGCCCTCCGGGCCCTCACCCAGCCACACCGTGCCGGCGCTGCCCCGCCCCAGAATCTGGTTCGCGGTGTACCGGCTTCCGATCTTCCGTCCCAAGACTGCTCCTACAGGCCGCGTGTTGGCGACAAAGCTACGCGCCCCAGGAGCCAACCTTCACCGCCGAGGCGGAAATCACCCCTCAGATGTCGACAAATCCCCAACCCCGGCACCGTGCGGGCCAATGGTCGCCGTCGGGGTCGTCGCCGTCGGGGTCGTCACGGTCGCGGTCGTCGCGGTCGTCGCGGTCGTCACTGACCGGAACCTGAACCTCCGGAACCGGAGCCGGAGTCGCCCAGCTCACCGATCCACTTGGTCGCCGTGTCGAACCAGTCCGTCAGCTGCTCCCAGTAGCCCTTCCCCGTGCCGATCCACTCCTGGAGCGGGGTGAACTCCCAGATCAGCCAGCCGCCGACGAAGAACAGGACGATCATGAAGAGACAGCCCTTGAGGCAGCCGAGCCCCGGGATCCGCATGGGGTTGGCGCTGCGCTGACGCGGCTCGCGCGGCGGCCTCGGCTCGCGCTGCGGGCGCGGCGCGGGCTGCTGCGGCTGCGGCTGCGGGGCGGGCGCGTACCGCTGCGGCTGCTGGTGCTGCGGGGCGGGGGCGTACGGCTGGTGCTGCTGCTGCGGCTGGCCGTAGCCGGGGGTGGGCTGCTGGGG
>NZ_LIQX01000110.1 GCF_001418475.1 Streptomyces ossamyceticus | reverse complement strand
TCCTCCGCCTGCGCGGCGGCCGCCGCGCAGGCGGAGGACGTCACCGTGCTGATCAACAACGCCGGTGCCTCGGTCGGCGCGTCCTTCCTGGACTCCCCCGTCGACGACATACGCCGGGAGTTCGAGACCAACTTCTACGGCCCGCTGCTCCTCACCCGGGCCTTCGTGCCCGTCATCGAACGCAACGGCGGCGGCCACCTTCTCAACGTGCACTCCGTTCTCTCCTGGCTGGCGCTCGGCGGCTCCTACAGCGCGTCCAAGGCCGCCCTGTGGTCGCAGACCAACTCCCTGCGCCTGGAGCTGCTGCCCCGTGGTATCGCCGTCACCGGACTCCACGTCGGATACGTGGACACGGATCTTGCCGAGGGTGTCGACGCCCCCAAGTCCAGCCCTCGTGACGTCGCCGCACTCGCGCTCGACGGCGTCGAGTCGGGCGCGTACGAGGTGCTCGCCGACGACATCACGCGCCACGTCAAGGCGGGCCTGGCCGGCGACCTGGCCGGGCTGTACGCCGAGCTGGCCGAGTAACCCCCTTCGGAACACACGGAGTCGACGAGATGCCCAGCCAGGAGCCACGTCCCACGATCCTCATTCCGGGGACCACCAGCCACACCATCGTCCCGCGCACAGGACACGGTCACGAGGGGACGCTGCGTTACCTCAAGGCGGGCCGTGGTGCCCCCTTGGTCCTGCTGCACACCGTGCGCACCCAGGCGGAGCACTTCCGTCTCCTCATCCCGCTGATCGCGGACCACTACACCGTGTACGCCCTCGATCTGCCGGGAATGGGCTACTCCGAGATCGTGCCCGGCGCGTCGTACGACGAGCCGGCCATGCGTGTCGGCGTCGAGCGGCTGCTGACCGAACTCGACCTGCTCGACGTGACGTTGGTCGGGGAGTCCATGGGGGCGGTGCTCGCGCTGACCACCGCGGCCGACCTGCCGGAGCGGGTCCGGCGCGTTGTGGCCGTCAACACCTACGACTTCCGCGGTGGGATCGCCCGCTCCGGCCTCCTCGCCCGTGTGGTGGTCAGCGGTGTCCTCGCCCCGGTGGTGGGGCCGGTGATCGCGGGGGTGGAGCCCAGGCCCGCCCTGAGCAAGATCCTTCAGGGCGGGCTCGGCGACAAGAGCGCGCTGCGGGAGGACTACGTGGACGAGCTGCTCCAGGTGGGCGCCCGCCCCGGCTATCCGACCGTCGCCCGAAGCGTGTACCGGAACCTGCCCAGCCTCATTGCGGCCCGCTCGCGCTATCCCGGGATCAAGGCTCCGATCCACCTAGTCTACGGGGAGAAGGACTGGTCGCGCCCCTCGGACCGGGAGGCCAACAAGCGGCTGCTGCCGGCCGCCGACTTCACGCAGGTGCCCGACGCCGGGCACTTCATCTCCCTGGAACGACCCCACGTCCTGGCCGATCTGCTGAACGCGGCGAACGCTGCGAACGCTCAGGCGTGACCGCCTCCGGAACACCGTGGCCGCATCCGGGGAGCCGTCGGCTCACGGCCGCCCGGCGTCGGCGGGGCTACCGGACGTCGGGGGTGCCGTTGTCCGAAGGCTGAGGGGCTTCACAGGTGATCTCGTCGCGGGGGGTGTAGTGGGTGTGGAACGGCTCCCGCTTCACCACCTGGCCGTCGTCGTGGAAGACGCGCTCGACGGTGACGTCGAAGCCTTCGAGCGGGGTCTGCGGCACGCACTTCTCGTCGGTGCTCACCAGCTTCTCCGGCGGCCGCACGTTGGTCCGGGGGCCCTTCACCGACTCGATCTCGTCGTACTTCTTCGTACCGAGGAAGGTGACCGTCACCGAGGTGTCCGTGGCCTCGGCCTGGATGTAGATGGCGTGGCCGGAGTCGTTGGCGAACCTGAGATCGAGGCTGCCCCAGGCGACCGTCGCCTCACGGCCCTCCGGGTACCGCTCGATGTAGAACGAGTGGGCGCCGTGCTCCACCGGCTTGACGCCGGCGAAGAACATCGCGTTGTACATGGTCGTGGCCACGGCGGAGACACCGCCGCCGGGCGCCTCCGTGAACTTGTCGTCGAGGATCATGATGCCGTCGACGAAGCCGTTGGCCGCGGTGCGCTCCCCCACGGTCCGGTTGAAACTCCATGTCTCGCCGGGCTGGACGACGGAGCCGTTGATGAGCTGCGCGGCCCGCCCGATGTTCTTCGTGCGGTACGGGGCCGGTTCGAAGTTGACCGTGAAGGAGGACATCTTCTCCGTCAGCCCCAGCCGCGCCGCGTTCTCGCGGGTCACCTCCGGCTGGATCCGTCGCACGGCCACTTCCCCGCTGCGGGCGGCGCCCGTCTTGGTGAGCAGCGGCAGCACGGCCTTGGTCAGCGCCTGGTCGGTGATCTGCGTGCCGGGCCGGGCGTCGTCGGCCACGACGGCCAGGTCGCCGTCCAGCCGCAGCCGGGCGTTCTCGGCCGTCGCGGTCAGGCCGGCCAGGGGGCGGGCCACCGCGGGGGCGGAGCGCAGCCCCTTGCCGTCCAGTTCCGGGACCAGTTCGCCGGAGTCGTCCGGCCGCATCGTCAGGTGCTCGCCCACGACGGCGGGGCTGAGCGTGAACTGTCGGCCGCCCGCGGTGAGCGTGACGGGCGCCGACATGGCGGGTCCGGCGAAGTCGCGCACGGCGCGCCGTACCTCCGCCGCCGCCACCTTCGGCTCGGTCTCGCGGGTGGGCAGTGCCGTGACGGCGTTCGTCGGGCCGTGCAGGAAAGAGGTCCGCAGGGTGTGCACCGCGGCGTCGACGTCCAGTGCGTAGCCACGACGCGGGGTGACCTGCTCGACGTGGCCCTCCTCGAAGGTCACGGCTCCGTCGCGCACCTTCTGGTCCAGGTTCCGCGCCAGTTTCCCGAGGGCGGTGCGGGCCTTGCTCTCGTCGAGATCCACCACCGGCTCGATGTCGCCCCCCGAGCGGAAGAACGCGCCGACCACGCTGAACGGATCGGAGGCGGTGCGCGCGGCCCGGTCGACGGTCCGCTCGGCGTCGAAGGTGAGTCCGGCCCGGCGGGGGTCGACGGCCCCCTTCCGGTCTCCGACCTTCACGGCCAGCTTCTTCGCGCCGGCCGCCTCCAGGTGGTCGTCCAGCTTGCGGACGGCTTCCGCGCGGCTGAGGCCCCCGATGTCCACCCCGCGCACCGTCGTCCCCGCTGCGATCTCACCACCCGTGACGAGCAGCCCGGCCAGATACAGACCGCCGAGGCCCACGGTCAGCGCGCCGCCGGTCAGGGCGAGGGGCGGCACGGAGGCTATTCGAAGGCGCATGGGTCTCCCGGACCGGGGATCGATGGACGGCGCGCGCGGTCACGCAGCGCCATGAACGGGCGAAGACTTCAAGCTACCCATAGGGGAGCAAGAGCACGTATGTCGCACATCACTCCCGCTATGGATCACACCGGACAATCCGGGGCGCAACGAGGGCCGCGACCGTGGGCTGGGCCCCTGCGGGGGCGATCCCTGGTCCTAGTGCTTTCTTCCGAGACGCGTTGCGTCAGGAGACCGATTCGCGCCGGTCGGGCCATCCCTACTGTCGAGCGCATGAGTGACGCACCGCACAGGACCTCCTACGACGCCGCGCTGGATGCCGTCAGGGGCTACGCGTACAGCGACGCCGTCGCGGTGCGCGAGGCGTTGGCCGGTCTGGACGCGCGGTCCTGGACGGAGGTGTACGCCGCTCTGGGCGGTCTGCTGCGCTCCACCGTCGGCATCATGGAGCTGACCGGCAGGCACTGGAAGCTGGACGACCTCGTCCGGTACACCGACGAGGTCTCCGCCGCGGCCCCGCCCCACTACGAGTTCGCCATGGCCGAGGCGACGCGGGCCTGGGCGCGCGGGGACCAGTCGGTGATGCGGGCGCTCTCGGGCCGGGACATCCAGGGAGCCGTCCATATGTCGGCCATAGGTGTCGCCGTGCTGGGCCTGGCGCTGTGGGGCAGGAGCGGGCTCCTCGCCGTCCTGCAGGAGTTCCGCGCGGCCGCCGACACACTCGCGCACAACCCGTCGACCGGCGGCTGACGGCCGATCAGTTCAGCGGTGGACAGCCTCAACGGCCGCAGTGCGCAGTGATCTTGACGCCTCGTCATGTGCGTGGTCGCGGTTTCGCCGGGACCGAAGTGCCGTCAGGGCGGCCTGCTTTGCCGGTGGTGTGGGTGGGTGGGATACTGCGCGCCGCGGATCAGCGGAGCTTACGGGGGCGCGATGAGCCAGGCGGTGACCACCGCAGCCATGCTGCGGGTGGCGGATGTGCACAAGTCGTACGGGCGGGGCGCGAGCACTGTTCATGCTCTGCGCGGCGTCTCCTTCGAGGTCCCTCGGGGGGAACTCGTCGCTCTCAAGGGGCGCTCGGGCTCTGGCAAGACCACCCTGCTCAACATCGTCGGCGGGCTGGACGAGCCGGACAGCGGAAGCGTCACCGTCGACGGGCTGGACCTCGGGGAACAGGGTGAGGACGCCCTCCTCGCGCTGCGTCGGGAACGCATCGGCTTCGTCTTCCAGTCGTTCGGGCTCATCCCCATCCTCACGGCCGCCGAGAACGTGGGCATGCCGATGCGGTTGCGCAGGGCCGACCCGCGTGAGCGGCGGGAACGCGTCGATCTGCTGCTGTCGCTGGTGGGGCTCGCCGACCATGCCGCGCAGCGCCCCGGCGAGCTGTCGGGCGGGCAGCGTCAGCGCGTCGCCATCGCCCGCGCCCTGGCCAACAGTCCCTCGATCCTCATCGCCGACGAGCCGACCGGTCAGCTGGACGCGGAGACCGGGCACTCCGTGATGGAACTGCTCCGCGCGGTCGTCCGCAGCGAACAGATCACGGCTCTCGTCGCCACCCACGACGCGACACTTCTCGACCTCGCCGATCGTGTGCTGGAACTCAAGGACGGCGAGATCACCGAGTCCTAGCTCCGAGCGTTCACCACCCCTCGTCGCCGCAGACCCCGGCTGCTCCCTTGTCGCGCCCCGGTCGCGCCCGGCCCCGCTAGCCTTCCCGGTCGTTCCGTGCGGCGTCGTCGTTCCGTGTGTCGTCCGGGCGGACCGCGATGTGGTCGGGCTCCAGTTCCAGGGCGACCCGGTCGCGCATCCCGAGGGCGCGGGTGTACTCGGCGGGGAGCTGGAGGCGGCCGGCCCGGTCGAGCATGGCGTACTCGCGGGCGACCAGGTTCTCCTGGCCGGTCGCGGAGTCGACCTCGCTGTGGCGGAGGACCTCCGTCGACGTGCGGCCGTCCCTGATGGCAACCGTCCGGCGGACCTCACTGGCGACGGACTGGTCGTGGGTGACGATGACGATCGTGGTCCCCAGTTCCTCGTTGGCGGTGCGGAACGCGGCGAAGACCTGTTCGGCGGTGTGGGAGTCGAGTTCCCCGGTCGGCTCGTCGGCGAGCAGGACCGCGGGGTCGTTGGCCAGGGCGACCGCGAGGGCGACGCGCTGCTGCTGGCCGCCGGACATCTGGTGCGGTCGGCGGTCGCGGCACTCGGCGACGTCCAGCAGGTCGAGGAGCTCCTTGGCGCGGTCGGCCCGGGCGCGGCGCCCGCCTCGGGTGCCCGCGAGCTGCAGGGGCAGCGCGACGTTCTGCGCGGCGGTGAGGTAGGGCAGGAGGTTGCGGGAGGTCTGCTGCCAGACGAAGCCGACGGTCGTGCGACGGTACGTGAGGCGTTCCTTCGCGGACATGGTGACCAGGTCGTGGTCGGCGACGCGGGCCGCGCCGGCGGTCGGCCTGTCCAGTCCGGCCAGGATGTTCATGAGGGTCGACTTGCCGCTGCCGGAGGCGCCGACCAGGGCCATGAGCTCTCCCTTCCGCACGAGGAGATCGAGGCCCTGCAACGCCTGGACCTCCACGCCGTCCGCGGAGAAGATCCGTACGACCCGGTCGCAGGTGATCAGGGCGTCGTGACCGTAGGCGGCGGCGTTGCGCGCGGCGAGAGCGCGGTCGGCGAGCTCGTGGAAGGTGGGAGTGGTGGTCATCGGCTGCTCCTGGGCGGACGGAAGGACACGGGCCGGTACCGGAGGGGGCTGACACCCGCCGTGCGGATCGCGCCGGAACACGGGGCCCCGGCGGCAGGGCGCACGCATCGCACCGAGGCGCGGCACCCAACGACAGGACATGCGGACCCCACCAAGGCGCGGCACCCAACGACAGGACATGCGGACCCCACCAAGGCGCGGCACCCCACGACAGGGCCTGCGGATCAGACCGAGCCCGCAGGGACCGGCGGCACCGGTCCCCGTACCGGCGTGATCGCGACGGGCGTGATCCGGGCCGCGGTGGGCCCTGGGGCTGTTCGACGTGCGGATCATTGTCTAGTTGTCACCCAGCCTCAGTTCACTCACCGAGCCGCGTCGGCCGGTCCACCAGGCCTGGGCGGCCGGCACGCCCACGGCCAGCAGCAGCACGATCAGTGCCGGAACCCCCAGCGAGAGCGGATCCGTGCGCAGCGCGGCCCCTTCGAGGCCGGACGGGGAGGCCAGGGCGATGGTGGCGAGGTCGATGCCCGGCGACAGCAGGTGGATGCCGGCCCAGCCGGTCAGCACACCGCCCGCCGCAGCCAGGAACGCCTGCGGCAGCGCCATGAGGATCAGCAGCCGTCGGCCCTGCGAACGGCTCATGCCCATCGTGCGCAACCGCGCGAGCAGCGCGCGGCGTTCGGGCGCGGTGCGCAGCACGGTCAGCAGGAGGGCGAGGACCGCGTACCCGGCGCCCGCGGCGACCGCGACGACGTACAGGCGTTCCGCGCCGGACTGCAGCGGTGAGTCGACGTGCCGCGCGCGTTCCTCCGCGCGCAGCCGGACGGATGCGCCCGTCCCGTCCGCCGCCGAGCGCAGCGCCCGCCCGTTCATGGAGTCACCGGTCAGCAGCAGGGTCGTCGCGTGCGCCGCCGCGCGGGGAAGCCCGGCGCGGTCCACGATCAGGAAGTCGTCGCCGATCACGGCCGGGGTGTGCTCCCGGACGAGGACGACCTGGACGGTGACGGAGGTGCCGTCCGGCAGCAGGACGACGTAGGGGCCGGTGCCGTACTCCTCGGCCACCCGGGGGGAGGCCAGGGCGGGCAGCGGACGATCGGCACCGCCCCCCGCACCGGCGTCCTCGCCGTCGTTGCCGGCCTCGCCCTCGCCCCCGCCGCGGAGGCTCGCCGCGTCGAACGCCCCCAGTCCGGTGTCGTGCGCCAGGCGCGCGTAGGCGGCGGGGTCCACGCCGGCCAGCGGGACGGGCTGGCCGCTCTGCTGCGGCTTCGCCTCGTGGGTGACGCTCGCGGCCGTCACGCCCCGTACGCCGGGCAGCCCGCGCACACGGTCGGGCAGGGCCTTCGGGAGTCGCCCGTTGGTGGTCTCGACGCGGCCGTCGGCGCCGACGTCGAGGAGCGCGGCCTGGTCGCGGGCCGCCGTGACCCCCGCCAGGACGGAGCCGCCGAACGCGGCCGTCGTCAGGGCGCTGAGCAGAGCGAGCAGCGGCAGCACGGCGAAGCCGGGGGCTCGGGCCACCTGGGCCAGCGACAGCGGGATCACCAGGCCGCGCAGGCGTGCGGCGGCCTTGCTGAGCGCGCGCAGCGGCAGGGGGTGCAGACGGGCCAGCAGCAGAGCCGCGACCACACCGGTGAGCAGGGGGGCGGCGGCCACCAGGCCGGTGCTGCCGGATCCCTGGCGGCGCAGGGCGGCGACCGCGCCCGCCGCGATCACCAGCACCGTCGCTTCCGCCACCGTGCGTCGCCGCGACGGCCGGGTCGCCGTGAGGTCCTCCCGGCCGTCGTGCATCCGTACCGTGCGGTGCGCCGCCGCGGCCCGCAGGGGCAGCGCGAGGCAGGCGAACAGAGTGACGGCGAGCGCGGCGATGACGGCGGGCGCGGTGCGGGCGTCGGGCAGGAGGAGCAGTGCGGCGGTCAGGCCGAGGGCGCCGGCCGGCACCGCCACCGCCGCCGTCTCGGCCAGCAGCCGGGCGGCGAGGCCGGGCAGGGAAGCGCCGCGGGCCCGCAGCAGGGCCAGTTCGGCGCGTCGGCGATCGGCCGCGACACCGCCGGCCATGGCCAGGACGATGACGGCGAGGCTGCCCGTCCCGACGGCGGCGAGGACGAGCAGCGGCTCGATCCCGGAGCGCAGTCGGGCGTGGTCGGCGAGGACCTCGTCGAGGTTCGTCTGGGCCTCCAGCTCGTCGTCGACGGTCGCGCGTAGGTGCGCCAATCCCGGGCCCGTTTCGAAAGCGGCGACGGCGGATGCCAGACGATCGAGGTCGCGGCCGTGCAGGGAACCTGCGTGGGGAGCCACGTGCCAATAACGCTCTGGGAAACCGCGGGTGCCCAGAAGGGCCGGGCCGGCGTCAGGGGCGAGGAGTAGTCCGCCGAGCCAGTACACCTCTTTCAGCGGGCTGTCGGGCAGGTGACTCAGCACGGGCTTGCGCAGCAGCGGCTGTGCCGACCAGTAGGCGCCCGCAGGGGAACGAGGGACGACGATACCGGTGACCCGGACCGCCAGAGGGGCACGTTTCACACCAGGTACGTGGATCACCGAACCCACCCGGATGTCGAGCGTACGAGCGGTGTCAACGGTGACAGCGGCCTCGACCCGGGCCGTCGCCGCAGTCACCGGTTCATTCGTGGTGCGCGGAAATCGGCCGACGCTGAGCCGGGCGTGGGAAGACAGGTTCTGGTGGGCGGCGAGCACGAGTTGGGTGGGCAGACCCGAGGGCTTGGGGAGCCAGGGGTCGGGCGTCTCCAGCGGCACAGTGGTGCGGACACCGTACGAGGACTGCTCGGCGTCGAAAACCAGCGGCACCGCCGCGGTGGCGAAGATCTCCGCCTTCGCCGCGGCCAGCGGACCAGGGCGCAGAGCGGCTTCCATCTGCTTGATCGTTTCCATCCAGGGCGGCGTGGCCTGCAGTTGCACCGTCGTCTGGTCGGGTGCCGCCTGCTCGATGGCCCGGCGCAGCCCCGCGTCCCCGTACCGGTCGACGGCACGCGGGTACGCGGCGGCGAGCGCGGCCGTCACGGCCACCAGCAGTGCGAGGGCCACGGAGGTGCCGGCGAAGGCCCTCAGCCGGGTGCCCAACCCGGCCCCCGCGTGCGGCGGCGCCGCCCCCGTCCCCTTGCCCTGCGGGGGCACCGGTCCCGCGCTCACTGCGTCACCTCGTCCCTGAGAGTCGTCGTCACGGGTTTCGCCCGCCGGAGCGTGAGGGCCGCCGTCACCAGGGTGGGGCCCGCCGCGAGTGCCGCCAGCAGGGCGGCGAGGCGCAGGAGCGGGAGTTCGACGAGCACCGGCGGGAGCGGTCGGGTGGCCTGCCCGGTCAGGACGACGAGCGGTACCAGCGCGTACGTCAGCACCGCGCCCAGGGCCGTGCCGACCAGCAGCGCCAGGGCCACCAGCACGCCGTGCTCGGCGGCGACCAGCCGGGCGAGCCGGCGGCGCCGTGTCCCGAGGGCGCGCAGCACGGCGAACTCGCCGTCCCTGGCGCGGATCGCGCCCGCCGCGCTCACCGCGAAGCCGAGCGAGGCGAAGAGGACCGTCACGACGGCCGCCGCGACCAGCGCGGCTTCCGGGGCGGCCCCGAACGGGTCGTCGCTCAGCTCCGCCGCCGTCTCGTCGCGCACCATCACCTGCTCCGGGTCGACGTCAGGCAGGGCCCGTGCGGCGGCCGCGGTGGCCTCGGGGGCGCTCGTGCGCAGCCACCACTCGGTGGGCTTCAGGCTGGTTCCGTGGCGGGCCTGCAGTACCTGGTTGACTGCGCGGAGATCGACCATCAGGGCCCCGCCGTCCTGCGCGGTGGTCTCCGTCGTGGGCAGGGCGCTCGCGGTGCGGACGACGCGTACGGGTACGGCGTGGCCGTCGAAGTTGACCTGAAGGCGCTGGCCCTCACGGGTACCGGACGCGGTGAGGTACCGGTCGGTGGCGACCGCGACGATCTCGGGCTCGGCGGGCTGGGTGACCTTCAGCCGGACCTCCAGCGGCGAGGCGGGCGGTGACACGTCCGGCGGCTGGTACCCGGTGCTGTACGTCATGGTGACGGGTGCCGTGGAGGTGATCCGGGGGTGCGAGGCGATGGCGTCGTCGTCGGGGACGGCGGGCGTGTCGGCCTCGATCGCGGTCGTCCACTGCGTAGGCAGGGTCAGCTTCTGTGCGTCACCGCCGTCCGCCGCCGCGGTCAGCGTGTCGAGGACCAGACGGTGCCGGTGGGGTCGGCTGAACGGCTGCGGTGTGGTCAGTTCGAGGCCGGACAGCGTCAACGGGCCTCGGGCGCCGTTCAGTTCGGGGGTCAGCTCGTGGGGGCGGCCGTCGGCGGGGAGGCGGCCGGCCGGTATCTCGTAGGAGGTGCCGTGGCGGTCCAGCACCGTGAGGGTGACGTCCGCGCCCTGCCCTCGCGGGGTGCTGTGGAGGGTGGCGGTCAGCGTGAGCCGGGTCGTGCCCTCGGGGATCTCCACGCCGGCGGGCGGCGCTCCGCGCGGGGCGAGCCCGGCTAGCAGCGGGCCGTCCGACAGGTCCCGCCGGGCCCGCACCACCCCGGACGCCCGGGCCGTGTCCAGGGCGACGACGGTCGCGGTACGGCTGCCGGAGAGGGCCACCGTGCCGCGGGCCGCGGGGACGGTCGCGTCGACGTGCGGGAGGTCCGTGTAGACGTCCGTACGGCCGAGACCGTCGCCGCCGGAAGCCAGGACCCGTACGTCGGCGCCCACGCGGAAGTCGGCCTGGTCGGCCTGGGAACGGTGCCAGGACGCGCCCTGCCCGATCGCCATGACACCGAGCGCCACGGAGATGACCAGGAGCAGTACAGGGCCCGCCCCGCGCATGGGTCGGCGGCTGAACTGCCAGCCGACCATGGCCGCGGTCAGGCCGCGCCCGCGGGTCAGGAGTCGCTCACCGATCCGCGCCAGGAGGGGCAGCAACCGCAGGACCAGGACCGTTCCGGCGAGGAGTACCAGGGCGGGCGCCACGACCAGCAGCGGGTCGACGTCGAGGACGCCCTCGCGGTCGGCGGTGACGGCGCCGGAGCCCCGGCCGGAGAGCATCCAGAAGGCGACACCGGCCACGGCGACCAGTCCGAGGTCCGCCCCGGCGCGCAGCGGTGCGGGCAGGGCGGCGGCCCGTGCCGTGGCGAAGGACGCCCGCCACGCGGGGACGGCCACCGCGAGCGCGCACAGCGCGGCCACGCTCGCGGCGACCACCCACACCTCGGGCCGGCCGGCGGCAGGCAGGTCGACGCGCACGCCGGTCCGGCCGAGCGCGCCCTGCGCGGCCAGCAGCCGCGTCAACGGTCCGGACAGCAGTGGCGCCGCCACCACCGCCGGCACGGAGATCAGCACGGCCTCCAGCGCGGCGAGGCCCGCCAGGCGGGCCCGGGTGGCGCCGCGCGCTCGCAGCAACCGGGTCTCGGCCACGCGTTCGGAGCTGAGCAGTCCCGCGACCAGCAGCAGGGCGCAGGCCGCGAGCAGTCCGAGCTGGGCGGCGACGATGAGCATGCTGGAGCGTGTGACGAGCAGGGAGCGTTCGACGCGGTCCAGCACCTCGGGCAGGGCGGTGGCCGCCGTGGTGGCGCCGCTGAGCGCGGGCCGCTTGCGCAGCTCCGCGCTCCCCGCGCGGACGCCCTCGCGCAGCGCGCCGATCTGCTCCGTGGTCAGCGAGGAGTAGTCGGCCGACACGAGCCAGCCCGAAGCGCCGACGCTCACCCGGCCGGACGTCGGTACGCCGGGGGCGGTGAGGAGGGGGCCGTAGGTCGTGAAGCTCGACGCCTTCACGCCACGGCCGCCGAGGTCGTCCAGCTGCCAGTACGGTGCCCCGGCGTCGACCGGCCGGTACACGCCGGTGACGAGTACGCGCACGTCCGGGCCGTCCAGTTGGTCGGTGACGGTCAGCCGGTCGCCGGGCTCGATCCGGAGCTGTCGGGCGGCGCTCTGCGGGAGCGCGACCTCCAGGGGCCCCGAGGTCGCTCCCTTCCGGGGGAGCCGCCCGGCGACGGCCCGCACCTGGGAGCGGTCCAGGGCCGCGAAGTGGGTGAGGTCCGGGTTGCCGCCCCGTTCCGAGGCCGGCCGCAGTGCGGGCGGCAGGGCGTAGGGGCCGGATCGCAGCAGGGTGCGCACCGTGACGGGGAGCCCCGCGAAGAGGGTGCGGGAGTCGGCCCGCACGGCGTCGTCGGCCGCCTGCCTCTCGTCGGCCGGCACGTCGGCCTTGACCACGAGGGCGGCCTCGGCGGCGGTGCGCTCCTCGGCGAGCGACCGGCGCAGCGCCGCGTCGCCGATGGCGCTCGAGTAGGCGGTGAGCGCGGCCAGGACGGACGTCGTCAGCAACACGGTCAGCATTACGGCGCCGAGCAGCGCGCGATGCACCCACGCCCGCAGCACGATGAACCGCAACATGCCTGCCGGCACGGCTCGTTCCCCCACCGAAACCCCCCGTTTCCAACCGCACGGACCGGACCGCTTCGCGGCGTCGGTGGCATGCGGGTGACAAGAGGGCATTCTACGACTGGCTTTGGTCGACTGGTGATCGGTTTCGACCCACCCGCCTTCTTCAACTCGCCTGTTTCAGAGGTTGCTTGGCACGCGCTTGCTTCACCGGGTTCCTCTCGGGTCGCACGGAAGGGGGACGAGTGGCCGGCTCACCTCGACTCAACCGGATGGGACATCCACTCACCCTGTACGGGTGACCGGTGCGCCTGGAGGCGCTGATCGACCGCGGAACGGGCGCTGGACGGGCGCTGGACGAGCGCTGGACGAGCGCTGGACGAGCGCTGGACGAGCGCTGGACGAGCGCTGGACGAGGAGGCACCCTCCAGGCCCTGGCCGGGTGCCTCGACGTGACCCTGGAGGCACGACCGAGCCGCCGCCGGGGCGGGCGGGGTACGCGCCGCGGCGCTCCCTGCCGTCCGCCTCGCGCTCGTCGGCACCCCGGCGGCCACCCCCCTCGCGGTCCACGACGGATTCTGTCGAAGCGCCGGGGAGCGTGAGCGGATCTAGGGTGGAGAGACGGGCCGGCGGAACCGGCCCTGGCGGGCGCGGCTGTCCGGACGGAGGCGTGACGCGTGGAGATGGCCGGCAAGCAGGACGCCCCCACTGCCGCCGTGGTGGTCGACGCGGACGGCGTGGTGAGCGGCTGGAGCGAGGGGGCCACACTGCTGCTGGGCTGGACGGCGGCGGACACCGTCGGACGCCCCGCGGCCGAGCTGCTGGCCGATCCCGTACCGCCCGGCTTCCCGGAGGACTACGGCGTCGGCCCCGACCCCACGGGGTTCGTCCCCCTCCGCCACCGGGACGGTTCCACGGTGGACGCCGTGGTGGCGGTCCACCCCCTGCGCGGCGCCGACAGCCGGGCGCTGGGCCACGTGCTGACCGTGCAACGCTGGGGGCGCCGCCCGGTGATCGCCGACCGGGCTTTCGAGCAGTCCCCCTTCGCGCTGGGCGTCTACGACCCTGAGCTGCGGTTCCTGTGGATCAACGCCTCCTCCGGCCGGGTGATCGCGCACTCCGAGGAGCAGGTGCTCGGCAAGAAGTACCGCGAGGTACTTCCGGAGTTCGACCGCTCGCTGTTCCCCGAACGGGACGACAAGCCCTACACCGACGCGCTCGCCGAAGTGGCGAGGACGGGCAAGGCAACGCGTCTCATCACCGTCTTCCGCCCGCGCGGCGGTGACTACGCCAACGCCTGGGCCACCAGCATCTGGCCCGTCCGGGACGCCGAGGGAAAGGTCCGCGCGGTCGCCAACTGGGGCTTCGACATGAGCGCCGAGTACTGGGCCCGGCAGCGCCTGCTCATCCTCAACGAGGCCAGCGGCGGCATCGGCCGGACACTCGACGTGATCGGCACCGCCGAGGAGCTGGCCAGGACCCCCGTACCGGGATTCGTCGACCTCGTCACCGTGGACCTCTTCGACGAGGTGCTGCGCGGGGAGGAGCCTCCCTCGCCGCCCGCGTTCAGCCCCCGCGATGCCCTCACGCTCAGCCGCGCCGCCCGGCACAGCGCGAGGGACGACGACTCCTCCCTCCCCGAGCCCCCCAAGCCGGTCAGCCACGCCGCCGGTTCCGTGGCCGCCCGCTGCATGGCCACCGGCAGGTCCACGGTCGAGCTGACCGCGCAGTCCGGGCAGGGCGGCGAATGGGCGTTCGGACCGGGGCTCGCCGCCGACCCGGCGCACTGGCCGCCGGGCAACCCGGTGATCGACGAGTCGCTCGCCGAGGACGGACTCACCGGCCGGATCACCGTGCCGCTGCGGGCGCGCGGCGCGCTGCTCGGTGTCGTCGTGTTCTCCCGCCGGGACCGGCCCGAGGCCTTCACCGCCGACGATCTGATCCTCGCCGAGGAGCTGACCGCGAAGGCGGCCGTCGCCATCGACAACGCCCGCCGGTACTCACGCGAGCGCACGACCGCGCTGACCCTGCAGCGCAGTCTGCTGCCGCAGCGGCTGCCGAGCCAGGAGGCGGTCGAGGTGGCCTCCCGCTATCTGCCCGCCGGGACCGGCTCGGAGGTGGGCGGTGACTGGTTCGACGTCATTCCGCTGTCCGGCGCCCGTGTCGCCCTGGTCGTCGGCGACGTCGTCGGGCACGGCCTGCACGCGTCGGCCAGCATGGGCCGGCTGCGCACGGCGGTGCGCACCCTCGCCGACGTGGACCTGCCGCCGGACGAGCTGCTCACCCATCTGGACGATCTGGTCCTGCACCTCGCCGGCGACCACCACCCCGGCGGGCACTTCCAGCCGACCGGCGAGTCCGGGGCGACTTGTCTGTACGCCGTCTACGACCCGGTCTCGCGCCGTTTCACGGTGGCGAGCGCCGGCCATCCGCTGCCGCTGGTCGTCTTCCCGGACGGCACCAGCATGCCCGTGCCCGCGCAGCCGGGGCCGCCGCTCGGCATCGGCGGGCTGCCCTTCGAGGCGACCGAGGTGGCACTCCCCGAGGGCAGTCTGCTCGCCCTGTACACCGACGGCCTGGTGGAGAGCCGCGAACGCGACGTCGACCAGCGGATCGCCGAACTGCTGCGGGTCCTGCGGCCCTCCGCGACGTCACTGGAGACCCTCTGCGACACGGTGATGGACGCAATGCTGCTCCCCGATCGCCGGACCGACGACGCGGCCCTGCTGCTCGCGCGCACGCACGCGCTGGATCCCCACCATGTCGCCGACTGGGACGTCGAGGCCGACTTCGCACAGGTGCAGCAGGCCCGGCAGGCGGCCGTCGACCAGGTGGAGGCGTGGGGGCTGGCCGAGGCGGCGTTCGTCACCGAACTGGTCGTCAGCGAGCTGGTCACCAACGCCATCAGGTACGGCGAGCCACCGATCCGGCTGCGGCTGATCCGTGACACCTCCCTGATCTGCGAGGTGTCCGACGGCAGCAACACCGCCCCGCATCTGCGCCGGGCGCGCGCCTTCGACGAGGGCGGCCGGGGCCTGCTGCTCGTCGCCCAGCTCACCCAGGGCTGGGGCACCCGGCACACCAGCGACGGCAAGACGATCTGGTGTGCGCAGGCCCTTCCGCTCACTAGCCCTGTGTGATCGTCTTCTCGCGCATCATCCTCTCCAGTTCCTGGTCCGACAGCGGGTGCAGGGTGTCCAGCAGACGGCGCAGGCCGGCCTCGTCGAGGAACTGGCTGGAGACCTCGACCTCCCCGCCGTGGTGCCGACGGACGAGGCTGATGTCGCGGCCCCCTCCGGGGAGTTCGCTGACCATGCGCATCTCGCCGCGCGCGTCCACGGTGNNGCCGGCGGCGTGAGCGGCGAGCGGACCGTCAGCCCCACGTACCCCATGACGTCCGGATCGGCGGGGTGGTACTCGACACTGAAGGAGGCGGAGTCGACCTCCGCGCGGGACAACCGCATCCCGGCGGGCACGTCCCCCAGGTACAGCAGCTCCCGGTGCTCCCGGTACCGCGCGACCTCGGCGGCGTGCCGGCGCCGCTCCGCCTGTGCGGGCCCGACGAAGCCGCCGTAGACCACGGCGAGCACCAGCACGGCCATCGCCCCCAGCCGCAGTCGCCGGTCCGGCACGAGGAACGCGGCAGCCACGGCGTACGGCACCCCCGTCAACGCGATCCGTGTGCCGGCGCTCCCCAGGTCGACCTCCCCACCGTAGGCGGCCACCCCCGCCAGGACGCCGAGCGTGCCGAGCACGAACACCAGGACCGCCCAGCCGAGGCGTCCCCGCGCGGAGTCGCACATCGGCACGACCGTCCGCGCCGGTAGGCCCGCCGTGGCCAGCAGCAGCACGGTCAGCGGCACCCCGAACAC
>NZ_LIQX01000011.1 GCF_001418475.1 Streptomyces ossamyceticus | reverse complement strand
CCGTCTCCGTCTCCGTCTCCGTCTCCGCCTGTGCCTCTGCCCCTGCTCCCGCCCCCGCCTTCGGCGTGGTGGCGTCGGCCCGCGCAATGACGTCCGGCTCCGCCTTCGCCCTCGCCTCGACGCCGGTCTGCGCCCCCGCCCCGGCGTCGGTCTGCGCCCTCGGCACGGCGTCGGTCTGCGCCCCCGGCACGGCGTCGGTCTGCGCCCCCGCCTCGACGCCGGTCTCCGTCCTCGCCTCGACGCCGGTCCGCGACCGCGCCCCGGCGCCCGGGTTCGCCGCGGCGACGGCGCCCGCCCTCGTCTCCTCGTCCCCGTCCTCACCCGCGTCCCGGGCCACCAGCGCGCGGTAGCCCGGCTCTGTCGCCAGGAGTTCGCGGTGGGTGCCGGTGGCCGCCGTCTTGCCCTCGGTCAGGTAGACGACCGTGTCCGCGTGGTCCAGGACGAGAGGCGACGTCGTGGTCACCACGGTCGTGCGACCCTCGCGGGCCGTCCGCAGGCGTTGGGCCACGCGGGCCTCCGTGTGCGCGTCGAGCGCCGACGTCGGCTCGACCGCCAGCAGGATCTCGGCGTCGGCCAGCAACGCCCGCGCCAGCCGTACCCGCTGCCGCTGGCCCCCGGAAAGATTGCGGCCCTGGGCGTCGATCGCCGAGTCGAGCCCGTCCGGCAGGCCCTGCACGATGTCGTCGGCGACGGCCGCGCGCACCGCCTCCGCTGTCGCCGCGTCGGACGGCTCCGTACGGCCCCCGAGCAGCTCCCGCAGCCGCCCCGCGAACAGGTCCGCCTCGTGGTCCGCGACCAGGATCCGCTCCCGGACCCGCGCCAGCGGGATCTCGTCGAGGGGGATGCCGCCCCAGGTCGCGGCCGTCGGCATGTACCGTCCGAGCCGGTCCACGATCAGCGCCGCGTCGGCGGGCCGGTCGCCGGCCAGCGCGGTCAGCCGGCCCGGCAGCACCCGTACGCCCGACTCGGGGTCGTGCAGTGCCGACGGCTCCGCGGGAGCGTCCCGCGTGCCGTGGTCCGGCAGCGGCTCCAGGTCCAGGAACCGGATGACGCGCCGCGCCGCCACCACCCCGCGGCTCACCTCGTACCCCCAGTCGACGAAGTACGACACCGGCCGCACCAGCACGGTCACGTACCCGTACACCGACACCAACTCGCCGACGGTGATGGCGCCCTGGGCGGCCAGCCGCGCCGCCAGCCAGGTCACCACCGCGAGGAACAGGGTCGGCAGCCCCACCCCGAGCGCCTGGAGCCAGCTGGTCACCGAGCCGACCCGGTAGCCCTGCGCCCGCAGCCGCTGCGAGTCGCGGTGGAACGCGTCGGCGACGAGGCCCTTGCCGCCGAGGCCGTTGAGGACGCGCAGCCCGCTCGCGAGGTCCGCGATCCGGGCGGTCAGCACCCCCTGCCGTTCCCGGTACTCCGCCTCCGTGCCCTGAAGCCGCCGCAGCAACGGTCCCACCAGGACGGCCATCAGCGGCATCCCGAGCAGGACGACCGCCGCGATGGGGACGGACACGGAGAACAGCAGGCCCGCGACCACCAGATACGCGGCGAGCGCGCCCGCGCCCGGCCCGATGACCGTCAGCGAGGACGAGATCGTGTTGACGTCGCCGACCCCGATCGTGACGACCTCACCGGCGCCGACCCGCCGCGGCAGCGCCGCGCCCAGCCGGACCGCGTGCGCCATCACCACCTTCACGGTGCGGAAGTTGGCGTCCATCCGCACGCGGGTCATGGTGCGGTGCCGCATGATGCTCAGCCAGGCGTTGAACGCGCCCACCCCGAACAGGGCCGCCGACCAGCCGACCAGCGCCCGGTGGTCGCCGGGCAGGAGACCCTCGTCGATGGCCCGCGACAGCGTGTACGGCGTCGCCGCGAGCAGCACCATCCACACGCAGGAGATCAGCGAGCCGAGCGCGGAGCGGCCCGCCTGCTTCCTCACCAGCCACCAGAGGTAGCGCGCCCCGCCCCGGCGGTCGGGGACACCCGGATCCTCGTACGCGTCGATCATCGGCCCCCGGTTTCTCCCGCCGGACGGACGTGTCGCACGCCGGGTCGCATGGCGTGCCGAAAGCCGAGCGGGTCGTTCGTATGACGGACGTGGTGTGGTCCGGCCTGATCGTATTCCGGACGCTTCCCGGTCCGGATGCGGAGCGGTCCGGACCTGTCGTTCGCCGTGCGCGGCAGGCCGCCGGCCGTCGGCCGCCGCGCGCCGTGCGTCCGCTACGCCAGGCTGTCCCGCCACGCCTGGTGCAGGTCGGCGAAGCGGCCCTCGCCCGCGATGAGTTCCGCGGGGCTGCCGTCCTCGACGATCCGGCCGTGTTCCATGACGAGCACGCGGTCGGCGATCTCCACCGTGGACAGCCGGTGGGCGATCACCACGGCCGTACGGCCCTGGAGGACCGTGGACATGGCGCGCTGCACGGCCCGTTCACCGGGGATGTCGAGAGAGCTGGTGGCCTCGTCGAGGATGAGGACGGCCGGGTCGGCGAGCAGCGCGCGGGCGAACGCCACGAGCTGGCGCTGCCCGGCGGAGATGCGCCCGCCCCGTTTGCGTACGTCGGTGTCGTAGCCGTCGGGGAGCGCGCTGATGAAATCGTGGGCGCCGATGGCCTTGGCGGCGCGTTCGATCTCCTCGCGGGTGGCGTCGGGGCGGCCGATGGCGATGTTCTCGGCGACCGTGCCGGAGAACAGGAACGCCTCCTGGGTGACCATCACCACCCCGCGCCGCAGCTCGGGCATCGCGAGGTCGCGCAGGTCGACCCCGTCGAGGAGGATCCGCCCGGACGAGGGGTCGTAGAAGCGGGCCAGCAGCTTGGCGAGCGTCGACTTGCCCGCGCCGGTGGAGCCCACCACGGCGACCGTGCTGCCCGCGGCGAGGGTGAGGTCGAAGCGGGGCAGCACCTCGCCGCCGGTGCGGTACGCGAACCGCACGCCGTCGAAGACGACCTCGCGGCCCGGCATCTCGCAGACCGCGGCGGGCAGCTCCTTCGCCTCCCTCGGCTCGGGCACCGACGGCCGCTGGGCCAGCAGCCCCGCGATCTTCTCCAGCGAGGCGGCCGCCGACTGGTAGGAGTTGAGGAACATGCCGAGCCGGTCGATGGGGTCGTACAGCCGCCGCAGGTACAGCACCGCCGCCGCCAGCACACCCAGCGCGAGCGACTCGGACGCCACCCGGTACGCGCCCCACAGCACGATCGCCGCGACCGTGACGTTGGCGACCACGCGGGAGCCGACGACGTACCGGGCCATCTCCAGGATGGCGTCGCCGTTGGTGCGCTCGTGGTGGCTGTTCAGTCGCCGGAACTCGGCGTCGTTCGCCTTCTCACGGCGGAACGCGCGGACCGGGCGGATGCCGTTCATCGTCTCCGCGAACTTCACGATCACGGCGGCGATCGCGGTGGACCGGGCCGCGTACACCCCGGCCGCCCGCCGCTGGTACAGCCGTACGAGCGCGTACAGCGGCACGAACGACGCCAGCGCGGCCGCGCCGAGACCGACGTCCAGCCAGAGCAGCATCGCCGAGATGTAGACGAAGGCGAGGATCACGGTGATCAGTTCCTGAAGGCCCTCGTCGAGCAGCTCCCGCAGGGACTCGACGTCCGTGGTGGAGCGCGAGATCAGCCGGCCCGAGGTGTACCGCTCGTGGAAGTCGATGCTCAGTGCCTGTGCGTGCCGGAAGATCCGGCCGCGCAGATCCAGCAGCACGTCCTGGTTGACCCGCGCGGACGCCCCGATGAACGCGAACTGCAGCAGGCCGGCAGCGAGCGCGCACACCAGATATATGACGCCCACGGTGATCAGCGGCCCGTGGCGGCCGTCCCGGAACGCCGGGACGGCACGGTCGATGGCGTACGCCACCAGCAGCGGGCCCGCCTGCACCGCCGCCTGCTGGAGCAGGAGCAGCACGCTCGTGAACGCGACCCGTGCCTTCATCGGCGCGAGCAGGGAGCGCAGCAGCGCGAGGGTGGCGCCCGGCGGGGTGGGCAGGTCGTCATGGTCGAAGGGGTCGGTCACCCCCTGCTCCACGGGGCGTTCGTCGCTGTCCGGCTCCCTGTCGGGTTCCCTGTTCGGCGCGGTGGTCGTGGGCGCCGTCATCGCGCGTCCCCCTCGGTCTCCTCGGTGCCCGACATCAGATGGGCGTACTCGGCGTTCGTCCGCAGCAGCTCGTGATGGGTGCCCACGGCGGCGACACGGCCGCCGGACAGCAGCGCCACCCGGTCGGCCAGCAGCACCGTCGACGGGCGGTGCGCCACGATCAGGGCCGTCGTCTCCGCGAGCACCCGGCGCAGCGCCGCCTCCACGGCGGCCTCCGTGTGCACGTCCAGCGCCGACAGCGGGTCGTCCAGCACCAGGAAGCGGGGCCGTCCGACCACCGCGCGCGCCAGCGCCAGCCGCTGCCGCTGCCCGCCGGAGAGACTGAGGCCCTGCTCGCCGACCTGCGTGGCGGTGCCGTCGGGCAGGCTGTGCGCGAAGTCGGCCTGCGCGATGGCGAGGGCCCGGTCCAGCTCGGGCTGCCCGGCATCCGGTCCGGCGCCCATCAGGACGTTCTCGCCGACGGTCGCGGAGAACAGCGTCGGCTCCTCGAAGGCCACGGAGACCCTCGCCCGCAGCTCCTCTCTCGGCATCCCGGCGATGTCCTCGCCGTCCAGGGTGATCCGGCCGTCGGTCACCTCGTGCAGCCGGGGCACGAGCGCGGTGAGCGTCGTCTTGCCCGAGCCGGTGGCCCCGACGAGCGCCATGGACTCACCGGGGCGGATGTGGAGGTCGATCCGGTCGAGGACGGGGGGCGTGTCGGCGGGCGCGTCGGGATAGCGGAACCGCACGCCGTGGAACTCCAGGCCGCCCCGCACCGCCTCCGCCGCGGGCCGCCGGTCGTCGCCCCCGGCGCTCTCCGGCTTGGCGCTCTCCGGCTTGGCACTCTCCGGCTCGGCGCCCTCCGGCTCCGCGTCCAGCACCTCGAAGTACCGCTCGGTCGCGGTGGCCGCCTCCTGGCTCATCGCCAACAGGAAGCCGATGGAGTCCACCGGCCACCGCAGAGCGAGCGCCGTCGACAGGAACGCCACCAGCGTCCCCGCGGAGAGCGCGCCGTCCGCCACCTGCACCACGCCCACCACGAGCGCCGCCCCGATGGCGAGTTCGGGCAGGGTGATGATGACGCCCCAGATCGCGGAGAGCAGCCGGGCCTTGCGCAGCTCCGTGCCCCGCAGCGTCCGGGACAGCTCACGGAAGGCCCGCGCCTGGCTGCGGTGCCGCCCGAACCCCTTGATGATCCGGATGCCGAGGACGCTCTCCTCGACGACCGTGGTCAGATCGCCCACCTGGTCCTGGGCGAGCCGCGCGACCGCCGCGTACCTCCGCTCGAAAGCGACACAGGTGACGATCACGGGCACGGCGGGCCCGAGGATGACCAGGCCGAGCGTCCAGTCCTGCATCAGCATGATGATCACACCGACGAGGATCGTCACCGCGTTGACCAGCAGGAACGTCAGCGGGAAGGCGAGGAACATCCGCAGCAGCGACAGATCCGTCGTGGCGCGCGACAGCAGCTGACCGGAGGCCCACCGGTCGTGGAAGGCGACCGGCAGCCGCTGGAGATGCCGGTAGAGGTCGGCCCGCATCGACGCCTCGACGCCCGCGAGCGGACGCGCCACGAGCCAGCGCCGCAGCCCGAACAGCAGTGCCTCGGCGAGCCCGAGCAGCAGCAGGTACAGCGCGCCGAGCCATACGCCCGCCGGGTCGCGGTCCGCGACCGGCCCGTCCACCATCCACTTCAGGACGAGCGGGATGACCAGGCCCACGCAGGAGGCGACTATCGCGACGGCCGCGGCCACGGAAAGCCGAGCCCGCACGGGCCGGACGTACGGCCACAGCCGCAGCAGGCTGCGTACGGCGGAACGCCCCTCGGCCTGCCTGCCGGTCCGCGGCTCGGGTCCCTGGGGCTGCTCGGCGTCCTGGGTCTGGTCGGGTTCCTCGGCGGTTGCACGTGTCGTGGCCATCAGCAGCGAGCCTACGGATTGCCACTGACATCGCCCACCGAGTTTTGGCCGGACCGCGCTCGGCCATCGGTCCTACGACCGGTGCCGCGCGGGGACGTACCCGGACGTCGACCGATCGGCTGACGCCGTTCCGAGCAGGACGGCCGAACGCGCCCGCCCGGCTCCCACCGGAACCGTCCTCTCCCCGGCCGTCGCCTCCCGGCCGTCGCCTCCCGGCCGTCGCCTCCCGGCCGGTCTCCGCCGTCCGCGCCCCCTACGCCACCACCCGCAGCAGCAGCACCGTCCGCGCCGGCACGTCGACCACGGCCCCCGCCCGATGCACCACCCCGGGTGCCTGCGTCTGCTCCTCCCGTGACGTGTCGACGACGACCTCGTACCGTTCGGCCCACGGCGTCCCCGGCAGCACGAACTCCACCGGGCCCTCGCCCGCGTGCAGGACCGCGAGGAAGCTGTCGTCCAGGACGGCGGCGCCGCGCGCGTCCCGCCCGGGGATGTCACGACCCGAGAGGTACATGCCGAGGGTCGCGGCCGGCGCGTACCAGTCCCCCTCGGTCATCTCGCTGCCGTGCGCCGTGAACCACGCCAGGTCGCGCAGCCCGTCCGCCGAGTGCGCCCTGCCCGAGAAGAAGGCCCGCCGGCGCAGCACCGGGTGCGCGTGGCGCAGGGCGATCAGCCGGGCCGTCAGCTCGAACAGCTCCCTCCAGCCGGGGTCCTCCAGCAGCCCCCAGTCGAGCCAGCTGATCTCGTTGTCCTGGCAGTACGCGTTGTTGTTGCCCCCCTGGGTCCGCCCCAGCTCGTCCCCGGCGACGAGCATCGGCACGCCCGTGGACAGCAGCAGCGTCGTCAGCAGGTTCCGCAGTTGCCGGCGTCGCAGCGCGCGTACCCGCTCGTCGTCCGTCTCGCCCTCGGTGCCGCAGTTCCAGGACCGGTTGTCGTCCGAGCCGTCCCGGTTGCCCTCCCCGTTCGCCTCGTTGTGCTTGCGCTCGTACGACACGAGGTCCCGCAGCGTGAAACCGTCGTGCGCGGTGATGAAGTTGACCGACGCGTACGGCCGCCGCCCGCCCCACGCGTACAGGTCGCTCGACCCCGACAGCCGGTAGCCGAGGTCCCGCACATCGGGCAGCGCCCCCCGCCAGAAGTCCCGCACGGCGCCCCGGTAGCGGTCGTTCCACTCCGTCCACAGGGGTGGGAAGGCGCCCACCTGGTAGCCGCCCGAGCCCACGTCCCACGGCTCGGCGATCAGCTTCACCCGCCGCAGCACGGGGTCCTGGGCGATGACCGCGAGGAACGGCGAGAGCATGTCGACGTCGTGCATCGAGCGGGCCAGCGCCGCCGCCAGGTCGAAGCGGAAGCCGTCCACCCCCATCTCCGTCACCCAGTACCGCAGCGAGTCGGTGATCAGCCGCAGCACATGCGGCTGGACCACGTGCAGCGTGTTGCCGCAGCCCGTGTAGTCCGCGTAGTGCCGGGCGTCGCCCTGGAGGCGGTAGTAGCCGCGGTTGTCGATGCCCCGCAACGACAGGCTCGGGCCGCGCTGGTCCGCCTCCGCCGTGTGGTTGTAGACCACG
>NZ_LIQX01000109.1 GCF_001418475.1 Streptomyces ossamyceticus | reverse complement strand
AGATGTGTATAAGCGACACTCTTTCCCCTTCCCCTCTGACCTTCCACGGACTTCCCACGGAGCACAGGTGTGTACTTCGCATGAGCACGACCAGGGCGACGCTGCCCCGCAGGCCGGCGCCGGCAGACGGAACTTCCTGCGGGCGACCGCGCTGATGGGTGCGGTGGCGGCGGTCGTCCCGGCGGCCGGAACCGCGTCGGCCGCCGCCGAGTCGCCCGCGTCGGCGGCGCGTTGGCGGCCCGATCCCGACAGCCGCCGGTTCACGCTGGCGGTGATGCCGGACACGCAGTACCTCTTCGACGGGCCGAGCATCGACAAGGCGCCCGTGGAGGCGTCCCTGCGGTATCTGCTGGAGCACGGGCGGGAGGAGAACATCGTCTTCCTGTCCCATCTGGGCGACCTCACGCAGAACGGCGCGAAGCAGGAGTGCGCGGCGATCGGTGAGGCGTTCCGGCTGCTCGACCGGAAGGGCGTCGGCTACAGCGTCCTCGCGGGCAACCACGACGTCCGCTCGTCCACCGACGACCAGCGGGGCCCGACCCCCTACCTGGACGAGTTCGGCCCCGACCGGTTCGAGGGCCGGCGGACGTTCGGCGGCGCCTCCCCGGACGGCTACAACTCCTTCCACCTCTTCGAGGCCGGCGGCCGGCGGTGGATGGTGCTCGCCCTGGACTGGCGGCTGTCGGCGAAGGGCTACGTGTGGGCCGAGCAGGTCCTGGCGAAGCACCCGAGGACACCGGTCGTGCTCACCACGCACGAACTGGTCGACGGGGACGACTCCCTCTCCCCGTACGGGCAGCGGCTGTGGGACCGGCTGATCGCGGACCACGACCAGATCTTCCTCACTCTCAACGGGCACTACTGGCCGGCGGCCCGCGCGGTCCGGAAGAACGCGGCGGGCAACGACGTCCATCTGCACCTCACGAACTACCAGAACCGGTACTTCGGCGGCGCCGCGATGATCCGTCTCTACCGCTTCGACCTCGACCGGAACACCATCGACGTGGAGACGGTCTCCCCGTGGATCCTCGGCCGGGCGGCGAAGGGCCTCAACGTGCTGGAGCGGCAGGAGAGCGAACTCTCCGGCGACGCCGACCGGTTCACCGTCGACCTCGACTTCGAGAAGCGGTTCGCGGGCTTCGCACCCGTACCCGCGCGTCCCGCACGGCCCGCGTCGCGGATGCTGGTGCGCGGCACCCTCGCGTACTGGCGGTTCGACGGCGAGGCCGACGGGGCCGAGGTCGACGGGATCGTGCGCGACCGCTCCGGACACGGCAACGACCTCACCCTGGTCGCCGTCGGCGGCGGCACCCTCACCCACTCCGCCGACCACCACCCGGACCAGCCGGGCCACGGCAGCCTGGAGTTCCACGGAGGGAAGCCGCCGCTGAAGGGCGCCTGGCTGCGGACGGTCGACGGGGCGCCCCTCAACTCGGCGACGTTCGAGGACGGTTACACCATCGAGGCGTTCTACCGGCTGCCCGCCGACTGGGACCCGGCGCACCACGCGTGGGCCGGCATCCTCGGCCGGACCGGCACGGGCGGCGCCGCGGGCAAGACCCAGGACGACCCGGACGAGCCGCTCGCCACCCTGTCTCTGTCCAACGACCGCGAGCCGCAGTGGGCGGTGCGCCCGCTCAACCAGCAGGGCATCGCCACCAACTGGGGCCAGGAGACCCCCCTGGAGACGTGGTGGCACCTCGCGGTCGTCAACGACGGCCGGCACACCACCCTGTACGTCCAGGGCTGCCCCGTCGTCCGCAACCCCAGGGCTGCGGCCGTCGGCCTCACCTCCGTCGGACTGCCGTGGATCCTCGGCGGCTACGAGTACGCGGGGAAGATCGACCAGATCCTGCACGGACGGCTCGGTGACGTCCGCATCGTCGGACGGGCGCTGCCCGTCACCTCGTTCATGAACCACTGACCATCCCCGGAAGGGTTCGTACGACCATGTCCGAGCAGCACCTGCCTGTCTGGGCCGATCCGTCCGTCTCCCCCGCCGATCTCGACGCCCAGGGCCTGTCGCGCCGTGGCCTCCTGCGCGCCTCGGGCCTGTTCGGCACGGCCTTCGCCCTGGGCTCCCTGGCGACGCCCGCGGTCGCCGACTCCGGGCGGCACGGGGGCGACGACCCCCGCCTCGCCTATCTCGTCGGCGACCACCACATCCACTCCGTGTACAGCCACGACGCCAAGTACACCTTCTCCCAACTGGCCGCTGCGGGCGCGAAGTACGGCCTCGACTGGATGGTCTTCACCGAGCACTCCAACTTCGGGCACGCCGACTTCGGGGCCGCGCTGGAGCACCGGGAGATCCTCCGGGCCCGCGCGGAGAACCCGCGTCAGCTGATATTCCAGGGCCTGGAGTGGTACATCCCGGCCGCCGAGCACTGCACGGTCTTCACGACGCCCGGCCCCCACGAGGTCGACCTGCTCACCCGCTTCGAGCGGGCCTACGACGGCAAGCTGCTCGGCTACACCGACGGTTCCGTGGGTGGCGCGGACACCGCCCGCAACGAGGCGCACGCCGTCAAGGCCGTCAAGTGGCTCGCGGAGCAGCGCCGTTCGGGCTACGTCGACGACGTGCTGGTCCTCGCCAACCACCCGCTGCGGCTCGGCATCGACTCCCCGCACGAGCTGCGCGCCTGGCGGGACGCGGCCCCCGAGATCATGATCGGCATGGAGGGCGCGCCCGGCGCCCAGGGCGCCGCCCTCCCCGGCTGGCGGGGCGCGAACTCCATCCGGGGCGAGTACGAGAACAAGCCGTCCGCGCAGTCCTGGCCCGGCTACCCGGCGGAGGCGTACCTCACGTACGGCGGTTTCGACTGGGCGACGGCGACCGTGGGCGGGCTCTGGGACTCCCTGCTCGCCGAGGGCAGGCTGTTCTCGATCACCACCAACTCGGACGCCCACCGCATCGTGTTCGACACCTGGAAGAACGGCGACTGGCCCGCCGGGCAGAACTTCGACACCACCGGCAAGCTGCCCGACCCGGTGAACACGGACACCCCGCAGCCCGGCAGCGACTTCTGGCCCGGCCAGTTCAGCCGCACCCATGTGGGTGTCACCCGCTACGGCTACCGTGCCGTGATGGCGGGCCTGCGGGCGGGCCGTGTCTGGCTGGACCACGGCCATCTGCTGGACGGCCTGGAGGTCCGGGTGAAGCGGGACCGCGCCCCCGGCCGGGGCGTCACGCTCGGCGGCCGGCTCCACGCCCGCAAGGGCGAGAAGCTCACCCTGACGGTGACCGTGACCACGGCCTCCCGCCGCAATCCGCGGGGGATCCTCCCGGAGTTGGCCCATGTCGACGTCGTCCGGGGCACGGTCCGGGGCCCGGTGGCCGACCGGGACTCCTGGCGGGCGCCGGACACCCGGGTCGTGCACACCAAGGACGTCAGCGGCCGCAAGGGCACGTACACCCTGCGCGTGCCGGTCACGGTCGGCGACGAGCCGTTCTACCTGCGGCTGCGGGGCAGTGACGGCAACCGCAACGGCACCGGCCACCTGGGGGCCTCCGTCGACCCGCACGGTCCGATCCCGCACGCGCCGGGCGACGGCGACCCGTGGCAGGACACGTGGTTCTACACGAACCCGGTGTTCGTGGACGTGCGGTGAGCGTCGGGTCCGCGTCCGCCAGAGGGCGCGGGGGCCGTACGACCGGCGACGGTCCTGCGGCCTCCCGCCCTCCTCGGCGCGTCGGCCTCTACCGTGAGGGGGACGGACTCGGGCTGAACGCCCGGTCGCAGTGGGGCCAGTCGTGGAAGTCCCGGTCCTCGCGCCACAGCCGCTTGGCCGCGCGGATGTTCCACTCCGGGTCGAGTGCCTGGCGCGGAGTGCCCTTCAGGTCCCTCAGCCGGGCGTCGGAGATCTGGAACAGGCCCCAGTTCCGGGTGCCGTTGGTGTTCGGGAGGATGTGCAGCGGGTCGAGGAACGACTGGCAGTCGGCGATCGCGACCGCACGGTCCGGTTCCTCGGTGAACACCTCGCGGATGCGCTTGCGCACCTTGTCCGGTGTCCAGGTCTTCATGCGCGCCTTTGAGGTGTACAGCGCCCGCTTGGTGGTGTCGCCGACCACGCCGTTGGGCGGCTCGATCCCCGCGATCACCTGGAAGGCGGTCACACGGCGCAGGGTCTGCGGGCCGAAGTCGCCGTCCACCCCGATGACCGCGCCCTTGTCCTCCAGAAGGCGCTGCACCTCACGCACGCAGGTGTCGTGCTGGCCCATGGCCACCACTTCCCGGCAGGCGGGGGTGAAGAGGGTACGGCTGTCCTTCTTCCCCGGTGCGGCGTTCCTGTCCGGGCCGTCGCCGTCCTCGGTCGAGCCCAGCGAGGGCAGGGTCCAGGCCATTCCGCCCAGGAACAGCACCACCAGGCCGACGGCCAGCGCGACGCGTCCGCGCCGCCGACCGGACCGTACGGCCCCGGTCCCGGACGCGGCCACGGATGCGTGCGCCGTCCCGTGCGGCGGCTCGGACACCCCGGTGCCCGGCTCCTGTCGGCCGGCCTCCGGATCCGGTTCGGGCTCCGGTCGGGAGGTCTCCGAGGCCGGGTGGGCGGCTTGCGGCGCCGGCCGCGCGGCCTTCGGTTCCGGCGCGGGGGCGAGTGGTTCCGGCTCGTCGGGCTTAGGTTCCGGCCCAGCGGCCTCCGGTCCCGGTTCGGGGGCCTCCGGACGCGTGGGAGCGGTGGCCGATTCCGCAGGTGCCATCGGCTCCGGTTCCCGGGCGGCGTCCGCCAGGGCCCACAGGCGGTGCAGCGTGCGCAGTTCCTCCGGGGTGGCCCCGCAGGCCACGGCCAGCCGGTGGACGGTGCCGTAGTCCTGCGGTACCGAACCGCCCAGGCAGTAGCGGTGCACGCTGGACCCGCTGGTTCCGGCCTTCGCGGCGAGGGCCGCGTAACTGAGTCCCGAGCGCTCCTTGAGCGAGCGCAGACATGCGGCGAACCGCTCGGACTCCGTGCACTCGGACACGGGCGTCCCCCCTTTTTCCCCTTGCTGCCGCGCGTGACGGCGGCGCCGCACGTGGTCGGACGGCGGCGCGGTGTGTCCATGGATGAGAGGCGCCCCCCTGGATCCCCCGATCCCCGCGCCCGAGCACACTGTGCCAGAAACAGACGGCCGGAACCCGGCAAACTCCAGCCACTTCCGGGCGGACGACCGGGATCCGTTTTCGATCCCGTCCCAGCGCCGTCCCAGCGTTCAAAGAACACCGCAGGCCGGTCGCGTGACGGCCGTCCCAGCGTCCCAGCTGCGCGGAAACCCTTGCCGCGCCGTGTCGGCGCTTGCCAGCCTCGGGTCGTCGGAGAACGAACCACCCTGCGCCACCAGGAGATGTCAGTGGCTGAATTCACACCGTAGGGCGGAGCACCCATGGGGGAGTGCTCCGCCCTGTGGCGTTGCCGTGGTGCCCCGGTCCGGGGCGCTTCGTCAGGCGTAGAACCGCGACAGGCTCTGCAGCACGGCGGCCGGCTTGGGGGCGCCCTCGATCTCGATGGTGCCGTCGACGGTGATCTGCACGCCGCCCGGGACGTCCTCCACCGAGGCCAGCCTGCCGACGAGGCGGATCTTGGAGCCGACCTTCACCGGGGAGGGGAAACGGACCTTGTTCAGACCGTAGTTGACCTTCGTCGACACGCCCTCGACGTCCAGCAGCTCGGTGAACAGCGGGATGAACAGCGACAGGGTCAGGTAGCCGTGCGCGATGGGGGCGCCGAAGGGGCCCTCGGCGGCCTTCTCCGGGTCGACGTGGATCCACTGGTGGTCCCCGGTCGCGTCGGCGAAGGTGTTGATGCGCTCCTGGGTGACCTCGATCCACTCGCTGGCGCCGAGGTCGCTGCCGGCGAGCTTCTTCAGCTCGTCGATGCCGTTCACGGTGATGCTCATGTTCCCTGCTTTCGAAGAAGAGTTGATGGTGGGTCAGCTGTTGCCGTAGCGCTTGCGCACCCGGGCCTTCAGCAACTTGCCGGAGGCGGTGCGGGGCAGCTCCTCGGCGATCACGACCGACTTGGGGATCTTGTACTTGGCGAGCCGTCCGGCCAGGGAGGCCAGCACCTCGTCGGCGTCCAGGGCGGCGCCCTCCCGGGGGACGACCACCGCGCGCGGCACCTCGCCCCACTTGTCGTCGGGTACGCCGATGACCGCGCACTCGACGATGTCGGGGTGGGCGAGGAGCTGGTCCTCGATCTCGGCGGGGTAGATGTTCTCGCCCCCGGAGATGATCATGTCCTTGATGCGGTCGACGATGAAGACGTACCCGTCCTCGTCGACGCGGGCGGCGTCGCCGCTGCGGAACCAGCCGTCGGCGAAGACGGCGGCCGTCTCCTCCGGCAGGCCCCAGTACCCGGGCATGACGTGCGGGCCCCGCACGACGACCTCGCCGGGCTCGTCCACGTCGACCGGTGTCATGTCCGGCCGTACGACCCGCACATCGCTGAAGAAGTGCGGGACGCCCGCGGAACCGGCCTTGCTCACGGCGTGCTCCGCGTCGAGGAAGAGCGTGCCGGGCGCGGCCTCCGTCATGCCGTAGCCCTGGAGGAAGGTGAGGCCCCGCTCCTGGAACTTCGCGATGAGCGGGGTCGGCACCGGGGAGCCGCCGCAGGACAGCATCCTGAGCGAGGACAGGTCCGCGTCGGCCCAGCGCGGGTGCCGGGCCACCTGGTCGAACATGGTGGGCACGCCGAACATGAACGTGATCCGGTGCCGTTCGATCAGGTCGAAGGTGGCTTCCGGCACGAACGACTCGACCAGGACGCACGTACCGCCCTTGAGCAGCACGGGCAGGGTGAGCATGTTCAGCCCGGCGGTGTGGAACAGCGGGGCGGAGACGAGGGCGCGTTCGTCGGCGATGACGTCCTGGTCGACGAGGACGTTGACGGCGTTCCAGATGATGTTGCCGTGCGTGAGCATGGCGCCCTTGGGGCGGCCGGTCGTCCCCGAGGTGTACATGATGATGCAGGTGTCGTCGGCGGTGACCGGCTGGTCGATCGGCTCGGCCTCCGCCCCGGCCAGCAGCGCCTCGTACTCGGCCCCGGTCTCGACGTACGTACGGACGTCGGTGTCGCCGGGCAGTCCCGCGACGAGCCCGGTGAACCCGGACGCGTACACGAGGGCCTTGGCGCCGGAGTCCGAGAGCTGGTAGGCGATCTCGGGTCCGGCGAGGCGGGTGTTGAGCGGGACGAACACCGCGCCGAGGGTGCCGGCGGCGAACAGCGTCTCCAGGTACGAGGGGTGGTTGGGCCCCAGGTAGGCGACGCGGTCGCCGCGGCGGACGCCAAAGGCGCGCAGGGCGTGCGCGAGGCGCGTGGTGCGCTCGTACAGCTCCCCGTAGGTGATGCTGGTGTCGCCGTGGATCAGCGCGGTGCGCTGTGGGGTCTTGCGGGCCCGCCGGGCGGGCCACGACCCCAGTCCCTCATTGCGCATCTGTGTGCCCCTGTCCGTCATTGCACATGGGGGGTGTCCCTCACGGTGTGGTCATGGCTTCGTCAGCCCGAGCAGCCGGGCGGCGTTCTCCTTGAGGATCTTCGGCTTGACCTCGTCCTTGATCGTCAGCTTCTCGAAGTCGGCGAGCCAGCGGTCGGGGGTGAGGACGGGGTAGTCGGAGCCGAAGAGGACCTTGTCCTTGAGCAGGGTGTTCGCGTACTGCACCAGCTGCGGCGGGAAGTACTTCGGGGACCAGCCGGACAGGTCGATGTGGACGCCGGGCTTGTGTGTGGCCACCGCCAGCGCCTCGTCCTGCCAGGGGAAGGACGGATGGGCCAGGATGATCTTCAGATGGGGGAAGTCGGCGGCGACGTCGTCCACGTGCAGCGGGTTGGAGTACTTCAGCCGGATGCCGCCACCGCCGGGGACGCCCGCGCCGATGCCCGTCTGCCCGGTGTGGAAGAGGGCGATGGTGCCGGTCTCCTCGATGACCTCGTACAGGGCGTACGCCACCGAGCGGTCGTTGGGGAAGAAGCCCTGGACGCTGGGGTGGAACTTGAAGCCCTTCACCCCGTACTCCTCGACCAGCCGACGGGCCTGCTTCACACCGGCCTTGCCGCGGAAGGGGTCGATGGAGGCGAAGGGGATCAGCACGTCCGCGTTGGCGGCGGCCGCCTCGGCGACCTCCTCGTTGGGGACGGGCTCGGTGCCGGTCGCGGACTCGGCGTCCACCGTGAAGATCACGGCGGCCATCCTCCGCTCACGGTAGTAGGCGGCCGTCTCCTCCAGGGTGGGCTTGCGCTTGCCCTCGACCTTGAAGTAGGCGGAGGAGGCATCGTGGAGGTCGTCGTCCAGCGACGACGTGCCCTTCTTCGACGACACCTCGGCGTGGGTGTGGACGTCGATCGCGACCAGCTCGTCCACGTTCATGGCGGGACCTGCGGTGCTCATCACGCCTCCGGGATCTTCGGGGCGGGGATGCCCACGGTCTGCGGCTCGGCGCCCAGCGAGGTCGGCCAGACGTCGGCGAGCGCCTCGGGCGTCCAGCCGCCGTTCGCGTACGCCGTCTTGATCTCCTGCGGGTGCGACCAGAGTGCCACCTTGTCGCCGCCGATGCCGATGGCCTGGCCGGTGACACCGCGGGCGGCCTCGGAGGCGAGGAACGGGACCAGGGCGGCGCAGTCCTCGGGGGTGCCGAAGCCCTCGCCCTTGCGCAGGAAGTCGGGGAACGGCTTGCCCTCGCGCAGGGCCTCCACGTACGGGGCGAAGATCGGGATGGTCTCGGTCATCGCGGTGGCGGCGACCGGGATGATCGCGTTGACCGTGATGTTCGCGCGGCCCAGCTCCATCGCCCAGGTACGGGCGAAGGCGGCGATGCCGGCCTTGGCGGCGGCGTAGTTCGTCTGGCCGAAGTTGCCGCGCTGTCCGGCCGGGGAGCCGACGAGGATCAGGGAGCCGCCCTCGCCCTGCTCGCGCATGCGGATCGCGGCGGCGCGGGCGCAGGTGAAGGTGCCCTTGAGGTGGGTGGTGATCACCGCGTCGAAGTCGTCGTCGGACATCTTCCACAGCACCTTGTCGCGGAGGATGCCCGCGTTGGTGACGAGGATGTCGAGCCGCCCGAACGCCTCCACGGCGCGGCCCACCAGCCGGTCGGCGGCCTCGGTGGTACCGACCGGGACGACCTCGGCGACGGCCGTGCCGCCCGCCTCGGTGATGGACTTCACGGCCGCTTCGGCCACGGCCTCGTCGATGTCGTTGACGACCACGGAGGCACCGGCGGCGGCGAGGGCCTGGGCGTAGGCGAGTCCGAGGCCGCGGCCGCTGCCGGTGACGACGGCGACCTTGCCGGTGAGATCGATGCTGGGCACGAGTGGGGTCCCTTCGGAGTGACAGCGCGGATGGCTGCGCGGCTTCGAAATCGAAGTTAAGAGCAATAGTTGTTGACGTCAATAGTTGTTGAGCCGAGGTCTTTGGGGCATCCTGGGGAGCAGCACCACAAGCGCCGCCCCGCAGGGGGCCTCGACCAGGGAGCCCGCCATCGCCGGCCAGCAGACTCAGAACTCCGCCTCGATCGACGCGCGTGAGCCGTGGATGCGCGGGCTGCACGCGGACACGGGGTATCTGCTGTACCGCCTGGGGCAGCGCTCGGGGCAGCTGTTCAACGCCTCGTTGCAGGAGTCGGGGCTGCGCCTGCGCCACTACGCGCTGCTGCGCTTCCTGACCACCACAACGGGCGCGCTCCAGCGGGAGCTGAGCGCGTCCCTCGGGTACGACCCGAGCGCGATCGTCGGCCTGGTGGACGACCTGGAGAAGCTCGGCTTCGCCGAGCGGCGCCCCTCCCCCGACGACCGCCGCAGCCGGATCGTCGTCCTGACCGAGGACGGCCGGGCCTTCCTCCGGGACACCGACGAGGCGGGCCGACGCGTCACCGACGAGCTGCTGGAGCCGCTGGACGCCGCCGAGCGCGACGCGCTCCACGTCATGCTCCAGAAGGTCGCCGAGGCCGGGCTGGGGTGACCCGGTGCCGATGACCGCCGACGCGCTGCCGGAGCCGGGGGCCGCGCGCTCCGCCCCGGACCGGCTGCTCGCCGTGCTGGCCGCCTTCGACCACGCCCATCCGGCGCTGACGCTGACGGACATCAGCCGCCGGGCCGGGCTGACCCTCACCACGGCGCACCGGCTGGTGGGCGCGCTCACCGAGTGGGGCGCCCTGGAACGGGACACGGACGGGATCTACCACGTGGGGCTGCGACTGTGGGAGGTCGCGGCGCTCGCCCCGCGCGGACTCGCGCTGCGGCAGATCGCGCTGCCGTACCTGGAGGACCTGTACGAGGCGACGCACGAGAACGTGCAGCTGGCGGTGCGCGACGGCGACGAGGTCGTCTACATCGAGTGGTTCTCCGGGCGGTCGGCCGTCGGCGTCCACATCCGGGTCGGCGCCCGCTGGCCGCTGCACGCCACGGGCGTGGGGCTGGCGCTGCTGGCGCACAGCGACCCCGCGTCCCAGGAGACCTATTGCCAGGGGGAGTTGGCCGCGTTCACGCCGTACACCATCACCGACGGCGCCCGGTTGCGCCGGGTGCTGGCGGAGGTCCGGCGCACGGGTGTGGCGGTGAGCAGCCGTCAGGTCACGGAGGACGCGCTGTCGGTGGCGGCGCCGGTCCGCGGACCGGGCGGGGCGGTGGTCGCCGCCGTGTCGGTGGTCGTGCCCCAGGCGGGGGCGCAGGTCCCGGTACTGACCCCGGCGGTGCGGGTCGCGGCCCGGGGCATCTCCCGGGCCCTCGGCTGGCAGCCGGACGAGGCGTCGACGCCGAGGGCGGGCCGCGGCAGCGTCGGCAGCAGCGGAAGCGGCGGAAGCGGCCGGGGATCCCTGATCCCGGGCCGCTCCGCCCTGCCCGCGCCGCGGCCGACGCCGCTGCCCGCCCCGCCTTCCTGAGCGGCGCCCGCGTCGGCACCGGGACGCCGTGGCAGTACCGGGACGCCGGGCAGCACCGGGACGCCGTGGCGGAGTCTCAGGCGGTGAGGCTCTCGTACACCGCAGCGAGGATCAGGAACGCGCGGTCGTCGCCGAGGCCGCCGTTGTCGATCATCTGGTTCATCGTGTAGGCGACGGACATCCGGGCGTCGAGGTCGACGAGGACGAGGGAGCCGCCCCAGCCGCCCCAGAAGCAGGTGCGGGGGTTGGGGAGCTGGCCGCCGTTCAGGCCGTAGCCGAGGCCCCAGCGCATCGGTACGCCGAGGACCCGGTCGGTGCCGTCGAACTGCTCCTCCAGGGCCCGCTCGCACCCCTTCTCCGAGAGCAGCCGCACCCCTCGGGCCTCACCGCCGCAGGCCAGCAGTGACTGGATCGCGGCGATCGAGCGGGCGTTGCCGTGGCCGTTCGCCGCGGGGATCTCGGCGCGCCGCCAGGCGAGGGTGTTCGCGGTGGCCGGTGGGATCACCGGGTTGGGCTTCGGGCCCCCGCGGGGCGGGGAGGAGGGCGGCGGGAGGGTCGGCGCGACCCGGTGGTCGTGCTCGGGGTCGAGGCCGATGTGGAAGTCGGCGCCCAGCGGTCCGGCGACGTCCTCGGCGAAGAACGTGCCGAGGCTGCGGCCGGTGACCCGGCGCACGACCTCCCCGACGAGATACCCCTGGGTGACCGCGTGGTACCCGGCGTCGGTGCCGGGCTCCCAGGCGGGCGCCTGCGCGGCGAGCCGGGCGGTGACCGTCGGCCAGTCGTAGAGGTCCTCCAGCGTGGTCGGCGCGTCGAAGACGGGCAGCCCGGCGGTGTGGGAGAGCAGATGACGCACCAGGACGCCCTCCTTGCCCGCGGCGGCGAACTCGGGCCAGTACGCGGCCACCGGCGCGTCCAGGTCGAGGGCACCGCGGTCGGCGAGGATCAGCGCGCACAGCGCGGTCATCGTCTTGGTGCTGGACCAGACGTTGGAGATGGTGTCCCGCTGCCAGGGGAGCGTGCGCTCCGCGTCGAGGTGGCCGCCCCACAGGTCGACCTCCGGCTCACCGTCCACGAACACCGCCACCGAGGCCCCGACGTCCTTGTCGGCCAGGGAGGCGGCCAACGCCGAGCGCACCGGCGTGAATCGATCCGTACACGTGCCGTGAGTGTCCACCATGGGGGCGAAGCTAGCGGCTCGTCCGGGAGCCGAGCCACCCAATTAGCGCCCACCTCCTCAGAGCAGGCGTTTCAACGCCGCCGACAGGCCGACCCCCTTCGCATGCACCAGCAGCCTTTTCCCCGGCTCCCTATCGCCCCACGTCTTGGTTCCGCGCCCGTGCCTGCCGTACTCCCTGTGGCACTTCTCGAAGTCGAACGTCCTCAGGTCCCGATCACCGATGTCCCGCACGTGGTGGGAGGTGTCGACGACGACCTGGGTCCTGCCGTCGGCGGTGTACACGGATTCCTCCTCCCACACCGCGACGCACTTGAGCCCACCGTCGGGCAGGAGCAGGTAGGTGGTCCTCTCGTGGGTCGTCTCCTGGTGGTGTCCGCCCCGGCTGCCGACGTTCTTCTCGATGTTCTGATGGCGTACCTCCAGCACCCAGTGCTGACCGATGACCGGGACGTGCCGGCTGAACGGCTGCCGCTCCGATCGTGTCTCCGTGCGCTTGAACAGTCCGAACGGGCCGTGTTCACGGACGACTTGTCGCTCGACCGTGCGGTGGTCGGTGACGGTGTATCCGATCGCGGCCGCGAGCGGTCTACGGGTCTGCCTGGCCACCTTCCTCGCGTAGGCGTGCAGACGCTTCCAGTCCGCAGTACTCGCTTCGTACGCCTTCAGGTTCATCGCGGTCACCTCCGGGTCGATTCAGAACTGGGCGCCGCCGAGGGCGACCAGGCCGCCCCACAGGCGTGGTGTGTACCGCCGGTTCGGGTCTCCTCGGAGCCAGCCGAGCTTTGCCTGCCGCAGCGACCGCACGGGGTCGGTGCCCCGTCCGAGTTCCTGCCAGAAGGCCTGCATGATCTGCGACGTCGCTTCGTCGTCGATCTCGTGGAGGCTGCCGATGACGGTGGTGGCGCCTCGGGCGAACAGGGCCAGCGGGAATCCGGCCAGTTCCACCCCGCCGCGCAGCCGGATGCTGGAGTGGCAGGAAGCCAGTACACACAACTGCGGGAAGGACAGCGCCATCGCTTCGGCGGCGGTGAGCCGATTGCCGTCCGGGAGGATCTTGGTCTGCCCCCATCCTTCGACGGCGTCGTCCGTGCCGTGCACGGCGAGTGCCAGCATCCGGTAGCCCTCCGACCCGTCCTGTGATCCGAGCGTGTCCATGAACAGGGCCCGGCCGGTGATCTCGAACAGGGGCGAGAGGTGATCCTCCAGCGAGCGGAATTCCCGTTCGGCGTGGGCGAGCCGCAGCAGGTCGTAGACAGCGATGGCCGGCCTGACCGCGGGCAGGGTCGCCCTGGCCAGTAAATGCGTCATCGTGGTGAGCGAGGCGTGGACGCTGAGCACCGCGGCATCGAGCAACTGCCGCTCAGAGTCGAGCGGGAGAGTGTCGAAGGCGATGTCGAAGAGGCCGGTCGGCAGGATCATCAGCCGCACCGGATCCGCCGGGTCGGACGAGCGGAGCAGGCGCAGCAGCGGCTCGGGCAGCAGGACCGAGGTGAGTCGGGGCAAGGTCTGCCAGTACCGGTTGCGCTCGGGCGTGAGTTCCGTGGGATCGACGGGCAGGGCGATCGCGTCGAGGTGTTCGTGCACCTGTCCCTCCTCGTCCCGCCAGGTGAGCCGACGGTAGAGCGTGCGGGGCTCGTCGTCGGCGCCCAGGACGCTCACGTGCGAGGACAGCAGTTGCAGGATCGCGCTCACCCCGTGACGCGGGCACAGGTCGAGGACCGACCGCGCGGTGGTGTGCGGCAGTGCCCGCCCGGTGGTGAGGCTGCCGAGAACGCCCAGGATGAGGTCGGCCTGCTCGGCGCTGCGAGCCCGCGTGGCAGCGATGGCCTCGGCCGAACGCGACAGCGTGCGCGTCTCGTCCTGGTACGACGGTCTCGTCTCGGTCTCCGGTACGGCCGGGAACGCGGCGTTCGCCGCGATGACCTGCTCGGCGGCGCGCCGGACGACATCGGTGACGGCCGGGTCCTGGGAGAGGTCGCTGATCAGCAGACCGACGCGGTCCCGCCGTACGGCTTCCATCACCATGTCCGCCGCCACCGGATCGCCGAGACTCACCGCGAGGTCGGCGGCCGTCCGGAAGACCGGGCCGTGCTCCCGGCCCAGATCGCGGCGTTCCTCGAGATCCGAGACGGTGATGAACAACTCGGCCACGCACCGCACCGCGTTCAGCAGGCGGCGCAGCGTCGTCGCGGGAACGTCGTCCGGTGGGATCCGCCCCGTCACGGCGCAGACGCGGGCGGCGATCGCCCACACCCGTGCGGCCTTCGTCATGTCGACAAGCACCCCGCCGACCTCCAGTGCCGCGCCCGCCTCCAGCGCCGCCGCCTCGGCCTCGGCGTACCAGCGGGTGATGTCGTCGGCCGGGCCGCTGTCGCTCCCCTCGGCGGCCCTCGCCAGGCGCTCGCACCACAGTGCGCGGCCGTACAGCAGCACGCCTCGGTAGCGCGGCGTCGCCCTGGCCAGTAGTTCGGTCAGCCGGTCCGCCACCCGCCGGTCCCCGGGGGCGCACCATTCGGCGGCGGCGACGGCGGCGTTGACCATCAGTCCCGATGCCACACCCGACGCGCCGGCCGCGAGTGCCTGGCCCACCGACGCCTGCGGGTCGGGGGCCGTCGGGTGATGGGCGAGCAGGCGGGCGCGTGTGAGCCGCACGGCGGCCAGCCCGTTGTGGCCGTCGTTCCGGTATGCGGCCTCGGCCACGTCGAGCCATCCGCGGGCTTCCTCCCAGCCTTCGGCGGTCGCCTTCGTCCGGCCCGCCTTCCACAGTTGGACGGCACAGTCGTAGGCCGTGTTACCCAGCGCGATGCGACGTCCCCGCAGGCCCCGCCGCTGAAGCTCAGGGACCACGGCCGCGACGGCGGCCGGTGTCAGGGAGGTCGCGGGCAGCCCGTGGCCGTCGAGAACGGTGTCGATCCGCTCCAGCAGCAGCCGATAGGCCCGGCTGTGGTCGTGCAGGTGTTCGGCGTTGTACGCGGCCTGGGCGAGCCAGGCGCGGCGGACGCGGTTGATACCGCTCTGCTCGGCCCAGGACCGCAGCCGCTCCTCGACCCGGCGAAAGGTGTCGCGGTCGCCGGTGTGGCGGGCGAGCGTGCCCTGTTTGGACAGGGCCTCGGCCAGGAGCGCCGGCCGTACCGGTACGAGTCCTTCCGCCAAGGAGACCATCCGGTCCACCGCCGAGTGCCACAGGTCGAGGTCGCCGATGGAGGAGGCCACCTGGCCGATGTCCTTGAGGGCCCGGCAGCCCAGCACGGCCCGCAGCACGGCCGGGGACTCCGTGGACGCACCGGGGGCCGCCAGAAGCGGCCCCGCTCCCTGTCCCGCCAGGTCTTCCGCGAGGCTCGTCGCCTCCTGGTACGCCGCGAGCGCCTCATGCCACGCGTGGCGCTGCCGCAGGCCGCGCCCCTGGTGCAGGAGGACCCACGCCGTCAGCAGGTCGTCCCCGAGCGGCCGGGCCGACTCCAGTGCCCGCGCGCACTGCCCGGTCCGTGCCGTGATCTCGGCCAGGGGATCGGCGGCACCGACCTGGAACTGCGGCCGCCAAGTGGTGAACACGAGGGCCACGACACGCTGGTACTCCTCGACGCGGCTTTCCGGGTGCTCGGTCAGCGCCCACAACTGTGCGGCGGCTTCCCGAATCTCACCGGCGGACGGACGCCCGCCGGGCAGGGCCGTCGTGGAACCGTCTCGTGAGAACTCCCTGAGGGCGGTGTCGCCTGCCAGGCAGACCGTCGCCAGACCGGCCGAGCGCTGTGCCCGGCCGGGCCGGGTCAGCACCTCGGCCACGTACGACGCCCACGCGGTGGAACAGTCAGCAGTAACCATCGACGCGCACCGCCTTCAGGCTCACGACCGTCTCGCCCAGGGCGTCGGACGCCTCGGGCGCGAGCCTGAGCGTCGCCGACAGGTCCACCGGCCACGAGTCGTCGCGGTCCACGCTCTCGGTGTCAGCTGCCACGACGAAAGTCTCGCCCGCCGTTCGCCCGCCCAGCTGGGTCATGACCGCGACGCGTACCCCTCGCGCCGGCGACGACGGCAAGGACAGTACGGCCACCAGACTGAAGGCGTCCTCGGCGAACTCCAGGCAGAGGTCGGGCCACGGCTCCAGTCCGCTGCGCTGCCGGCCCATGACGGCCTGGAAGAACTCCGGGTCGGTGACGGCGCGGACGATGCGCTGCCCCGGACCGACACCGCGAACGGCCGTACGGGTCAGGTCGACCGACCATGACGCCAGGACGGCACTGACGTCCACGCCGAACACCGTGGCGACCGATGCGCGCTCGGCGTCGGCACGGGCGAGCACCGTCGCGAGGCGTCCTTCGATGTCGAGGGTGGCGCGCAGGGCCTCGACGGCGCTTTCGTCGGCGGCACGCAGCAGCGCGGCCACCTGGCTGTCGTCCCCAAGATCGTGGGATGTGCAGTCGTTGTCGGACATGGGTTTCCTCCTCACTGCGTGCAGGGTGTTCAGATCAGGCCCTCGTCCGACAGCAGCGTGCGCAGCCGCTGTCGGGCGTGGCGCAGATTGGAGCGCACCGTGGCCTCCGGTGTCTCCAGGTGTCGCGCGATCTCCTCGGTGGACAGACCCGCGTAGTGCAGATGCATGACGGTCCGCTGTGCGCGGGGCAGTCGGTCCAGCACCCGCAGCACGCGGCGCTCCTGGTCTCCCAGGTCGAGTGAGTCCGTCACCGACGGCTCGGACCCTTCGCGCGCCCGCTCCTCTTCCAGCGGAGCCTCCCTCAGCTTCCGCTTGGCCTTGCGGAAGTACTCGCGCCGCGCGCAGGTGTGGGTGTAGGCGGCGGGGTCGGCGATGTCGGCCCATCGCATCAAGGTCTCGAGCATCGCGTCGGACGCGATGTCCTCCGCCTCCGCGCTGTTCGCCCCCAGCCGCATCACCGCGTACACCACCCTCGGGTACTCCTCGCGAAAGAAGTCCTCGAACGGCTTTCGCTCTTCCGGTTCTTCCGGCAGTCGCATGCCACCCCCTCCGTCGGCCCGGGCCGCCCCGATGTCCAGTGAGGGGGCCATGGGCGCGGGCGGGTTCCCGGCAGCGCCCGTCGCCTCCTCGCGCGCCACGCGCCGTCGGCCGAGGGCGAAGCGCAGCCCGGCGAGCCCGGCCGCGACGCCTCCGGCCGCAGTGGCCATCCAGAGCGATCCGGTCGCGGCGTAGAGGCCGACGGTCCCGATGACGGCATTGAAGATGCCCTCGGTCCCCGCCACCACCTCGCCGCGGCGTGGTTCCCCGGCGAAACCAGCCCCTGAAGTCATCGACGCATTCCCCTCACCCAGCGGCCCACATCTACACCCCTATGAGTTCCGTCCGGGTGCATCCGTGCAAAGAGGCCCGCGCGGCCGTCACCGTCCTCACCGGTATCCCGTCCGCCGCGTCCCGTGGGGGGCGAAGGGGTCCTTCACAGGGTGAACTCGCCCGCCCCGCAAGCACTTTCTCCGCTTTAACTCTTGACGACCGCTGCGGCGGAGCGCACATTGGCCGCACGCTCCTCTTTGAGAGCGCTCTCAAAGAACGGGACCGAGCAGAGCGTTCTCCGCCCGCGCACCTCACTCCGTACTCCCCACTCCAAAGAGGCCGCCATGAGTGAACCCTCCGGCATACCTGTCGGGCGTCGTCGCCGCCCGCTCCGGCGCGTGCTCCTCGCCGTCGTCAGCGCGGTGGCGCTGGCCACGGCGGGGGCGACCGCCGCGCAGGGGGCCGCCCCCACCCCGCCCTCCGGCTGGACCCAGGTCTTCCTCGACGACTTCAACGGCACGGCCGGCTCCGGTGTGAACACCTCCGACTGGCAGTACGCGACCGGGACTTCCTACCCCGGCGGACCCGCCAACTGGGGCACCGGCGAGGTCGAGACGATGACGAACAGCACCTCCAACGTCTCGCTCGACGGCAACGGCAATCTGCGGATCACCCCGCTGCGCGACTCGGCGGGCAGATGGACCTCGGGCCGCATCGAGACCAACCGCACCGACTTCCAGCCCCCGGCCGGCGGCAAACTGAGGGTCGAGTCCCGGCTCCAGATGCCGAACGTGACGGGCACGGCCGCCGAGGGCTACTGGCCCGCGTTCTGGATGCTGGGCGCGCCGTATCGGGGCAACTACCAGAACTGGCCGAGCGTCGGCGAGCTGGACATCATGGAGAACGTCCAGGGCCGCAACCAGGTGTGGGCCACCATGCACTGCGGCACCAACCCCGGCGGCCCGTGCAACGAGACGACCGGCATCGGCAGCTCCACCGCCTGCCAGGGCACCACCTGCCAGTCGGGCTTCCACACCTACACCATGGAGTGGGACCGCTCGGTGACCCCGGAGACCATCCGGTTCTCCGTCGACGGAACACAGTTCCACTCGGCCAACGCCAACCAGGTGGACGTCACGACCTGGACCAACGCCACCAACCACGGCTTCTTCATCATCCTGAACGTGGCCATGGGCGGCGCCTTCCCCGACGCGTTCGGCGGCGGGCTGGACGGCGACACCCGCTCCGGGGTGCCGATGGTCGTCGACTACGTGCAGGTGCTGTCGGCCGCCGGGGGCACCACCACTCCCCCGCCGTCGGGGACCCGTGACGCGTACAGCGCCATCCAGGCCGAGTCGTTCAACGGACAGAGCGGGGTCAGCACCGAGGGTACGTCGGACTCCGGCGGCGGCCAGAACATCGGCTCCCTCGCGAACGGCGACTGGGCGCTGTTCCGACACGTCGACTTCGGCTCCACGGGCGCCACGCAGTTCGTCGCCCGGGTGGCCAGCGGGGCGAACGCCGGCGTGAGCGGACTGGTCGAGGTCCGCCTCGACAGTCGCTCCAACGCCCCCGTCGGCAGTTTCGCCCTCGCCAACACCGGGGGCTGGCAGTCCTGGCGGACGGTGCCCGCGAACATCAGCCGGGTCACCGGCACGCATGACGTGTATCTGACCTTCACGAGCGGTCAGCCACAGGACTTCGTGAACGTGAACTGGTTCAACTTCGGCCGCTGACAGGCGCTAAAAGGGTCACCGACCCCCACGGGAGGGGCTCCGTCCACGGACGGGGCCCTTTTCCCATGGGCGGCGCCCCTCGCGCCTCGACCGGACGGCGCGGCGGTCAGCGCATCTCCGCCCGGAACGCCATCGGCGTCGTCCCGGTGTGCAGTTGGAAGAACTTGGAGAAGTTCGCCGAGTCGGGGAAGCCCACCGCCGCGCCGACGCGGCCCGTCGGCAGGTCGGTGTGGGCCAGCAGCCGTTTCGCCTCCAGGACGACCCGCCTGTCGATGAAGCCCTTCGGGGTCTGGCCGGTGGCGGCGCGGACCGCCCTCACGAGGGTGCGGCGGGAGTAGCCGAGGGCGTCGGCGTACGTGCTGACGCTGTGGTTGGTGGTGAACTCCCGCTCCACGGCGTCCCGGAAGCGGGTGAACGTCGTGTCGTGGTGGCTCGGGGACGCCTCCGACGAGCTGTCCGCGAGATGGGCGAGACGCAGCAGGAACGCCGTCAGGGAGTGCCGCAGCACGGCCGTGTGGAGGCCGAGCGGCAGGGTGGTGGTGTCGACGTACTCGCGCTCCAGATGCGCCAGGGAGGCGCGCAGGCCGGCGAGTCGGGCCCGGTCGGGGCGGAGCAGCGGGGGCAGGTCGTAGCGGTAGAGGCCGGTCGCCTCGACCGTCTCCCGGGGCAGGAAGCCCGGTTGCATGGTGAGGACGGTCCCGCGGTACCCGGTGGTGCGTGAGAAGCGATGCACCTGTCCGGGGCGGATCCACAGCAGATCGCCCGTGTCCGCCTCGTACTCGGTGAAGTCGACCATGTGGGTTACGGGGCCGTGGTCGAACAGCATCACGACGTGGAAGTCGATGCGGTGCACCCGTTCCAGGGGGACGTCCGCGTGCCAGGTGCGGCGGTCGTCCATCGGGCCGACCTGCATACCGACACCGGAGAGGCTGAGGTCCGCCGGGAACGGGAAGGTTCTGATGCGGCCGCTCTCCCCGACGTCGCCGCCGTCCCCGATGCCCGTGTCCTTCATGCCCCAGCCCGCCCAGGTCCGCCGGTGTCCCAGTTTCACCGAAGGGTGGCACACGGCAACCTTCCTTCTCAAAAGTCAGACTTTTAGTTTTGAAGGCACCAGGACCAATCCGCCGCACCTATCGAGGACTTCTTGAAGATGAACTGGACAGAACTCGACCGACGTGCCGTCGACACCGCGCGCCTGCTGGCGGCCGACGCCGTCCAGAAGGTCGGCAACGGGCACCCCGGCACGGCGATGAGCCTGGCTCCCGCCGCGTACACGCTCTTTCAGAAGGTGATGCGACATGACCCCGCCGATCCCGAGTGGACCGGCCGCGACCGCTTCGTCCTCTCCCCCGGCCACACCTCGCTGACCCTGTACACCCAGCTGTTCCTCGCCGGGTACGAGCTGGAGCTGGACGACCTGAAGGCGTTCCGGACCCACGGTTCGAAGACGCCGGGTCACCCCGAGTACGGGCACACGGCCGGCGTCGAGACCACGACCGGTCCGCTGGGGCAGGGCGTCGCCAACGCTGTCGGCATGGCGATGGCCGCCCGCTACGAACGCGGCCTGTTCGACCCGGACGCGCCCGAGGACACGTCGCCGTTCGACCACACCGTCTGGGCCATCGTCTCCGACGGCGATCTGGAGGAGGGCATCTCCGCCGAGGCGTCGTCCCTGGCGGGCCATCAGAAGCTCGGCAACCTGGTCTTCCTCTACGACGACAACCACATCTCCATCGAGGGCGACACCGCCACCGCGTTCTCCGAGGACGTGCTGGGGCGGTACGAGGCGTACGGCTGGCACGTCCAGCGGATCGAGCCGGCCTTCAACGGGAACATCGACGTGCACGCCCTGTACGACGCGCTGGTGGCCGCGCGGGAGGAGACCTCGCGTCCCTCCTTCATCGCGATGCGCACGATCATCGCCTGGCCGGCGCCGAACGCGCAGAACACCGAGGCCGCGCACGGCTCCGCGCTCGGCGAGGAGGAGGTCGCGGCCACCAAGCGGGTCCTCGGCTTCGACGCGAACAGGACCTTCCAGGTCGCCGACGACGTCCTCGCCCACACCCGCGGGGCCCTCGACCGGGGCGCCGAGGCGCACGCCGCCTGGGACAAGCGGATCGCCGAGTGGCGCGCCGCCCAGCCCGAGCGCGCACGGCTGTTCGACCGAGTGGTGGCCGGCCGGCTGCCCGAGGGCTGGGAGGCCCACCTCCCGGTGTTCGAGGAGGGCACGTCCGTCGCCACCCGTGCCGCCTCCGGCAAGGTGCTCCAGGCGCTCGGCGCCGTCATCCCCGAACTGTGGGGCGGCTCCGCCGACCTCGCCGGTTCGAACAACACGACCATCGACAAGACGTCGTCGTTCCTCCCGGCGGACAACCCGCTGCCCGAGGCGAACCCGTACGGCCGGACGATCCACTTCGGTATCCGTGAGCACGCCATGGCCGCCGAGATGAACGGCATCGCGCTGCACGGCAACACCCGTGTCTACGGCGGCACCTTCCTGGTGTTCTCCGACTACATGCGCAACGCCGTCCGGCTCTCCGCGCTGATGCAACTCCCCGTGACGTACGTGTGGACGCACGACTCCATCGGTCTCGGCGAGGACGGCCCCACCCACCAGCCGGTCGAACACCTGGCCTCGCTGCGCGCCATCCCCGGCCTGAACATCGTCCGTCCCGCCGACGCCAACGAGACGGCGATCGCCTGGGCGGAGATCCTGCGGCGGCACGCCACGCACCCCGCGCCTCACGGGCTGGCGCTCACCCGCCAGGGCGTCCCCACGTACGCGCCGAACGCCGACGCCGCGAAGGGCGGCTATGTGCTCCGGGAGTCCTCCACTCCGACGCCGGACGTGATCCTCCTCGCCACCGGCTCCGAGGTGCGGCTCGCCGTCGCCGCGCGGGAGCGACTGGAGGCCGAGGGGGTCGGGACCCGGGTGGTGTCGATGCCGTCGGTGGAGTGGTTCGAGGAGCAGCCGCGCGCCTACCGCGAGAGCGTGCTGCCGCCGTCCGTGAAGGCCCGCGTGGCGGTCGAGGCCGGCATCGGTCTCACCTGGTACCGGTACGTCGGTGACAGCGGTCGCCTCGTCTCCCTGGAGCACTTCGGTGCCTCCGCCGACGCCGAGACCCTGTTCGCCGAGTACGGCTTCACCCCCGAGAACGTCGTCACCGCCGCGAGGGAATCCCTGGCCGCCGTCCGCGGTTGACGCGAGCGCCTGAAGGAAGATGATCACTGTGACCACCGAAACGACCGCGGCGGCCGCCGCCGCGGACCCCCTGCGACGTCTCTCCGAGGAGGGCGTCTCCGTCTGGCTCGACGATCTCTCCCGCGAGCGCGTCACCTCCGGGAACCTCGCCGAGCTCGTCACGTCCGGGAACGTCGTCGGCGTGACCACCAACCCGTCCATCTTCCAGGCCGCGATCGGCTCCGGGAAGGGCTACGAGGAGCAGCTCGACGACCTGGCGGTGCGCGGGGTGACGGTCGAGGAGGCCGTCCGGATGATGACGACCGCCGATGTCCGCGCCGCCGCGGACGTCCTGCGCCCGGTGTACGAGGCGACGGGCGGGCGGGACGGCCGGGTCTCCATCGAGGTCGACCCCCGGCTGGCCCACGACACCCGCGCGACGGTCGCCGAGGCCAGGCAACTCGTCTGGCTGGTCGACCGCCCCAACGTCATGATCAAGATCCCGGCGACCAGGGCGGGCTTGCCGGCGATCACCGAGGTCGTCGGCCTCGGCATCAGCGTCAATGTCACGCTGATCTTCTCGCTGGAGCGGTACGGCGAGGTGATGGAGGCGTATCTGGCGGGCCTGGAGAAGGCGCTGCGCAAGGGCCTCGACCTGTCGGCCGTGCACTCCGTCGCCTCCTTCTTCGTCTCCCGTGTCGACACCGAGATCGACAAGCGGCTGACCCTGCTCGGCACGGACGAGGCGCTCGCGCTCAGGGGCCGCGCCGCGCTCGCCAACGCGCGGCTCGCCTACCAGGCGTACGAGGAGGTCTTCGGCGGCGACCGCTGGACGGCGCTCGCCGGGGCCCGCGCCAACAGGCAGCGCCCGCTGTGGGCGTCGACCGGGGTGAAGGACCCGGCGTACAAGCCGACCCTGTACGTCGACGAACTGGTGGCGCCGGGCACGGTCAACACGATGCCGGAGGCGACCCTGCGCGCCACCGCCGCGCACGGGGTCGTCCACGGCGACACCGTGACCGGCGGCTACGCCCAGGCGCGCGCCGATCTCGCGGCCGTCGAGGCGCTCGGCATCTCGTACGACGAGGTGGTGCGGCAGTTGGAGGAGGAGGGCGTCGCCAAGTTCACGGCGGCGTGGCAGGACCTGCTGGACGCGGTGGCGAAGTCCATGAACGGCAAGGGAGTTGATGGGGAATGACCTTGGAGACGACCTCTCGGGCGGCGGCCGACTGGGCCAATCCGCTGCGGGACGAGCGCGATCGCCGGCTCCCCCGGATCGCGGGGCCGTCCGGCCTCGTCATCTTCGGGGTGACCGGTGACCTGTCCCGCAAGAAGCTGATGCCGGCCGTGTACGACCTGGCCAACCGGGGACTGCTCCCGCCGGGCTTCTCGCTGGTGGGCTTCGCCCGCCGGGACTGGGAGGACCAGGACTTCGCGCAGGTGGTGCACGACGCGGTGCGCGAGCACGCGCGGACCGAGTTCCGCGAGGAGGTCTGGCAGCAGCTCGCCGAGGGCATGCGGTTCGTGCCGGGCGACTTCGACGACGACGAGGCGTTCAAGCAACTCCGCACGGCTGTCGAGGAGTTGAACGCCTCGCGGGGCACCAGCGGCAACTTCGCCTTCTACCTGTCCGTACCGCCGAAGTTCTTCCCGAAGGTCGTCCAGCAGCTCAAGAGGCACGGGCTGGCCGACGCGCCCGAGGGTTCATGGCGGCGCGCGGTCATCGAGAAGCCGTTCGGCCACGACCTGGCCAGCGCCATCGACCTCAACGAGATCGTGCACGAGGTCTTCGACCCGGACCAGGTCTTCCGCATCGACCACTACCTCGGCAAGGAGACCGTCCAGAACCTCCTCGCCCTGCGGTTCGCCAACCAGATGTACGAACCCATCTGGAACCGGTCGTACGTCGACCACGTCCAGATCACCATGGCCGAGGACATCGGCATCGGCGGCCGCGCCGGCTACTACGACGGCATCGGCGCCGCCCGTGACGTCATCCAGAACCACCTCCTCCAGCTGATGGCGCTCACCGCCATGGAGGAGCCGATCGCCTTCGACGCCGAGGCGCTGCTCACCGAGAAGCTGAAGGTCCTCAAGTCGGTGCGGGTCCCCGCCGATCTGGGCGCCCACACCGTGCGCGGCCAGTACACGCACGCCTGGCAGGGCGGCGAGAAGGTGGTCGGCTATCTGGAGGAGGACGGCATCGACCCGAACTCCCGGACCGACACGTACGCGGCCGTCAAGCTGGAGATCGACAATCGCCGCTGGGCCGGTGTCCCGTTCTATCTGCGCACCGGCAAGCGGCTCGGCCGCCGGGTCACGGAGATCGCGGTCGTCTTCCAGACCGCCCCGCACTCCCCGTTCGACTCCACGGCCACCGAGGAGCTGGGGAAGAACGCGATCGTCATCCGGGTGCAGCCGGACGAGGGAATGACCGTGCGCTTCGGTTCGAAGGTGCCGGGTACCTCGATGGAGATCCGGGACGTCACCATGGACTTCGCGTACGGCGAGTCGTTCACGGAGTCCAGCCCGGAGGCGTACGAACGGCTGATCCTTGACGTGCTGCTCGGCGACGCCAACCTCTTCCCCCGCCACCAGGAGGTGGAGGAGTCCTGGAAGATCCTCGACCCGATCGAGGAGTACTGGGCCAAGCACGGCAGGCCCGCGCAGTACCCCTCGGGCAGTTGGGGCCCCGAGGAAGCCGACGAGATGCTCGCACGAGACGGACGGAGCTGGCGCAGGCCATGAAATTCGACCTGACGGACACCACGGCAAGCAAGATCAACAAGGCCCTGGTGCAGGGACGCCGGGCCATCGGCACGCCCGCCGTGGGCATGGTCCTCACGATGGTGATCGTGACGGACGAGGAGAACGCGTACGACTCGATCAAGGCGGCCGAGGAGGCCTCGCACGAGCACCCCTCGCGCACCCTGGTCGTCATCAAGCGGCACGCCCGCACCCCTCGCGACCGCACCCGGTCGCACCTGGACGCCGAGGTGCGCGTGGGCGCCGACGCGGGCACCGGCGAGACGGTCGTGCTGCGGACGTACGGCGAGGTCTCCGACCACGCCGACTCCGTCGTCCTGCCGCTGCTGCTGCCGGACGCGCCGGTCGTGGTGTGGTGGCCGGTGGACTCACCGGAGAACCCGGCGAAGGACCCGCTGGGGGCGCTGGCGCAGCGCCGGATCACCGACATGTACGCCGTCGAGACCCCGCTCGCCGCGCTGGAGCAGCGGGTCGCCTCGTACACGCCCGGCGACACGGACCTGGCCTGGACCCGGCTGACGCCGTGGCGTTCCATGCTCGCCGCCGCCCTCGACCAGGCCCACACGAAGATCACCTCGGCGGCCGTGGACAGCGAGGCCGACAACCCGAGCGCCGAACTGCTGGCCCGCTGGCTGGAGGCCCGTCTCGGCGTCACCGTCGAGCGCGTCGTCACCGCGGGGCCGGTCGTGACGGGTGTGCGGCTCGGCACGGAGAACGGCGAGATCGTCATCGACCGCCCCGAGGGCCCGCTCGCCACACTCACCCTGCCGGGCCAGCCGTCCCGCACCCTCGCCCTGAAGGTGCGCGCCACCTCCGAGCTGATCGCCGAGGAACTGCGCCGTCTCGACGCGGACGAGATGTACGCGATCGCCCTGCGCGGCGGCGAGCACACCGGGGAGGCCGCCGGCGATGAGTGACGCCCCCCGCCTCAACCGTCGCCCGGAGTGGGCCGAGTTGGGGGACCACCGCGCGGGCTCGATGCTCCATCCCTCGCTGCGCGAGCTGTTCGCCGCCGACCCCGGTCGCGCCGAGCGGTACGTCGTCCACGCCGGTGATCTGCGGGTGGACTACTCCAAGCACCTGATCACCGACGAGACGCTCGCCCTGCTCCTCGAACTCGCCGCGGCGACCGATGTGTTCGGGCAGCGGGACGCGATGTTCCGCGGCGAGCGCGTCAACATCACCGAGGGCCGGGCGGTCCTGCACACGGCGCTGCGCGCCCCGCGCGGTGCCGTGGTGGAGGTGGACGGCGAGAACGTCGTCCCGGCCGTGCACGCGGTCCTCGACCGGATGGCCGCCTTCGCCGACCGGGTCCGCTCCGGCGACTGGACCGGCCACACCGGCCGCCGCATCCGCAATGTCGTCAACATCGGCATCGGCGGCTCCGACCTCGGTCCCGCGATGGCGTACGAGGCGCTGCGCGCGTACACCGACCGGTCGCTGACCGTGCGGTTCGTGTCCAACGTCGACGGCGCCGATCTGCACGAGGCGGTGCGCGATCTCGACCCGGCCGAGACGCTGTTCGTCGTCGCGTCGAAGACGTTCACGACGATCGAGACGCTCACCAACGCGACGTCGGCGCGGTCCTGGCTGCTGGCCGCGTTCGGGGGCGACGAGAAGGCGGTGGCCCGGCACTTCGTGGCGCTGTCGACGAACGCGGGGAAGGTCACCGAGTTCGGGATCGACCCGGACAACATGTTCGAGTTCTGGGACTGGGTCGGTGGCCGCTACTCCTTCGACTCGGCGATCGGCCTGTCCCTGATGATCGCCATCGGCCCGGACCGCTTCCGGGAGCTGCTGGACGGCTTCCGCACGATCGACGACCACTTCAGGACGGCACCGCCGCAGGCCAACGCCCCACTGCTGATGGGCCTGTTGGGCGTCTGGTACGGCGACTTCTTCGACGCGCAGTCGCACGCGGTGCTGCCGTACTCGCACTACCTGTCCAGGTTCACCGCCTATCTGCAACAGCTGGACATGGAGTCCAACGGCAAGCAGGTGGGCCGTGACGGGCTGCCCGTCGAGTGGCAGACCGGTCCGGTGGTGTGGGGCACGCCCGGCACCAACGGCCAGCACGCGTACTACCAGTTGCTGCACCAGGGCACCAAGCTGATCCCGGCCGACCTGATCGGGTTCGCCCGCCCGGTTGCCGGGATGGAGCCCGAACTCGCCGCACAGCACGACCTGTTGATGGCCAACCTCTTCGCGCAGGGCCAGGCGCTGGCCTTCGGGAAGACCGCCGAGGAGGTACAGGCCGAAGGGGTGCCCGAGGAGCAGGTGCCGCACCGCACGTTCCGCGGCAACCGACCCACGACGACCGTCCTGGCACCCGAGCTGACCCCCTCGGTCCTCGGCCAGCTGATCGCCCTCTACGAGCACAAGGTGTTCGTCCAGGGCGCGCTCTGGAACATCGACTCCTTCGACCAGTGGGGCGTCGAGCTGGGCAAGGTCCTCGCCCAGCGGGTGGAACCCGCGCTGACCGACGGCGCGGACGTGCCCGGCCTCGACCCGTCCACGGCGGCCCTGGTCGCCGCGTACCGCGCCCTGCGCGCTCCCCATGGCACCCACGGCACCCATGACACCCACGATTCCCATGACTCCCGTGACGCTCAGGAAGAAGTGAACTGACATGCAGCTCGGTCTCATCGGTCTCGGCAAGATGGGCGGGAACATGCGCGAGCGGATCCGCCGCGCCGGCCACACCGTCATCGGCTACGACCGCAACCCCGACGTCTCCGACGTGGGCAGCCTGGCCGAACTCGTCGAGCGGCTCGACGCGCCGCGCACGATCTGGGTGATGGTCCCCGCCGGCGGCGCCACCCAGTCCGTGGTGGACGAGCTGGCGGACCTGCTGTCGGCCGGCGACACCGTCGTCGACGGCGGCAACTCCCGCTGGACGGACGACGAGAAGCACGCCGAGGAGCTGGGCGCCAAGGGCATCGGCTTCGTCGACGCGGGCGTCTCGGGCGGCGTGTGGGGCCTGGAGAACGGCTACGCGCTGATGGTCGGCGGGGACAAGGAGCACGTGGACCGGCTCCAGCCGGTCTTCGAGGCGCTCAAGCCGGAGGGTCCCTACGGGTACGTCCACGCCGGGAAGGTCGGCGCCGGGCACTTCTCCAAGATGGTCCACAACGGCATCGAGTACGCCATGATGCAGGCGTACGCGGAGGGCTGGGAGCTGCTGGAGGCCGTGGACTCGGTGACCGACGTCCGTGAGGTGTTCCGGTCCTGGCAGGAGGGGACGGTCATCCGTTCCTGGCTGCTGGACCTCGCCGTCAACGCGCTGGACGCCGACGAGCACCTGGAGAAGCTGCGCGGCTACGCCGCCGACTCCGGGGAGGGCCGGTGGACGGTCGAGGCCGCCATCGACAACGCGGTACCGCTGCCGGCGATCACCGCGTCCCTGTTCGCCCGCTTCGCGTCCCGCCAGGGCGACTCCCCGCAGATGAAGATGGTGGCGGCGCTGCGGAACCAGTTCGG
>NZ_LIQX01000108.1 GCF_001418475.1 Streptomyces ossamyceticus | reverse complement strand
GGACGCCACCTTCTGCCCCCGCTCCGCGTACTCGGACACGATCATGCTGGAGTCGGTCAACTACCCGGGTTACTTCGTGCGCCACCGGAACTTCCAGCTCCGTATCGAGCGCTACGAGCACAGCGGTCAGTTCTTCGCCGACGCCACGTTCGCCATGGAGAAGGGCCTGTCCTGACCGGCTGTCGAAAACCGACATGGGTGTGGCCCCCGGCGATTCGCCGGGGGCCACACCCATGTCCCGTCCGTCTCAGACGTTGAACCCGAGCGCCCGAAGCTGCTCGCGGCCGTCGTCCGTGATCTTGTCCGGGCCCCACGGGGGCATCCAGACCCAGTTGATGCGCAGCTCGTTGACGAGGCCGTCCGTGGCGGACTTGGCCTGGTCCTCGATGACATCGGTCAGCGGGCAGGCCGCCGAGGTCAGGGTCATGTCGATCGTCGCGATGTTCGCGTCGTCGATGTGGATGCCGTAGATCAGGCCCAGGTTGACGACGTCGATACCCAGCTCGGGGTCGACGACGTCGTACAGGGCTTCGCGGATCTCCTCCTCGGAGGCCGGCTTCATCTCCACGGTGTCGCTCATGCCGTCTTCCTTTCGGCGTCGGCGCCCAGCGCCTGGGCCGTCGCGTCCTTCCACGCCATCCAGCTGAGGAGGGCGCACTTGACCCGGGCCGGGTACTTGGAGACCCCGGCGAACGCGACCGCGTCCTCCAGGACCTCCTCCATCGCGTCGTCCGGCTCGATCTTCCCCTTGGACTGCATCAGCTCCAGGAAGGTCTCCTGGATCCGTCGCGCGTCCGTCAGCTCCTTGCCGACGAGCAGCTCGTTCAGCACGGAGGCGCTGGCCTGGCTGATCGAGCAGCCCTGGCCCTCGTACGAGACGTCCTCGATGGTCGTACCGTCGTACTTCACGCGCAGGGTGATCTCGTCGCCGCACGTGGGGTTCACGTGGTGCACCTCGGCGTCGCCATCCCGCAAGCCCCGCCCGTGCGGGTTCTTGTAGTGATCCAGGATGACTTCCTGGTACATCGAGTCCAGCTTCATGCGATCGCTCGTCCCATCAGCCGAAGAAGTTCCGTACGTGCTCCAGGCCGTCGACCAGCGCGTCGATCTCGGCCGGCGTGGAGTACAGATAGAACGACGCTCGCGTGGTCGCGGGAATTCCGTACCGCAGGCAGACGGGGCGGGCGCAGTGGTGCCCGACCCGGACCGCGATGCCCTGCTCGTCGAGGACCTGACCCACGTCGTGCGGGTGGATGTCGCCGAGCGTGAAGGAGATCGCCGCGCCCCGGTCCTCGGCCGTGGCCGGGCCGATGATGCGCAGGTCAGGGACCTCCGTGAGCCGCTTCACCGCGTACTCGGTGAGGGCGTGCTCATGGGCGAGGACCTTGTCCATGCCGATCGAGTTGAGGTAGTCGATCGCCGCGCCCAGACCGACCGCCTGCGCGATCGGCGGGGTGCCCGCCTCGAACTTGTGCGGGGCGGGGGCGTACGTCGACGAGTGCATCGACACCGTCTCGATCATCTCGCCGCCACCGAGGAACGGGGGCAGATCCTCCAGGAGCTCCTGGCGGCCCCAGAGCACGCCGATGCCGGTCGGACCGCACATCTTGTGACCGGTGAAGGCCACGAAGTCGGCCTGGAGGGCCTGGACGTCCAGCGGCATGTGCGGCGCGGCCTGCGAGGCGTCGACGCAGACCAGGGCGCCGACCTCCTGCGCCCGGCGCACTATCGCCTCGACCGGGTTGACCGTGCCCAGGATGTTGGACACCAGCACGAAGGAGACGATCTTCGTCTTCTCCGTGATGATCTGGTCGATGTTCGACAGGTCGAGCCGGCCGTCGTCGGTGAGGCCGAACCACTTCAGCTTCGCGCCCGTGCGCTGCGCGAGCAGCTGCCACGGCACGATGTTGGAGTGGTGCTCCATCTCCGTGATGACGATCTCGGTCTCGGAGTCCACCCGGTAGGGCTCGTCGGCCCAGCCGAGCATGTTCGCCACGAGGTTCAGCGACTCGGAGGCGTTCTTGGTGAAGATCACCTCGTCGCGGCTGGGCGCGTTGATGAAAGCGGCGACCTTGTCGCGCGCGCCCTCGTACAGCGCCGTGGCCTCCTCGGCGAGCACATGCACACCGCGGTGGACGTTGGCGTTGTAGCGCTCGTAGTACTCGCTCAGGGCGTCCAGCACCTGGCGCGGCTTCTGCGAGGTCGCCGCGTTGTCCAGGTACACGAGCTTCCGCTCGTCGTGGACCTGACGGTCCAGGATGGGGAAGTCCTTGCGGATCGCCTCTGTGTCGAGGAGGCCCGGCAGCTGTGTCACGCGGATGCGCCACCCTTCGTGTATGCCTCGTAGCCCTCGTTCTCCAGCTTGTCGGCGAGCTCGGGGCCACCCGACTCGACGATCCGGCCGCCCGCGAAGACGTGGACGTGGTCGGGCTTGATGTAGCGCAGGATGCGCGTGTAGTGCGTGATCAGCAGGGTGCCGACCTCGCCGGTCTCACGGACGCGGTTGACGCCCTCGGAGACGACCCGGAGCGCGTCGACGTCCAGACCGGAGTCCGTCTCGTCGAGGATCGCGACCTTCGGCCTGAGCAGTTCGAGCTGAAGGATCTCGTGGCGCTTCTTCTCACCGCCGGAGAAGCCCTCGTTGACGTTGCGCTCGGCGAAGGAGGGGTCCATGTTGAGGCGCTGCATGGCCTCCTTGACCTCCTTGACCCAGGTGCGCAGCTTGGGGGCCTCGCCGCGGATGGCGGTGGCGGAGGTCCGCAGGAAGTTGGAGACCGAGACGCCGGGGACCTCGACCGGGTACTGCATCGCCAGGAACAGGCCCGCGCGGGCGCGCTCGTCGACGGACATCTCCAGGACGTCCTCGCCGTCGAGCAGCACGGTGCCGCCGGTGATCGTGTACTTCGGGTGACCCGCGAGCGAGTAGGCGAGGGTCGACTTGCCGGAGCCGTTGGGGCCCATGATGGCGTGCGTCTCGCCCTGCTTCACGGTGAGGTCGACGCCCTTGAGGATCTCCTTCGTGGCGTTGTCGGCCTCGACGGTGACGTGCAGGTCTCGGATTTCAAGCGTTGCCATGGGTGCCTCAGGACTCCTGGGTGAGGGAGACGAGCACGTCGTCCCCTTCGATCTTTACGGGGTATACGGGGACGGGGCGCGTCGCGGGTAGGCCGGACGGCTTGCCGGTGCGGAGGTCGAACGCGGAGCCGTGCAGCCAGCACTCGATCTGGCAGTCCTCCACCTCGCCCTCGGAGAGCGAGACGTTCGCGTGGGAGCAGATGTCGTGGATGGCGAACACCTCTCCCTCGGTCCGCACGACCGAGACCGGCGTGCCGTCGAGTTCCACCCGCTTGGGGGTGTCCTCCTCCAGCTCGCTCAGCCCGCAGGCGCGTACGAAGGTGGTCATCGGCCCGGTCCAGACACGGTCTCCAGCTCCTCGTCGATCTTCTCGAGCAGGCGCTGCTCGATGTCGTCGACGCCGATCTGCTGGACCAGTTCGGCGAAGAAGCCGCGCACGACGAGGCGGCGGGCCTCCTCGGCGGGGATACCGCGGGCCATCAGGTAGAAGAGCTGCTCGTCGTCGAAGCGGCCGGTCGCCGAGGCGTGGCCGGCGCCGACGATCTCACCGGTCTCGATCTCCAGGTTCGGCACGGAGTCGACGCGGGCACCGTCCGTGAGGACGAGGTTGCGGTTCATCTCGTAGGTGTCGGTGCCCTCGGCCGCGGCCTCGATGAGGACGTCGCCGATCCACACCGCGTGAGCTCCGTCGCCCTGGAGGGCGCCCTTGTAGACCACGTTGGACTTGCAGTGCGGCACGTTGTGCGTGACCAGCAGGCGGTGCTCCTGGTGCTGTCCGGCGTCGGTGAAGTACAGACCGAACAGCTCGGCCTCGCCGCCGGGGCCGGCGTAGGTGACGCGCGGGTGGAGGCGGACGACGTCACCGCCGAAGGTGACGACGACCGACTTGAAGGAGGCGTCCCGGCCGACGAGGGCGTTGTGCTGGGCGATGTGCACGGCCTTGTCGTCCCAGTCCTGCACGGAGACGACGGTCAGCTTGGCGCCGTCACCGAGGACGTAGTCGACGTTGGCGGCGAGCACGGCGTCACCGGTGTGGTCGATGACGACGACGGCCTCGGCGAAGGCACCCAGTTCGATGACCTGGTGGGCGAAGGCGGTGCCGCCCTCGCCGTGCACGGCGATGCGGATCGGCTCGGTGAGGACCGTCTCCTTGGCGACGGTGATCACACCGGCCTTCTCGAACGCCGAGTAGGCCTGGGCGGCGACGCGGTCCACCGGGGTGCCGGCCTTGCCGAGGCGGGCGTCGTCACGGCCGACGGCCTCGACGGTGACGCCCTCGGGGGCCTGCACGTCGACCTTCAGGCCGTCGCCGGTGCCGACGGCGGTGCCGTCGTGCAGCCCGCGCAGCCGCTCCAGCGGGGTGAACCGCCACTCCTCCTCGCGGCCGTGCGGCACGGGGAAGTCCGCCACGTCGAAGGACGGGGGCGCGCTCATGCGCGAGACGACGGTCGACTCGGCGGCCACCGCGATCGAGCCGGCGGTGGTGGAGCCCACCGGTGGGGGTCCCCCCTGTCCGAGCGAAGTCGAGGACTTGGGGGAGTTCTGAGCCTCAGCCATGGCTGTCGGTCTGCTCTCTTCCTACGTTTACGATCTTCGGCCCGCCCCGGAGAGGCGGGCCGCCTGCTGCTGGACCGGAAGGTCTGGGGTCAGCCGACCGCGCCTTCCATCTGCAGCTCGATCAGCCGGTTGAGCTCCAGCGCGTACTCCATGGGCAGCTCCTTGGCGATCGGCTCGACGAAGCCGCGCACGATCATCGCCATCGCCTCGAACTCGCTGAGGCCGCGGCTCATCAGGTAGAAGAGCTGGTCCTCGGAGACCTTGGAGACGGTCGCCTCGTGGCCCATGGAGACGTCGTCCTCGCGGACGTCCACATAGGGGTAGGTGTCGGAGCGGGAGATGGTGTCGACGAGCAGCGCGTCACAGAGGACGTTGGACTTCGAGCCGGGGGCTCCCTCACCGATCTCGATCAGGCCTCGGTAGGAGGTGCGGCCACCGCCGCGCGCGACCGACTTCGACACGATGTTCGAGGAGGTGTTCGGGGCCATGTGGACCATCTTGGCGCCGGCGTCCTGGTGCTGGCCCTCGCCCGCGAACGCGATGGAGAGGGTCTCGCCCTTGGCGTGCTCGCCCATCAGGTAGACGGCCGGGTACTTCATCGTCACCTTGGAGCCGATGTTGCCGTCGACCCACTCCATGGTCGCGCCCTCGTAGGCCACGGCGCGCTTGGTGACCAGGTTGTAGACGTTGTTCGACCAGTTCTGGATGGTCGTGTAGCGGCAGCGGGCACCCTTCTTGACGATGATCTCGACGACCGCGGAGTGCAGGGAGTCCGACTTGTAGATCGGGGCCGTACAACCCTCGACGTAGTGGACGTAGGCGTCCTCGTCGACGATGATCAGCGTCCGCTCGAACTGGCCCATGTTCTCCGTGTTGATACGGAAGTAGGCCTGGAGCGGGATCTCCACGTGCACGCCCTTCGGCACGTAGATGAAGGAACCGCCGGACCACACCGCGGTGTTCAGCGACGCGAACTTGTTGTCGCCGACCGGGATGACGGTGCCGAAGTACTCCTTGAAGAGCTCGGGGTGCTCCTTCAGGGCGGTGTCGGTGTCCAGGAAGATGACGCCCTGCTCCTCCAGGTCCTCGCGGATCTGGTGGTAGACGACCTCGGACTCGTACTGGGCGGCGACACCGGCGACGAGGCGCTGCTTCTCCGCCTCGGGGATGCCGAGCTTGTCGTAGGTGTTCTTGATGTCCTCGGGCAGGTCCTCCCAGGACTCCGCCTGCTTCTCCGTGGAACGCACGAAGTACTTGATGTTGTCGAAGTCGATGCCCGAGAGGTCCGAGCCCCAGTTCGGCATGGGCTTCTTCTCGAACAGGCGCAGGCCCTTGAGGCGGAGCTTGGTCATCCACTCCGGCTCGTTCTTCTTGGCGGAGATGTCCCGGACGACGTCCTCGTTGATGCCACGCTTGGCAGAGGCGCCGGCCTCGTCGGAGTCCGCCCAGCCGTATTCGTACTTACCCAGGCCCTCGAGCTCAGGGTGGGCGGTCTCCTCGATGGGGAGAGTCATGCGGGGTTCCTCCCGGCCGTGCTTGCGGATGCGTTGGTGGCTGACTTGGAAACTCTGGGGATGAACGTCGTGCAGACGCCGTCGCCGTGGGCGATGGTGGCCAGCCGCTGGACGTGCGTACCGAGCAGTTCGGCGAAGAGCTCGGTCTCGGCCTCGCAGAGCTGCGGGAACTGCTCGGCCACATGGGCCACCGGGCAGTGGTGCTGGCAGAGCTGCTCACCCTGGTGGGGGTGGGGGGCACTGCGTGCCGTAGCAGCGTACCCGTCCGCGCTCAAGGCCTTGGCCAGGGCTTCGGCCCTGTCCTCGGGGGCGGCTGCCTCGACCGCCTTGCGGTACTCGCCGGCCTGCGCGGCGACCCGGGCGCGGGCGAAGGCGGCGACAGCCTGCTCCCCGCCCTCCTGGTCCGCGATCCAGTGGAGCGCGTCCGCGGCCAGTTTGTCGTACGACTGGTCGAAGGCGTCGCGGCCGCAGTCCGTCAGGGCGAACACCTTGGCCGGGCGCCCGCGCGTGCGCGCGCCGTACACGCGCTGCTCACGGGGCTGCACGACGTCGTCGGCGACCAGGGCGTCGAGGTGTCGGCGGACGGCGGCCTGGGTCAGGCCGAGACGGCCCGCCAGGTCGGCCACGGTGGACGGCCCGTGATCCAGGATGGACCGCGCGACCCGGTTGCGAGTCGATCGCTCACCGGTCGCGAGTTCCTCCTGCGGAGCCGCGCCAACGTTTTTCACAACGCCATTGTTGCGTAATTCCTCGGAGGGGGGCAAGCCGCGCCCCGAGCACCCGGCCGTGCCCTGCATCACTTAGGTATACCTAATCCGACCTGCGGAAACGATCTTTGATCGATCACCTGCGGCGATGGCCCTGGTGTTACCTATGCGCCTCATGTGGCGAGAGATACCAACTAATCCTAATTTGTAAGCATCCGCCTACTGATCGGGATGGTGATGGACGTTGAGCGCGACCCCCCGCACGTCCTGGTGATCGACGACGACCAGGACGTCCGCGCCCTGCTGACACGGCATCTGGGCGCCCTCGGCTACCGCGTGAGCACTGCGGCCTCGGGTGAGAAGGGGCTCGACCTGGCGTTCGCCGACCCCCCGGACATGGCGATCGTCGACGTAATGCTGCCCGGCATCGACGGGCGGGAGGTCATCCGCAGAATGCGAGCGGACGAGCGGACGAAACGGTGCCGGCTCGTCGTCACCTCCGTGCTCGACCGGGAGGACCTGGGCGAGCTCCCGACGGACGGACTGCTGGCGAAGCCGTTCCGGCAGGCGGCGGTGGCACGCCTCGTCGCCTCCCACCGCAGTTCCGCATCGCAGGAGGAGTAATGGCCCGTGTGCTGGTAGCCGACGACGACGCCGACATCCGGGATCTCGTCGCGTTCAAGCTGACGCAGAGCGGCCACCAGGTGACGGCCGTGGAGGACGGCATGGCCGCGCTGCGGGCACTGCGCGAGGGTCCGCCGGATCTCGTCCTCCTCGACATCCGGATGCCGGGGATGTCGGGACTGGACGTCTGCCGCGAGCTGCGCGCGGCGCAGGAGACCGCGTCGCTCCCGGTCATCCTGATCACCGCCCGCTCCCAGGAGGGAGACGTCGAACTCGGCTTCTCGGCGGGCGCCGACGACTACATCGTCAAGCCCTTCAGCCCGCGCGAGCTGTCCAGCCGGGTCAACGCGGTGCTCTCCCGGGCCGAGCGGTGATCCCGCTCGACTTCATCACCGGCGCACTGCTGTACCTGCTGGCCGTGGGCCTCGCACTGAGTCTGCTGGTCACGGTCATCCGCGGTGCCCGTACGCTCCGCAGGCGCAGACGTGAGCGGGTCGCGGCGCCGGTGCGCGGCCTGTTGCTGGAACTGCTGTGCGCGCCGGAGGAGGAACAGGGCGAGCTGCTGGAGCGCATGGCGCGGATCGACCGGCGCACCTGGACCGCGCTGGAGCCGACCGTGGCCGCCATGCTGGGCAAGGTGTCCGGCAGGGCCCGCACGGCACTGGTCCGGCTGTACGAGATGCGCGGCTCCGCCGCGCAGGCCGTCGCCGACCTGGGCAGCCGCAGTGCCGTCCGGCGGGGGCGCGCGGCACAGGTGCTCGGTCAGCTGCGCCACCGTCCTGCCACCCCCTCGCTGTGCCGGCTGCTCGACGACCGAGACCGGGAGGTGCGGCTGGCCGCTGCACGGGCGCTGGGCCGGACCGGTGATCCGGCGGCCGTACCGCATCTGCTGAGGAGCCTGCACGGACCGCGGGCGGTGTCGCCCAAGATCGTCACCGCGGCGCTGACCTCCCTCGGGGCCGACGCGTGGCACCGTCTCGCGGCTGGGCTCCAGGACCCGGCGCCCCTCGTCCGGGCCGTGGCGGTGGAGGTGCTCGGGGTGACGGGAGCGATCGCCCGCACCCCCGACATCGTCCGGGCCCTGCGGGAGGACCCCGAGACCGAGGTCCGGATCCGGGCGGCCCGCGCGCTGGGCAGGCTGGGCATGCCCGACGGCCTGGAGCCGCTGCTGGCGGCCATCCGCCCCGGCCAGCCGGCCGCCCCGCGCATCGTGGCGGCCGGCGCCCTGGGCAGCCTCGGCGCCGAGGCCGCGACGGGCCCGCTGGCCGCGCTGCTCGGTGATCCCGACCCGCATGTGGCCGGCACCGTGGCGCGGGCTCTGCTGCGACTCGGCCCGCCGGGCGAGGCGGCGCTGCGCGGCGCCGTCCGCGACCGGCCGGACACACGGGCGGCCGCCCAGGCCAGGGCCGTGCTCGCGGAGGCGGCCGTCGGCGGCACACGCCATGACGTCCTGGTGGAGGTGAGTCTGTGAGCCTCGCGGCCGTCGGGAACTGGGAGGGACCGCTCGGAGCCCTGCATGACGTGATCACGGTGTGCGACACCGCCGTCATCCTCTATTTCCTGGCCATCAACACCGGCCATCTGATGCTCAACCTCCTCGCCCTCGGGGAGATCACCAGGAGACTTCGCCGGGCACCCTTCGCGGGCTACGAGGACGCCGCCGGCAGCCCTTTCACCCCGCCCATCTCGGTGATCATGCCCGCGTACAACGAGGCGGCGGGGATCACGGAGGCCGTGCGGGCCATGCTGCTGCTGCACTACCCGGTGTTCGAGGTCATCGTCGTCGACGACGGCTCCACCGACGGCACCCTGGAGGCCCTGGCCGAAGCCTTCGACCTCGCCGAGGTGGACCATGTCGTCCCGGAGGACGTCCCCATCCGGGGCTCGGTCCTCTCGCTGCGTCTGCCGAGGGGCGGACCGGTGCCGCTGGTGGTGGCACGCAAGGAGAACGGCGGGAAGGCCGACGCGCTCAACGTCGGGATCAACCTGGCCCGGTACCCGCTGGTGTGCATGGTGGACGCCGACTCCATCCTCGACTCGCAGGCACTGCTCGCCGTGGCCAAGCCGTTCAGTGACGATCCGCTGCGGGTGATCGCCAGCGGCGGTGTGGTCGGGATCGCCAACGGTTGCACCGTGGAGGCGGGACGCGTGGTCGAGGCGCACGTCCCCTCCGACCCGCTCGGCCGGGCGCAGGTCGTCGAGTATCTGCGCGGCTTCTTCCTCGGCCGGACGGGATGGTCCCGGATCGGCGGACTGCTGATCATCGCCGGTGCCTTCGGCCTCTTCCGGCGGGACGCCGTCGTGGCGGTGGGCGGGATGGACCCGGACTGCATCGGTGAGGACGCGGAGCTCGTCGTCCGCCTCCACCGGTACATGCGGGAACAGGGCCGCAGGAACCGCGACTACCGCATCGTGTTCGTCACGGAGCCGATCTCCTGGAGCGAGGCGCCCTCCGAGCTGCGGGTCCTGGGGCGCCAGCGGCGGCGGTGGCAGCGCGGGCTGATGGAGATCCTGCTGAAGCACCGCCGCATGATCGGCAACCCGCGCTACGGCCGCGTCGGAACGGTGGCCATGCCGTTCTATGTGCTCTTCGAGCTGGCGGCCCCGCTGGTGGAACTCTCCGGGCTCGTTCTGATGCCCCTCGGTGTCCTGCTCGGCGCGGTCGATGTGGCCTTCCTGTGGCGCTTCCTGCTCGCCGCGTATGTCTACGCCATGATCATCAGCCTGGTGTCCATCGCGGTGGAGGAGTACGCGTACCACCGCTTCTCACGGTGGCGTGACGTGTGGGGCGCCTTCGTCGGTGTCGTGGTCGAGAACGTCGGCTATCGCCAGTTCACGGCGTGGTGGCGGCTGCGGGGCATGTGGGACGCGCTGAACCGGGCCCCACAGGTGTGGGGCTCGATGGCACGCAGTGGATTCGGCTCGGAACAGATCCCGGAAGGCGGGAAACGGACATGAGGACGGCCCCACAGCGGCACGGCGTCCGTGTGGCACGCCGGCTCACAGCGACCTACACCCTGCTGATCACGCTCCTGCTGATCGTCGGCGCGGGATCGCTCACCACCACGTCCATGGCGGACAGGCTGCACGGTCGGGTCATCACCGAACTGGAGCCGCAGGTGCGGCAGAACCTGCGCGTGCGCGAACAGGCGAACCGCATGCACCGTGCCGTACGCACCTACCTCCTCACCGGTGACGAGACGGAGCTCGCCGGCTACGAACGCGCACGCGGGCAGTCCTTCGCCGCCCTCGCCTCCGCCCGCCGGGGCACCACCGGTGCGACCCGGCGGAATCTCTCGGCGCAGGAAGAGGAGCTGCGTGCCTATGTGGCCGTCGCCGACCGGCAGGCGAAGGCGGCTCCCGGCAGCGACGAGGCGAACCGGCTGACCGTTCAGGCAGCCCGGCGGTTCAGCGCCTTCGACGCCATCAACCGGCGCCACGATCTGAGCCTCACCCGTGAGATGAACCGTCTGGACGAGCGGGCCGACACGGTCCTGGAGACCAGCGTCGTGGGCATCGGCGTCCTGCTCGCGGTGGGCGGAACGGTGGCCGTCCTGGCGGCCGTGCGGACCACTCGCGCACTGACCAGGCCGCTCAGGAGCACCGCTCGGACGCTCGGCCGGCTGGCCGCAGGCGAGCACTCGGCACGGGCGCGGGAGGTGGGGCCGGAGGAGATCAGAGAGGTGGCACGGTCGGTCAACGTGCTCGCCGACGAGGGCGCCCGGCTGCGCGAGGTCGAGCGGGAACGCGGCAGCCTGTCCCAGGCGGCGCGCGAACTCGGCATCCGGATCAGGGACCGCCTGGACGTCGACTACGTGCTCGACACCGCCTGCGGCGGCATGGGCGAGATCCTCGGCGCCGACTACGTCTTCGTCCTGCTCACCGAGGACGGCGGCGCCGCCTTCCCCCTGGCCCGGGTGTGGTCCGCCGAACAAGGTCTGCTGCCCGAGGCCCAGGCCCGGGCCATACCGCCGCTCCCCGCGGACGTGGTCCGCGACCACTACCGTCGGGGAACGGTCTGGCTGGCCACCGACCTGCCCCGGTATCTGTCCGGCACCACTCCGATGTCGGGTGCCCCGGGTTCCTTCGGTCAGGTCGGCATGCCGGCCGAGAACCGTGCCGCCACGGCGGCTCTGGGGCTGCACTCGGCGGTGGTGACACCGATCGGAGTCGGCGAGGAACCGATCGGCGCCGTGTGCGTGGCCCGTGTCGACGGCGACCGCGCCTGGCGTCCGGTGGAGGTCGAGATCGCCGAGTCCATGGCCAGCGGCGTGGGCCGCGCGCTGCACACCTCCCTGCTGTACGAGAAGGAGACGCGTCTGGTCGAGAAGCTGCGTGCGCTGGACCAGGCCAAGAGTGATTTCCTGTCCACCGTCTCGCATGAGCTGCGCACCCCGCTGACCAGCATCGTCGGGTACATCGAGCTGCTGAAGGACGAGGAGACCGGGCCGCTGACGCCGCCGCAGCTGCGGATGCTGGACGTCGTCGACCGCAACGCCAACCGTCTGCGGGCACTCATCGAGGATCTGCTCACCCTCTCCCGCATCGAGTCGGGGACCTTCGGCTCCATGAAGAAACCGGTGGACCTGCACGGTCTGGTGGCTTCGGCGGCGGACGCGATCCGCCCTGCCGCCGAAGCCGCGTCGGTGGCCCTGGAGACGCGCTGCCCCGCTCGGCCCCTGGTGCTGGAGGCGGACGGCGACCAGCTGGACCGGGTCCTGATGAACCTGTTGTCGAACGCCGTGAAGTTCACCCCGGAGGGCGGGAAGGTCACCGTGGCCACCGAGACCCGGAACGGGGAGGCGATCCTGACAGTCAGCGACAACGGCATCGGCATTCCCCCGGCCGAGCAGGAGAAGCTGTTCCAGCGGTTCTTCCGTGCCTCGAACGCCACCGACGCAGCCATTCCGGGCACGGGTCTGGGGCTGACCATCGTCCACACCATCGTGGCGAACCACGGCGGCGAGATGGAGGTGCACTCCGAGGAGGGCCGGGGCACCACCTTCACGGCCCGGCTGCCGCTCCCCGACGGGAACGGGTCGGCCTCCTCCTGAGACCGACCCGTCCTCCGCGATCCGCTCAGACGGAGTCCTCGAAGGTCACGCCGCGCGCCCGGTAGTCATCGACGGCGGCCTCCACCTCCGACGGGCTCAGCACCTGGTCCTGGGCGAAGTACACGTAGTCGACCTTCTCCTCGTACGCACGGGTCTTCCGGCTGTTGATCCCCGTCAGGTTGATCAGCCAGTGGTTGAAGCGGATGCTCATCGTCGACTCGGGCAGATACGGCTCCGCGTGCGTGGCGAAGAGCCGGCCGTCGATGTAATAGGTGACGGCCGTGCCGTCGACCGTGATGACGAGGTCGTGCCAGCCGGAGAAGCTCGCGCGCTCCTCGGTGGTGACGTGTTCCTCCTGGGGCGGGTCCTCCGAGTAGGTCTCCCAGGAGGAGGCGAGCAGCGCGCTGCCGGGGATGCCCCATCCGCCGTTGGGCAGGTATTCGAAGTCGAGTTCGCTGTAGGCGGGGTCCATCGAGTAGTTCAGCGGCGAGATGGTGAAGAACGTCTGCACCATACGGTCGCCGTCCGGTCCGAAGATCGGCACGTCGCTGAAGCGGACCCGCGCCGCATAGGTGCCGTACTGGAACTTGCGCTGCTGGTAGATCTCGGTGTGCTCGGTGCCGGCCGCCGTGCCGTTGGTGCCGGAACGCATCGTCATGACGGAGGCACCGGACTCGGTGGCGAAGGTGATGTTGTCCCGCCGCCAAGTGGCGCCGGGCACGCCCGGCCCGCCCTGGCCGGACCTGAGCGTCCACCCTCGCTGGGCGAGGAGCGGATCGAGGTTGCCGCTGTAGGCCAGGTCGTCGAAGAACTGCGGTCCGACCACCGGCTGGGCCGCCGCCCGCGGAGCGGGCAGCACCACGAGGGCCGCGCACAGCAGGCCCCAGGCGACGAGAGCGGCCGCAGCTCTGAGCCGGCTGAGTGAGGAGCATCCAATCATGGGTCAACTGCCTTTCAGGGGAAGGGAGAAGGGGTCCACTTGACGCCCGGGGCAGACCATGGAAAGTGAAGCACCGTCAGAAGATCGGCATATGTGAGACTTGACCGTTTCACCCGAACAGCCCAGAACGTGCGAGGTGGCCGTTCTCGCGCCCTGGGCGACGGCCGCGGGAGCCCTTGGTTCCGGTGGCCCAGCCGCCCGCGGTGGGCGCGCCCTCCTCGCGGTGCGGACAGGGAGTGCGCCCACCCGCCGGTCCCGGAGCGTGAGCGCCTCCCTAGACTCGGGGTCATGCGATGTGAGCCCGTGGTCCGGATCCAGGCCCTGGTGAAGCGGTACGGCACGAAGACCGCGGTGGACGGCCTCGATCTGGTGGCCCGGGAGGGCGTGACCGCCGTGCTCGGTCCGAACGGGGCCGGCAAGACGACCACGGTCGAGACCTGCGAGGGATACCGGAAGCCGGACTCCGGCACGGTGCGCGTCCTCGGCCTCGACCCGGTGGGGCAGTCGGCCGAGCTGCGGCCGCGGGTCGGTGTCATGCTGCAGTCCGGCGGCGTCTACTCGGGGGCACGCGCCGACGAGATGCTGCGGCACGTGGCCAAGCTGCACGCGCACCCGCTCGACGTGGACGCCCTCATCGAGCGCCTCGGACTCGGCGGCTGCGGCCGCACCACCTACCGGCGGTTGTCCGGCGGGCAGCAGCAGCGGCTGGCCCTCGCGATGGCCGTGGTCGGCCGCCCCGAGCTGGTCTTCCTCGACGAGCCGACCGCGGGCCTCGACCCACAGGCCCGCCGCGCCACCTGGGACCTCGTCCGGGACCTGCGTGCCGACGGGGTCTCCATCATCCTGACCACGCACTACATGGACGAGGCCGAGCAGCTCGCCGACGATGTCGCGATCATCGACGCCGGCCGGGTCATAGCCCAGGGCACCCCCGAGGAGCTGTGCCGCGGCGGCGCCGAGAACACCCTCCGCTTCACCGGGCGCCCCGCCCTCGACGTCGGCTCGCTGCTGAAGGCGCTGCCCGCCGACTCCACCGCCGTCGAGCTGACCCCGGGCGTCTACCGGGTCACCGGCAAGGTCGACCCCCAGCTCCTCGCGACCGTCACGTCCTGGTGCGCCCAGCACGGTGTGATGCCGGACCGGATCGCGGTGGAGCGCCACACCCTCGAAGACGTCTTCCTCGAACTGACGGGCAAGGAGCTGCGTTCATGACCTGGGCCCGCACACGAACCGGCCGGGGGTCCGGGGGTCGCCCCCCGGGAAGACACAGCCTCGAACTGACGGGCAAGGAGCTGCGTTCATGACCACCAGCGGTACCTACGTGCCCCGGCCCGGCGCCGCCCCGCTGTCCCGCATGATCGCGGCGCAGGCGGCTCTGGAGACGAAGATGCTGCTGCGCAACGGCGAGCAGCTGCTCCTGACGGTCGTGATCCCCGCCCTGCTGCTGGTTCTGTTCGGGTCGGTGGACATCGTCGATACCGGCGAGGGCGAGGCCGTCGACTTCCTGGCCCCCGGTGTCCTCGCACTCGCCGTGATGTCGACGGCGTTCACGGGGCAGGCCATCGCCACCGGCTTCGAGCGCCGCTACGGCGTTCTGAAGCGGCTGGCGGTCTCGCCGCTTCCCCGCTGGGGGCTGATGGCCGCGAAGACGCTGTCCGTGCTGGTCACCGAGGTCCTCCAGGTCGTGCTGCTCACGGTGATCGCCTTCGCGATGGGCTGGTCCCCGCACGGCAACCCGTTCGCGGTCCTGCTGCTCCTGGTTCTCGGCACGGCCGCGTTCTCCGGCCTCGGCCTGCTGATGGCGGGCACGCTGAAGGCGGAGGCGACGCTCGCCGCGGCGAATCTGGTCTTCCTGCTGCTGCTCGTCGGCGGCGGAGTCGTGGTGCCGCTCGACAAGTTCCCGGACGCGGCGCAGGGCGTGCTCGGGCTGCTGCCGATCGCCGCGCTCTCCGACGGACTGCGCGACGTCCTCCAGCACGGCGCCGCGATGCCGTGGGCGGACCTCGGCATCCTCGCGGTGTGGGCGGTGCTCGGGCTCGGCGCGGCCGCCAAGTTCTTCCGCTGGGAGTAACCGCAGGCCACAGCGGTGGTGCGGGAACGGCGCGCCCCCTCGTGAACGCGTGCACAAGCGGCGGCCTACCATGGTGCGCGTGCCGAAAGTGACCCGCGACGACCTCGTCTCCGCAGCGCGCAACCCGCTCGCCTTCATCGCCGAACGCTGGACCCCCGATCCCCGGACCGTGCGGCGTGCGGCCCTCGCCGCCCTCGTGATGGCGGTGGTCATCGTGGTGACCGGCGGTGCCGTGCGACTCACCGGGTCGGGCCTCGGCTGCCCGACCTGGCCCAAGTGCACCGACGACTCGCTCACCGCCACGCGCGAGATGGGCGTCCACGGTGCCATCGAGTTCGGCAACCGCATGCTGACGTACGTGCTGTGCGCGGCGGTCGGCTGGGCGATCGTCGCCGCGCGCTCCCAGAAGCCGTACCGGCGCGACCTGACCCGGCTGGGCTGGGCGCAGTTCTGGGTGGTCATGGGCAACGCGGTCCTCGGCGGCATCGTCGTGCTGGTCGGCCTCAACCCGTACACGGTCGCCGCGCACTTCCTGCTGTCCACGGCGCTCATCGCCGTCGCCGCCGTGATGTGGCACCGCACCCGTGAGGGCGACGCCGTCCCGCGTCCGCTGGTCGGCAAGGCGGTGCGGCAGCTGGTGTGGATCCTGGTGGGCGTCACGGTGCTGCTGATCGCGGTCGGCACGGTCGTCACCGGCGCGGGTCCGCACGCCGGTGACTCCAGCAAGGTCGCGCGCATCCCGCTGAACTGGGAGACCGTCACCAAGCTGCACGCCGTGCTCGCCTGGATCGTGGTGACGCTGACCTTCGCCCTGTGGTTCGTCCTCAAGGCGGTCGACGCGCCCCGCGACCCGCTGCGCCGCACCCGGGACCTGTTCCTGGTCCTGCTCGCGCAGGGCGTCATCGGCTATGTCCAGTACTTCACCGACCTCCCCGAGGTCCTGGTCGGCGCCCATATGCTCGGCTCCTGCCTGGTGTGGATCGCCACCCTGAGGGTCCTGCTGTCCCTGCGGGAGCGGCCGGCGGACGAGACGGACGTATCGGCGCCGGCCCAGGCGGAGCGCCCGGTCGCGGCCCACGGCTGAGTCAGCCGTACGTCCGGACCAGGCCGTCGATCGCCGGGCCGAGGAACGCCCTGGTCAGCTGGCCCCGACGCGGCACCACGCGGGCCGGCTCCCGGTAGCGGCGCCGCCGGACGTCCTCGACCACCTCGCCGGGCGCGCCCAGCTCCGGCAGCAGCTCCAGCGCCTCGCGCTTGGAGATCAGCCGGCCGTCCCTCAGGGTGACGGCGGCCCGGGCGTGGGTGAGCAGACCGAGGTCGACCCAGACGTCCCGCTGCCACAGGTGGGCTCTGTCGACCGCCGGGCGCCAGAAGTCCCGCTGGTCGCCTACGACGAACGCGGCCAGGTCGATGTCCTGGACCGGGGGCAGCAGGGCCTCGGGCAGCTCTCCGTGCAGGACCACGCCGAAGCTGTGCAGTTCACGGCGGGTGACCGGAGTGACCGTCCGCCGGAACAGCCGCTCATGCGCCCAGGTGAGGTGCTTGCGCCCGTTGTCGTCCGCGGTGCCGGGGGTCAGATAGGTGCAGTGGAGCAGGGCGGCGAGCGGTTCGTGGCGCAGCCGTGCGTGGAGCCTGGCCACCCACCAGACCGTCCCGGCCGTGATCGGTCCGTCCAGCACGGCGATCAGGTCCAGATCGCTGCGGCCTTCCTGGTAGTCGCCCCCGCCGAGGGAGCCGTGGGCCCAGACGGCGAGCGGTTCCAGGCCGTCCTGCAGCCCGTCGACGAAGCGGCGGACGAGGGCGGCGGTGGCGCCGGGCAGCACGCCCGTGTCCGGTAAGGCGGCGGTACCCGTGGGAGTCGTGGTGCTGCGTGTCATGCGGCTCAGTCTGTCCGGCTCACTCCAGCCCGTACACCCGTCGCGCGTTGTCCGCCGCGATGAGTGCGGCCACACGCTGGGCGTCCGTCAGGGACCAGGCGCCCTCCGCGACCCAGGTGCCCAGTACCCGGGCCAGCGCCTCGCGGAAGAGGCGGGCGCCGACGACGTGAAGCTCGGGCAGGCCGTGGGCACCGCTGGAGAACAGGAGCTTGCCGAAGGGGGCGAGTTCGAGGACCTCGGCGAGCACGGCGGGGGCCCGCGCCCCGGTGCGGACGAGTTCGGCGCCGAGGTCGGCGTAGACGTGCGGGAAGACGCCGGCGAGGTGGGCGGCGTGGCGGTGGTACGGGTAGCCGTGCAGCAGGACCAGGTCGGTGCCGAGGCCGGCCGTGGCGCGGACGAAGTCGGTGAGCAGGACGGGATCCGTGCGGTCGATGCGCAGGCCGGGCTCGCCGAGGCCGGCGTGGAGCTGGAGGGGGCGCCCGGAGGCGATGGCGATCCACAGCAGATGGCGCAGGAGCACCTGGTCGGTGAGGGTCCCGCCGACGGGCCGGTGCGCGAGCCAGCGCCCGGCGGCCCCTCGCACCTCCCCGGGGCCGGGCGGTTCGGGTGCGAGCGCCAGACCGTGCCGTACGCCCGCCACCGACGCGAAGGCCACGGCGTGCGCGGCGGCCCCGTGCACCGACTCGGCGAGATTGGCGAGGAACGACTCCACTGTGCCGGAGGTGTCGGCCACCTGTTCGGCGAGGAGTTCGAGCCGGACGATCTCGTGGGCGTCCGCGTCGCCCGTGGTGGCCATCTCGCCGGGCCCGGTGAGATCGCCGGGCAGTCCCGTGTCGACGAGGTAGGTGGTGATGCCGCTGCCCCGCAGCAGTCGGCGGCCCGCCTCCAGGACGCCCAGTTCACGGCGGCGGGCGAGATAGCGGGCCGGTGGGCAGTGCGGTTCGAGGCCCAGCAGGGGCGGGCACCAGCGGCGCACGGCGAAGCCGGTCTGGGTGTCGAAGTAGGTGGTGCCGGGCGCCGGTGGTCCCTCACCGCGGGCGAGGTGGGCCTCGAACGTGCCGAGGCCCAGCTCCGTTCTCAGTACGCCGTGGCAGTACTGGTCCACGAGGGACGGTGTTTCGATCATCCGGACTCCCCGTCGCTGGACCGGTGTGCTCCCACAGGTCCTAACGGGTGAGTCGGGCTCAGGTGTTGCTGTTGGCCGGTCCCCCGACCTGGATTCCGGCCATCCGGGACCATTCGTACGGGCCGGTGCGCACCTTGGCGGCGAACTCGCCGTCGAAGTCCTCGTGCACGGTGACGCCGGCCTTGCGCACGGCTTCCTCGGCGATGGCGTGGGTGGGGGCGACGAGGTCGCCCCAGCCGCCGTCCTCGCCCACGAGGACGATGCGGGAGCCGCGCTCGCCGATGTAGGCGACCTGGGCCTCGGCGCCGCGGTGCGCTGCCGCGAAGGAGCGGATCTGCTTGGCCAGCCGGGTCGCCTGGCGCTCGGCCTTGGCGGCTCGCTTGGCTTCCTTGGCCTCGTCTGCCTGCTTGGTGTCTGCCATGGACAGGATGTTACCGAGGGGTAGATCGGGCGGCGATGGTGGGGCCAGTGGGGTTGGCCACTCGCCGTAGCGCGTGGACTCGAGTGGGCGGGTGCGGGTGGATCGCGGTTGCTCGCGCCCACGCGGCCCAGCCGCGGATGGGTACAGCCCCGCGCCCCTGGAGGGGCGCTGCCGCGGGCGCTTCTCAGGCGGGCACCCTCAGCGGAGGAAGGGGTCCACCGCCACTGCCACGAAGAGGAGGGAGACGTAGGTGATCGACCAGTGGAACAGGCGCATTTCCTTGAGCTTGGCGCCCGTGACGCCGCTCTTCGCGCGGTTCTGGAGGGCGTGGGCCTCCCAGAGCCACCAGCCGCCGGTCACCAGGGCGACCGTCGTGTAGAACCAGCCGGTGTAGCCGAGGGGGGTCAGCAGCAGGGAGACGGCGACCATCACCCAGCTGTAGAGGACGATCTGGCGGGCGACGACCCTGTTGGAGGCGATCACCGGCAGCATCGGCACGCCGACGCGGGCGTAGTCGTCCTTCACCTTCATGGACAGCGGCCAGTAGTGCGGCGGGGTCCAGAAGAAGATGACCAGGAAGAGGATCACCGCGGCCCAGGACATCGAGTTCGTCACCGCGGACCAGCCGATGAGGACCGGCATGCAGCCGGCGATGCCGCCCCACACGATGTTCTGCGCCGTACGCCGTTTGAGGATCATCGTGTAGACGACGACGTAGAAGAGGAGCGCCCCGAGCGACAGCCAGGCGGACAGCCAGTTGACGAGGACGCCGAACCAGGCGGTGGAGACGACGGCGAGGGTGATGCCGAAGACCAGGCCCTCACGCGGCGTGACCATGCCGGTGACGAGGGGGCGCTGCGAGGTGCGCTCCATGAGGGCGTCGATGTCACGGTCGATGTACATGTTGAGCGCGTTGGCGCCGCCCGCGGAGAGGTAGCCGCCGATACACGTGGCGAGCACCAGCCACAGGTCGGGCACGCCCTGCTCCGCGAGGAACATCACCGGAACGGTGGTGATCAGCAGCAGTTCGATGATCCTCGGCTTGGTGAGGGCCACGAACGCCTTGACGCGGGCCCCGAACGGCCGCTGACCCCGGATGCTGCTCGTGCTGTTCGCGCCCAGCACGCCCGGTGGACGGGATTCGACGGCCGTCACGCACACCCCTGACAGAGACTCCCAGCGAGCACCACGGATGTGAACTCCCCGTAACGGCTCGCGCGTACCACGCCACTGTAGACGTTGCCCAGAGTCAGCCTTTCAAGGGGGTCGGGTCGTGTTGGGCGGCGTGCCCGGACGAGCCGAACACACTTCGGTTGAGCAGTCGGATGAGCGGCTGCGTATTCAGATGTCGAGCGACCGAACCCGCTGGTCTCACCATGCGGAACGACCGGTCGGGAGGCGGATCCGGGACGGTCCCGGCAGTCTGGAATGACTCGAAAAAATGCGCGTTGTTACGGGGGTAGGCTCGACTGCGGCCGGCGCCCCGAGAACGCCGGCACCGGACATGTGAGAGGAGCCCTGACCCAGGGTGAGCACCAAGCCGACCACTACAGACCTCGCGTGGACCGAGCTGGACCAGCGGGCCGTCGACACCGCCCGCGTCCTGGCCGCCGACGCCGTACAGAAGGTCGGCAACGGCCATCCGGGTACGGCCATGAGCCTCGCGCCCGCCGCGTACACCCTCTTCCAGAAGGTGATGCGCCACGACCCCGCCGACCCGGACTGGGTGGGCCGTGACCGGTTCGTCCTGTCCGCCGGCCACTCCTCCCTGACGCTGTACATCCAGCTGTACCTGGGCGGCTTCGGTCTGGAGCTGGAGGACCTTGAGTCCTTCCGCACCTGGGGCTCGAAGACGCCGGGCCACCCCGAGTACGGGCACACCAAGGCTGTGGAGACGACGACCGGGCCGCTCGGCCAGGGCGTCGCCAACGCCGTCGGCATGGCCATGGCCGCCCGTTACGAGCGCGGTCTGTTCGACCCGGAGGCCGCCGTCGGCGAGTCGCCGTTCGACCACCACGTCTTCGTGATCGCCGGTGACGGGTGCCTCCAGGAGGGCATCTCCGCCGAGGCGTCGTCGCTGGCCGGGCACCAGAAGCTCGGCAACCTGATCATGCTGTGGGACGACAACCACATCTCGATCGAGGGCGACACCGAGACGGCCGTCTCCGAGGACACCGCCAAGCGGTACGAGGCGTACGGCTGGCATGTGCAGCGGGTGGAGCCCAAGGAGAACGGCGACCTCGACCCGGCCGCGCTGTTCGAGGCGATCGAGGCCGCGAAGGCCGTCACCGACAGGCCGTCGTTCATCGCGATGCGCTCCATCATCGCCTGGCCCGCCCCGAACGCGCAGAACACCGAGGCCGCGCACGGCTCGGCGCTCGGCGAGGACGAGGTCGCGGCCACCAAGCGGGTCCTGGGCTTCGACCCGGAGAAGCACTTCGAGGTCACCGACGAGGTCATCGCGCACACGCGTGGCCTGGGCGACCGCGGCCAGGCGGCCCGCGCCGTGTGGGAGAAGTCGTTCCAGCAGTGGCGGGACAACAACCCCGACCGCGCCGCCGAGTACGAGCGCGTCGCGGCCGGTGAGCTGCCCGAGGGCTGGGAGGCGCACCTGCCGGTGTTCGAGGCGGGCAAGGGTGTCGCCACCCGCGCCGCGTCCGGCAAGGTGCTCCAGGCGCTCGGTTCGGTGATCCCCGAGCTGTGGGGCGGCTCCGCCGACCTCGCCGGTTCGAACAACACGACCATCGACAAGACGTCGTCGTTCCTCCCGGCGGACAACCCGCTGCCCGAGGCGAACCCGTACGGCCGGACGATCCACTTCGGTATCCGTGAGCACGCCATGGCCGCCGAGATGAACGGCATCGCGCTGCACGGCAACACCCGTATCTTCGGCGGCACCTTCCTGGTGTTCTCCGACTACATGCGCAACGCCGTCCGGCTCTCCGCGCTGATGCACCTGCCGGTGACGTACGTGTGGACGCACGACTCCATCGGTCTCGGCGAGGACGGCCCCACCCACCAGCCGGTCGAACACCTGGCCTCGCTGCGCGCCATCCCCGGCCTGAACATCGTCCGCCCGGCCGACGCCAACGAGACGGCGATCGCCTGGCGCGAGATCCTCAAGCGCTGGACGAAGGAGTGGGGCAAGGGTGCTCCGCACGGCCTCGCGCTGACCCGTCAGGGCGTACCGACGTACGAGCCCAACGAGGGCGCGGCCAAGGGCGGTTACGTGCTCTTCGAGGCCGACGGCGGCGACGCCCAGGTCATCCTGATCGCGACCGGCTCCGAGGTGCACGTCGCCGTGGAGGCCCGCGAGCAGCTCCAGGCGCGGGGCGTGCCGACCCGTGTGGTGTCGATGCCCTCCGTCGAGTGGTTCGAGGAGCAGGACCAGGGGTACCGGGACAGCGTCCTGCCGCCGTCCGTCAAGGCACGTGTCGCCGTCGAGGCCGGGATCGGACTGACCTGGCACCGGTACGTCGGTGACGCCGGCCGCATCGTCTCGCTGGAGCACTTCGGCGCTTCGGCCGACGGCAAGGTGCTCTTCAAGGAGTTCGGCTTCACCGCGGAGAACGTGGCCGCCGCCGCGCAGGAATCGCTCGCGGCCGCCCAGCGCTGACGCTCACATACGACACGTAGGAGATGTAATTCCATGACAGACGCACTCAAGCGCCTCTCCGAGGAAGGCGTGGCGATCTGGCTGGACGACCTGTCGCGCAAGCGCATCACGTCCGGCAACCTCGCCGAGCTGATCGACCAGCAGCACGTCGTGGGCGTCACCACCAACCCTTCGATCTTCCAGAAGGCGATCTCCCAGGGTGACGGCTACGACCAGCAGCTGTCGGACCTCGCGGCCCGCAAGGTGACCGTCGAGGAGGCCATCCGCATGATCACGACGGCGGACGTCCGTGACGCCGCCGACATTCTGCGCCCCGTCTTCGACGCGACCGACGGCCAGGACGGCCGGGTGTCCATCGAGGTCGACCCGCGGCTGGCGCACAACACCAAGGCGACGGTCGCCGAGGCCAAGCAGCTCGCCTGGCTGGTGGACCGCCCCAACACCCTGATCAAGATCCCGGCGACGATGGGCGGCCTGCCGGCCATCACCGAGGTCATCGGCCTCGGTATCAGCGTCAACGTCACGCTGATCTTCTCGCTGGAGCGCTACCGCCAGGTGATGGACGCCTACCTGGCCGGTCTGGAGAAGGCCAAGGAGCGCGGCCTCGACCTGTCGAAGATCCACTCGGTGGCGTCGTTCTTCGTGTCCCGCGTGGACACCGAGATCGACAAGCGCCTCGACGCGCAGGGCACGCCCGAGGCCAAGGCCGCGCGCGGCAAGGCCGGCGTCGCCAACGCGCGCCTCGCCTACCAGGCGTACGAGGAGGTCTTCAGCGGCGAGCGCTGGGCGGCCCTGGAGAGCGCGGGCGCGAACAAGCAGCGTCCGCTGTGGGCCTCGACCGGCGTCAAGGACCCGGCGTACAAGCCCACCCTGTACGTCGACGAGCTGGTGGCGCCGAACACGGTGAACACCATGCCGGAGGCCACCCTGGAGGCCACCGCGGACAGCGGTGAGATCCGCGGCGACGCGGTCGCCGGGACGTACGAGCAGGCCCGTGCCGAGCTGGACGCGGTCGAGAAGCTCGGCATCTCGTACGACGAGGTCGTCCAGCTGCTGGAGGAGGAGGGCGTCGAGAAGTTCGAGGCGTCCTGGAACGACCTGCTCAAGTCGACCGAGGCGGAGCTGAAGCGCCTCGCACCCTCGGAGGGCTGAACACCTTGTCGAGCAGCAATCCGCTGCGTGACGCCGCGGACCGACGGCTCCCGCGTATCGCGGGGCCGTCGGGCCTGGTCATCTTCGGCGTCACAGGCGACTTGTCACGCAAGAAGCTGATGCCTGCCGTGTACGACCTCGCCAACCGCGGACTGCTGCCGCCGGGCTTCTCGCTCGTCGGTTTCGCGCGCCGTGAATGGGCGCACGAGGACTTCGCGCAGGAGGTCCACGACGCGGTCAAGGAGCATGCCCGCACGCCCTTCCGCGAGGAGGTCTGGCAGCAGCTCATCCAGGGCATGCGGTTCGTGCAGGGCACCTTCGACGACGACCTGTCGTTCGAGCGGCTGCGCGACACGATCCAGGAGCTGGACAAGGCGCAGGGCACCGGTGGCAACTTCGCCTTCTACCTCTCTGTGCCGCCGTCCGCGTTCCCGGTCGTGATCCAGCAGCTGAAGAAGCACGGACTGGCCGACCAGTCGAGCGGTTCCTGGCGGCGCGCGGTCATCGAGAAGCCCTTCGGCCACGACCTGAAGTCGGCCGAGGAGCTCAACGCGATCGTCCACGAGGTCTTCGCCCCGGACCAGGTCTTCCGCATCGACCACTACCTGGGCAAGGAGACCGTCCAGAACATCCTGGCGCTCCGGTTCGCCAACACGATGTTCGAGCCGATCTGGAACCGGTCCTTCGTGGACCATGTGCAGATCACCATGGCCGAGGACATCGGCATCGGCGGCCGCGCCGGCTACTACGACGGCATCGGCGCCGCTCGTGACGTCATCCAGAACCACCTCCTGCAGCTGATGGCGCTGACCGCGATGGAGGAGCCCGCCTCCTTCGACGCGGACGCGCTCGCCGCGGAGAAGACCAAGGTCCTCGGCGCGGTACGGCTGCCGCGGGACCTCGGCCGGGACACCGTGTTCGCGCAGTACGCGGCCGGCTGGCAGGGCGGCGAGAAGGTCATCGGCTACCTCGAAGAGGACGGCATCGACCGCAAGTCGAAGACCGACACGTACGCCGCGATCAAGGTGGAGGTCGACAACCGCCGCTGGGCCGGTGTGCCGTTCTACCTGCGGACCGGCAAGCGCCTCGGCCGCCGGGTGACCGAGATCGCCGTGGTCTTCCAGCGGGCGCCCCACTCCCCCTTCGACTCCACCGCCACCGAGGAACTGGGCCAGAACGCGATCGTCATCCGCGTCCAGCCCGACGAGGGTGTCACCGTCCGCTTCGGCTCCAAGGTGCCGGGCACCTCGATGGAGATCCGGGACGTGTCGATGGACTTCGCGTACGGCGAGTCGTTCACGGAGTCCAGCCCCGAGGCGTACGAGCGGCTGATCCTCGACGTCCTGCTCGGTGACTCGAACCTCTTCCCGCGCACGGAGGAGGTCGAACTGTCCTGGAAGATCCTCGACCCGATCGAGGAGTACTGGGACAAGCACGGCAGGCCCGCCCAGTACCAGGCCGGTACCTGGGGCCCCGTCGAGGCGGACGAGATGCTCGAACGAGACGGACGGAGCTGGCGCCGGCCATGAAGACAGACCTCACGGACACCACCGCCAGCAAGATCAACAAGGCGCTCGTCAAGGCGCGCCGCGCGATCGGCACGCCGGCCGTCGGCATGGTGCTCACGCTGGTCATCGTCACGGACGAGGAGAACGCGTACGACGCGTTGAAGGCCGCGAACGACGCGTCCCGCGAGCATCCCTCGCGCACGCTCGTGGTCATCAAGCGTGTCTCACGCGGTCCCCGGGACCGGACGAAGTCCCGCCTCGACGCCGAGGTGCGGGTGGGCGCGGACGCGGGCGCCGGCGAGACGGTCGTCCTCCGGCTGTACGGCGAGGTCGCGGACCACGCCCAGTCGGTGGTGCTGCCGCTGCTGCTGCCGGACGCGCCGGTCGTGGTGTGGTGGCCGGTCACCGCGCCGCTCGACCCGGCCCGCGATCCGCTGGGCGCGCTCGCCCAGCGGCGCGTCACCGACAGCTACTCCGCCGAGAAGCCGATCGACGAGCTGCGGGCCCGCGCCGACAACTACGAACCCGGCGACACGGATCTCGCCTGGACGCGGATCACCCCGTGGCGTTCCATGCTGGCGGCCGCGCTCGACCAGGTGGACTGCGAGGTCATCTCCGCGGAGGTGCACGGCGAGCAGTACAACCCGAGCGTGGAGCTGCTGGCGATGTGGCTCGCGGACCGGCTGCACGTCCATGTGCGGCGCGGAGTGTCGGCGGGCCCCGGCCTGAACGAGGTGCGGATGCTGACCAGCACCGGCCCCATCCGGCTGTACCGGCCCTCCGGTGGTCTCGCCCTTCTCACGCTGGAGGACCAGCCGGACCGGGCGGTGGCGCTGAAGCGCCGCGAGACGTCCGAGCTGCTGGCGGAGGAGCTGCGCCGACTGGACCCGGACGACACGTACGCCTCGGCGCTGCGGTTCGGGGTGGACCGGCTGGGCGGCTCCGCGGGGAGCGCGCTGCCGGGCGGGACGACGTCCGGGGCGACATCGGCTCCGGCTTCGGCTCCGGCCTCGGCCTCGGCTGGGGGCGCGGCTTCTCCGGGAGGCGCCGGGTCGGCCCTGTCCTCGGGAAGCGCTTCGCCCTCGGCGGCGGACGCCTCGGGTGGGGGCACGGCCTCGACGGCCGCTTCCGGCGCGTCTTCCACGTCCGCTCCGTCTTCGTCTTCGGCTTCGTCTTCCGCGTCCGCTTCGCTGGCCCTGTCGGCGTTGGCGGCCGGTGGTGACGGCGAGGGCGAGGGCGAGCGGCCCACGCCGGCGCAGATGCCGCCCGTGAAGAAGGCGGCGTCGTAGTGAGCACTCCTCAGCTGGTCGTGCACCGCGACAAGGAGCTGATGGCGCAGGCGGCGGCTGCCCGGCTGATCACCAAGGTCGTGGACGCGCAGGCCTCGCGCGGCTACGCCTCGGTGGTCCTCACCGGTGGCCGCAACGGCAACGGTCTGCTCGCCGCGCTGGCGGCGGCGCCCGCGCGGGACGCCGTCGACTGGGGCCGGCTGGACCTGTGGTGGGGTGACGAGCGGTACCTGCCCGAGGGCGACCCCGAGCGGAACATCACCCAGGCGAGGGAGGCGCTGCTGGACTCGGTGCCGCTGGACCCGAAGCGGGTGCACGCGATGCCCGCGTCGGACGGACCGTGGGGCACCGATGTGGACTCGGCGGCCGCCGCGTACGCGGAGGAGCTGGCGCGGGCGGCCGGACCGGAGAACCACGGCTCGGTGCCGACGTTCGACGTGCTGATGCTGGGCGTCGGCCCGGACACACATGTGGCGTCGCTGTTCCCGGAACTGCCGGCCGTACGGGAGACCGAGCGGACGGTGGTCGGGGTGCGGGGAGCGCCGAAGCCCCCGCCCACCCGGGTCACCCTGACGTTGCCGGCGATCCGGGCGGCGCGGGAGGTGTGGCTGCTGGCGGCCGGCGAGGACAAGGCGCGGGCGGCGGCCATCGGCCTGTCCGGCGCCGGTGAGATCCAGGCGCCGGTCGCGGGCGCGTACGGAAGGGCCCGCACCCTGTGGCTCCTGGACGCGGCGGCGGCGTCCCAGCTTCCCCGCTCGCTGTACCCGCCGGCGTCTCCCTGAGGGACCTGCCGACCGGGTGAGGGCTTGTCCTGCGGTACCCCGCGCCCTTCAAGGCGCACAGCACGGGGCGCAGCCCCTGCTGTGCGAGGGGCGCGGGGAACCGCGCGAGCAACCACGAACCGCCGTCGGACGGATCAGACGGCGAAGTCCCCCTCCCGTGTCTCCGGCAGAGTCGCCAGGCAGGCCAGGCTGACCAGGCACAGCCCGCCCGTGTAGAAGCCCAGCACCAGCGGCGACGACCACTGGCTGTTCAGCCACGTCGCGGCGAGCGGCGCGAAGCCGCCCCCGAGCGTGTTGGCGAGGATGAACGCCGCGGACGCCCCGGTGTACCGCAGCCGCGCCGGGAACAGCTCCGCGAGGAACGCCGCCATCGGCGAGAACATCAGCGCGAGCAGCATCAGCCCCACCGCGTACGCGCCGGTGATGAGCAGCGCGTTCCGTGAGCTGAGCGAGGCGTACATCGGCACCGCCCACAGCACGGACCCGGTCGCGCCCGTGAGCATGAGGGGTCGCCGTCCGACCCGGTCGGCGAGGCGCGCGACGGGCAGGGTGATCGCGATCCCGGCCGCCGCCCCGATGCTCGCGGCCGTCAGCATCGTGTTCTGCGGGATGCCGAGCGTCTTGGGGCCGTAGGACAGGCTGTAGACGATCGTGAGGTAGTAGACGGCCGAGCCGCCGATCGCCGCCCCGGTGCCGAGCAGCAGCCGGCCGGGGTGGCGCGCGAGGAGCGTGCCGAGCGGGAAGCGGGACGCCGGGGACTGCTCGGCGGGCCGGTCCTCCGTCTCGGCCCACGCCGGTGTGCGAGTGCCCCCGCCGGTCTCCGCCTTGAACACGGGGGACTCGGCGACCGTCGTGCGCACCCACAGCCCCACCATGACGAGCACGGCGCTGAGCAGGAACGGGATCCGCCAGGCCCAGTCGGAGAAGCCGTCCCGGCCGACGATGTCGAGGGTGGGGACGACAACGGCGCTGGAGAGCAGGAAGCCGAGCGACGGCCCCATGTTGGGGACGGCCGCGTACAGCGCGCGGCGGCCGGGCGGGGCGTGCTCGGCGGCGAGGAGGACCGCTCCGCCCCATTCGCCGCCCATGCTGACGCCCTGCAACAGACGGAGCGTCACGAGGAGGACGGGTGCGAGGAGTCCGGCGGTCTCGTAGGTGGGCAGCAGGCCCACGCCGACCGTCGCGACGCCCATCAGCAGCAGGGAGGCGACCAGGGCGCGGCGCCTGCCGAGCCGGTCGCCGATCGTGCCGAAGAGGACGACGCCGAGGGGGCGGGAGACGAAGGCCGCGGCGAAGGTGAGGAACGCGGCGAGGGTGGAGACCGTGGCGTTGCCCGAGGGGAAGAAGGCGGGGCCGAGGACGAGCGCGGAGGCGGTGCCGTACACGGCGAAGTCGTAG
>NZ_LIQX01000107.1 GCF_001418475.1 Streptomyces ossamyceticus | reverse complement strand
CGCGAGAAGGGCCGGGGCGGGGTCAGGGGTCTTCCTGGCTCGCCACGTTGCCGAACTCGTGGTCCAGCGGGGGCGGCGGGGCTATGTCCAGGCCGTAGTGGTGGTAGAGCTGGAGTTCCTGTTCGGGGGAGAGGTGGCGGCCGACACCGAAGTCGGGGGCGTCCTTGATGAGCGCGCGGTCGAAGGGGACGCGGAGAGAGCCCTCGACGAGCTCGCTCGGCTCGAGGGGGATGAAGGCGTCGCGGCCGAAGAGGCCCATGCGTATCGCGGCCCACTCGGGGACGCCGGTCGCGTCGTCGAGGTAGACCTCGTCCACGGTGCCGATCTTGGTGCCCTTGCGGTCGAACGCCTTGCGGCCGATCAGATTGCGCGGATCGATGTCGGTCTGCACGGGCCCTCCAAGTGGTTGCCATGGGGGTTTGCAAATCCTTCCTCACCACTACGAAAAGGCACAACCGGGACGGCGGCCACTCGAAGGCACGTGCGTTGACCGCGCTGATACGCTGGCAGCGGCTGTTGAACCCGTGCGGGAGAGTCCTCCGGACACCACCCGGAGGCGCCGAAGGAGCAAATCCTCCCCGGAATCTCTCAGGCTCACGTACCGCACGGACGAGGTCACTCTGGAAAGCAGAGCGGGTGTCGACGGTTTCCGCTCTCACCGACGGTGAAAGCCGGCCCCTACTCGGGCCGGTGAAGCTCTCAGGTCGAGATGACAGAGGGGGAGGCCGTCGGGCACCCATGCCGTGGTGCCCTCGAAGGTCGTGTCAGACCAGGAGGCCTCCGCAATGACCGCCCACCGCATTCCGCTCGCAGAGCTCGAACAGGGCATCCCGTTCGAGCGGCGTCACATCGGACCCGACGCCGAGGCCCGGGCCAAGATGCTCGCCCACGTCGGATACGGCTCGCTCGACGAGCTGACGGCCGCCGCGGTCCCCGATGTGATCAAGAACGCCGAGGCGCTGAAGCTGCCGGGCGCCCGCACCGAGGCCGAGGTGCTGGCCGAGCTGCGCTCGCTCGCCGACCGCAACCAGGTGCTGGGCTCCATGATCGGGCTCGGCTACTACGGGACCTTCACCCCGCCGGTCATCCTGCGCAACGTCATGGAGAACCCTGCCTGGTACACGGCCTACACGCCGTACCAGCCCGAGATCTCCCAGGGGCGGCTCGAAGCGCTGCTCAACTTCCAGACCATGGTCGCCGAGCTCACCGGGCTGCCCACCTCCGGCGCCTCCCTGCTCGACGAGGGCACGGCCGCCGCCGAGGCCATGTCCCTGTCCCGGCGCATGGGCCGGAACAAGAAGGGCCTCTTCCTGATCGACGCGGACACGCTGCCGCAGACCATCGCCGTGATCGAGACCCGCGCCGAGCCCACCGGGGTCGAGGTCGTCGTCGCCGACCTCAGCGACGGCATCCCCGCCGACATCGCCTCCCGCGAGATCAACGGCGTACTCCTGCAGTACCCGGGCGCCTCCGGTGCCGTACGCGACCTCAAGCCCGTCATCGAGCAGGCCCACGGCCTCGGAGCGCTCGTCACCGTCGCCGCCGACCTGCTCGCCCTCACCCTGCTGACCCCGCCCGGTGAGCTGGGCGCCGATATCGCGGTCGGCACGACGCAGCGGTTCGGTGTGCCGATGGGCTTCGGCGGGCCGCACGCCGGCTACATGGCCGTGCACGAGAAGTTCGCGCGCAGCCTGCCCGGACGGCTCGTGGGCGTCTCCGTGGACGCGGACGGGCACAAGGCGTACCGGCTCGCCCTCCAGACCCGCGAGCAGCACATCCGCCGGGAGAAGGCGACCAGCAACATCTGCACCGCCCAGGTGCTGCTCGCCGTGATGGCCGGCATGTACGCCGTCTACCACGGTCCCGAGGGGCTGCGGACCATCGCCCGGCGCACCCACCGGTACGCCACCGTGCTCGCCGCGGGGCTCGCCGCGGGCGGCGTCGAGGTCGTGCACGGCGCGTACTTCGACACGCTCACCGCGCGGGTGCCGGGACGGGCCGCCGAGGTCGTCGCCGCCGCGCGGCAGCACGGCGTGAACCTGCACCTCGTGGACGCCGACCAGGTGTCCGTCTCCTGCGACGAGACCACCACACGGGCGCAGCTGGGTGCCGTGTGGACGGCGTTCGGGGTGGAGGGCAACGTCGAGGACCTCGACGCGGTCGCCGAGGACACGCTGCCCGAGGCGCTGCTGCGCTCCGACGACTACCTCACGCACCCCGTGTTCCACGACCACCGGTCCGAGACCGCGATGCTGCGCTACCTGCGTCGTCTCGCCGACCGGGACTACGCGCTCGACCGGGGCATGATCCCGCTGGGCTCCTGCACGATGAAGCTCAACGCGACCACCGAGATGGAGCCGGTGACCTGGCCCGAGTTCGGGCAGCTGCACCCCTTCGCGCCCGCCGCGCAGGCCCAGGGCTATCTGACGCTGATCCGCGAACTGGAGGAGCGGCTCGCCGAGGTCACCGGATACGACAAGGTGTCGCTCCAGCCGAACGCCGGCTCGCAGGGTGAGCTGGCGGGCCTGCTCGCCGTACGCGGTTACCACCGGGCCAACGGCGATGACCAGCGCACCGTCTGCCTGATCCCGTCCTCCGCGCACGGCACCAACGCCGCGAGCGCCGTGATGGCGGGCATGAAGGTCGTCGTCGTGAAGACCGCCGAGGACGGCGAGATCGACGTCGAGGACCTGCGGGCCAAGATCGAGCAGTACCGCGACGAGCTGTCCGTGCTGATGATCACCTACCCGTCGACGCACGGTGTGTTCGAGGAGCACGTCGCCGACATCTGCGCCCAGGTGCACGACGCCGGCGGCCAGGTGTACGTCGACGGCGCCAACCTCAACGCGCTGGTGGGCCTCGCCAAGCCGGGCCACTTCGGCGGTGACGTCTCGCACCTGAACCTGCACAAGACGTTCTGCATCCCGCACGGTGGCGGCGGTCCCGGTGTCGGGCCCGTGGGGGTCAGGGAGCACCTGGCGCCGTATCTGCCGAACCACCCGATGCAGCCCGCGGCCGGCCCCGAGACCGGTGTGGGCCCGATCTCGGCCGCCCCGTGGGGCTCGGCGGGCATCCTGCCGATCTCGTGGTCGTACGTCCGGCTGATGGGCGGCGAGGGCCTCAAGCGGGCGACGCAGGTCGCCGTGCTCAGCGCCAACTACATCGCCAAGCGGCTGGAGCCGCACTACCCCGTGCTGTACACCGGTCCGGGCGGGCTCGTCGCACACGAGTGCATCGTCGACCTGCGGCCCCTCGCGAAGACGACCGGGGTGAGCGTCGACGACATCGCCAAGCGGCTGATCGACTACGGCTTCCACGCGCCGACGATGTCGTTCCCGGTGGCGGGGACGCTGATGATCGAGCCGACCGAGTCGGAGGACCTCGCCGAACTGGACCGGTTCTGCGACGCGATGATCGCGATCCGCGCGGAGATCGAGAAGGTCGGGTCGGGCGAGTGGCCCGCCGAGGACAACCCGCTGCGGAACGCGCCGCACACCGCGGCCGCGCTCGGCGGCGAGTGGAGCCACGCGTATTCCCGTGAGGAGGCCGTGTTCCCGGCCGGGGTCAAGCCCGCCGACAAGTACTGGCCGCCGGTGCGCCGGATCGACCAGGCCTTCGGTGACCGGAACCTGGTCTGCTCCTGCCCGCCGCTGGACGCCTACGAAGAGTAGTCACCCGCGGAAACGCGTCGGGGCCGGTTCGGAGAGTGCTTCTCCGGGCCGGCCCCTCTTCGTGTCCGGGCGGGCGTCCGTCGCGGGGATGCTCGCCCTGTGCGCACCTCTCGCGGGTCAGGCCGCCGTCATCACCGTGCCGCTGCCGAGCGGGCGGTGCGGGGCGATGATCTGGCCGTCGGGAAGGAGCTCACCGGTGTCCTCGAAGAGCAGAACGCCGTTGCAGAGCAGGCTCCATCCCTGCTCCGGGTGGTGCGCCACGAGACGGGCGCCTTCCCGGTCGGCGGATTCGGCGGTCGGGCACGGTGGCTGGTGCTGGCACATGGTTGTGGGGATCTTTCGCTCTGTCGTGAGTGGTGAGATGGCTGTCGTGTCTGTATCGCGGCGTGAAGCCTCGTCGCTCATGGCCGCCCCCCGTTGTGATAATTCGGTCCGGTCCCAGTGTTGCCCCACGGGCGTCAATCCGCAGGCATTTCGCAGCACGGCTTTCTCACAGGTTGATGACGCATCCTCCACGCGGACGGTTCATCGGAACTCCCTGTCCGTTCGGGTGGTTCGCCATGGTCGGATGGGGCTAGTCCGGCGCGGGGCGCGGACTATGAATGGCTCGTTCGAGCGTATTGCCGCGCGTAAGAGCGGAATGCCGCACCGATGACAATGGCGTACCCCGCCGCCCGGATATCGGCGGCGGGGTACGCGACGGTGCGCATGAGGTGGCGGCCCTCGGTTCAGGCGGGTGACCCCATGAGGGGGGCGGGGGTCAGGCGAGTGGTCAGGACCGGGAGGAGGTCGGCGACCCGGTGTGGAC
>NZ_LIQX01000106.1 GCF_001418475.1 Streptomyces ossamyceticus | reverse complement strand
CGGGGCCGCGGTCGCGCAGGCGGCGGCCCCCGCAGTCCTCGCAGAGGAAGGTCATCCATGAGCAGCGTGACGTTCGAGACCCAACGGACGGCTCTGGCCGACGTGGTCGCGATCCCGGTGACTCCGTTCGCCGAGGACGGCACCGTCGACCAGGGCGCCCACCGGGCCCTGCTGCGTCGGCTGCTCGACGGAGGGATCACCACCCTCACGCCCAACGGCAACACCGGCGAGTTCTACGCCCTCACCCCCGAGGAGCGGCGCCTGGTCACCGAGCTGACCATGGACGAGGTCGGCGACCGCGCCGTGGTCCTGGTCGGCGTCGGGCACGACATCCCCACCGCGGTCGCCTCCGCCGAGCACGCCCGCGCGGCCGGCGCCCGGATGGTGATGGTCCACCAGCCGGTCCACCCCTACGTCTCGCAGGGCGGCTGGGTCGACTACCACCGGGCCATCGCCGAGGCCGTGCCGGAGCTGGGCGTCGTGCCCTACATCCGCAACGCGCAGCTCTCCGGCGCCCGACTCGCCGAACTCGCCGACGACTGCCCGAACGTGATCGGCGTGAAGTACGCCGTCCCGGACGCGGCGCGCTTCGCCGCCTTCGCCCGCGACGCCGGCCTGGACCGCTTCGTCTGGGTGGCCGGACTCGCAGAGCCGTACGCCCCCTCGTACTTCTCGGCGGGCGCCACGGGCTTCACCTCGGGGCTCGTCAATGTCGCCCCGGCCGTCTCGCTGAACATGAGGGAAGCGCTTCGATCGGGCGACTACCCGGCCGCCATGAAGATCTGGGAGCAGATCCGCCGCTTCGAGGAGCTGCGCGCCGCGAACGGCTCCGCCGACAACGTGACCGTGGTCAAGGAGGCCCTCGCCTCGCTCGGCCTGTGCCGCCGGGACGTCCGGGCGCCCAGCAGGCGCCTGCCCGAGGACGAGCGGGCCGAGGTCGCCTCCATCGCTGCGGGGTGGTCGATATGACGAAGCCGGTCGACAACAGGCGGAAGCCGGAGGAACTCCGCAGCCACCAGTGGTACGGCAGCGGCGTCTCGTCGGGGCTGCGCGCCTTCAGCCACCGCGCCCGCACCCGCCAGCTCGGTTATCTGCCCGAGGAGCACCTGGGCAAGCCGGTCATCGCGATCCTGAACACCTGGTCGGACATCAACCCCTGCCATGTGCACCTGCGGGACCGCGCGCAGGCGGTCAAGCGGGGCGTGTGGCAGGCGGGCGGTTTCCCGCTGGAGTTCCCGGTCTCCACCCTCTCGGAGACCTTCCAGAAGCCGACCCCGATGCTCTACCGCAACATGCTCGCGATGGAGACCGAGGAGCTGCTCCGCTCGTACCCGGTCGACGGGGCCGTACTGATGGGCGGCTGCGACAAGTCCACGCCCGCCCTGCTGATGGGTGCCGCCAGCGTCGACCTGCCGACGGTGTTCGTGCCCGCCGGGCCCATGCTGCCGGGGCACTGGCGCAACGAGGTCCTCGGCTCCGGCACCGACATGTGGAAGTACTGGGACGACCGGCGCGCCGGGCTCATCGGCGACTGCGAGATGACCGAACTGGAGTCCGGTCTCGCCCGTTCGCCCGGTCACTGCATGACGATGGGCACGGCCTCCACGCTCACCGCCGCCGCCGAGGCCCTCGGGGTCACGGTCCCCGGCGCGTCGAGCATCCCGGCCGTCGACTCCGGGCACGACCGGATGGCCGCCAGGTCCGGGCTGCGGATCGTCGAACTGGTCCACAAGGACCGCACGTTGAGCGACATCCTCACCGCCGACGCCTTCGAGGACGCCGTCACCACCGTCCTCGGGCTCGGCGGCTCCACCAACGCGGTCATCCACCTCATCGCCATGGCCGGCCGCGCGGGCGTCAACCTCACCCTGGACGACTTCGACCGCATCGCCCGCACCGTCCCGGTGCTGGCCGACGTCCGGCCCGGCGGTCGGACGTACCTGATGGAGGACTTCCACTTCGCGGGAGGTCTGCCCGGGTTCCTCTCCCGGATCACCGACCTGCTGCACCTGGACCGGCCGACCGTCTCCCACGACACGCTGCGCGAGCAGCTCGACGGCGCGCTCGTCCACAACGACGCCGTGATCCGCACCCGCGAGAACCCGGTCGCCGCCGAGGGCGGGGTCGCCGTCCTGCGCGGCAACCTCTGTCCGGACGGAGCGGTCATCAAGCACATAGCCGCCGAGCGCCACCTGCTCAAGCACACCGGTCCCGCGGTCGTCTTCGACGACTACCGGACCATGCAGCGCACCATCAACGACCCGTCGCTCGGCATCACCGCCGACAGCGTCCTCGTCCTGCGCAACTCCGGACCCAAGGGCGGCCCCGGCATGCCCGAGTACGGGATGCTGCCCATCCCCGACCACCTGCTGAAGCAGGGCGTACGGGACATGGTGCGGATCTCCGACGCCCGGATGAGCGGCACGAGTTACGGCGCCTGCGTGCTGCACGTCGCACCGGAGTCGTACATCGGGGGCCCGCTCGCCCTGGTCCGCACCGGCGACCCGATCACGCTCGACGTCGAGGCGCGCACCCTCCATCTCCACGTGGACGACGAGGAGCTGGAGCGCCGCCGAGCGGAGTGGACCGAGCCGCCCACCCGCTACGAACGCGGCTACGGCGCCCTCTACAACGACCAGATCACCCAGGCCGACACCGGCTGCGACTTCGAGTTCCTGGCCAGACCGGGCAAGGTCCCGGACCCCTACGCGGGCTGACCGCTCCGACACCGGGCGCCGCCACAAGGGGCACGGGGAACTGCGCGACAAGCCCCGAAGCACCCGCAGACGCCACCCCACAGCAAGCCGCACCCCGTTCCGCGAACCACCCGCCTCTGCCCAGCGAGAAAGCGCTTCCTGCACCCCACGCGCAACGACGCACCACGACGTGCAACGACGCACCCAGAAACGGAGCCCCAGTCATGGCCCAAGCCGCAGCCGTGGCGAAACCGCCCGCGCCACCCCGGCGGAGCCGTGCGCGCCGTGCCTCCGCGACCCCGCGCAGGCTGCCCTATCTGCTGATCGCCCCGGCCGCCCTGCTCATGCTGGGCTTCATCGCCTACCCGGTCGTCAGCGTCTTCTACTACAGCCTGCAGCACTACAACCCCACCAAGCCCTGGCGGAACGGCTTCGCCGGCTTCGACAACTTCGTCCACGCCTTCACCGAGGACCCGCTGTTCTGGGACACCCTCGTCTTCAGCGCCAAGTGGGTCGTCGTCGAGGTCGGGCTCCAGCTGCTGTTCGGTCTCGCGCTCGCGCTGATCGTCAACCAGACGTTCGTCGGCCGGGCCCTCGGCCGCGCGCTCGTCTTCTCGCCGTGGGCCGTCTCCGGCGTCCTCACCTCCGCGATCTGGGTGCTCCTCTACAACTCCCAGACGGGCATCACCCGTTACCTCGCGGACCTCGGCATCGGCGAGTACGGCACCAGCTGGCTCTCCGACACCTCCACCGTCTTCTCGGCGGTGGTCGTCGCCGACCTGTGGCGCGGTGTCCCCTTCTTCGCGATCCTCATCCTCGCCGACCTCCAGTCCATCTCGAAGGACCTCTACGAGGCCGCCGAGGTCGACGGCGCGAGCCGCGTCCGGCAGTTCTTCCACATCACGCTGCCGCACCTCAAGGACGCGATCATCCTCTCCACGCTGCTGCGCGCGGTGTGGGAGTTCAACAACGTCGACCTCCTCTACACCCTGACCGGCGGCGGACCCGCGGGGGAGACCACCACCCTCCCGCTGTACATCGCCAACACCTCGGTCGACGCCCACAACTTCGGCTACGCGTCCGCCCTGACCACGGTCGCGTTCGTGATCCTGCTCTTCTGCTCGATGGTCTATCTGCGGCTGAGCAAGTTCGGAGGCGAGTCCAAGTGATCACCAAGGACGCCGAGAAGGTCGCTCCGCCGATGGCGGTGCCGGCGGCCGAGGAGCCCCCGCAGCGGCCCCGCAAGCAGCAGCGTGCCTGGGACGAGGTGCCCCGCTGGCAGATCTATCTGCCCCTGTCGGTCTACCTCGTCTTCACCCTCGTCCCCTTCTACTGGATCCTGCTGTTCGCGCTCCGCAAGCCGGGCTCGACCTCGCTCGTGCCGTGGCCCATCACGTTCGAGCACTTCGAGAAGGTGTGGAACGAGCGCAGCTTCGGGGTCTACTTCCAGAACAGCGTGCTCGTCGGGGTCGTCACCCTGCTGATGACCACGCTCGTCGCCCTCGCCGGCGGCTACGCCCTCGCCCGCTTCGACTTCAAGATCAAGCGCGGCTTCATGCTGGCGCTGCTGTGCTCCCAGTTCGTCCCGGGCGCGCTGCTCCTCGTCCCGCTGTTCCAGATCTTCGCCGAGCTGCGGATGATCAACTCGCTCGGCAGCGTCATCCTCGCCGAGACGGTCTTCCAGCTGCCGCTGTCGATCATCCTGATCAGCAACTTCATCAAGAACGTGCCGTATTCGCTGGAGGAGGCGGCCTGGGTCGACGGCTGCAACCGGTTCACCGCGTTCCGGGTGGTCGTACTGCCGCTGCTGCGGCCCGGTCTGATCGCCGTCGGCTCCTTCGCCTTCGTGCACTCCTGGAACCACTTCCTGTTCGCGCTGATGTTCCTCAGCAACCAGGAGAAGCAGACCATCCCGGTCGGCCTGAACACCCTGCTCAGCGCCGACAGCGTCGACCTGGGCGCGCTCGCCGCCGGCGGCATCATCGCCGCCGTCCCGGTCGTCATCGTGTTCGCCTTCATCCAGAAGTGGCTGATCACCGGCTTCAGCGCGGGGGCGGTGAAGGGATGAGTCACCGCAGGAGAGGTCTCTCCCTCGTCGCGCTCGCCGGGATGCTGGGCCTCGCGCTCAGCACCCCGGCGGGGGCGGAGCCCCGCGACGTCGGGCGCGACATCAGCAGGGACATCAGCAGGGACACGCTCGCCGCGGACGACGGCTGGGCCGCGGCCGACGGCGGGACCACGGGGGGTGTCACCGCCGACGCCGCCCACGTCCACACCGTGCGCGACCGGAGCGAGCTGGTCCGGGCGCTCGACGGCGGCAGCGACACCCCCAAGATCATCCGGATCGCGGGGACCGTCGACGCCAACACCGGTGACGACGGCGAGAAGCTCGACTGCGACGACTACGCCACCGGCGGCTACGAGCTGAGGAAGTACCTCGCCGCGTACGACCCGCGCACCTGGGGCTCGGCCAGGCCGAGCGGCGCGCAGGAGGAGGCCCGCCAGGCGTCGGCCGCGAAGCAGGCCGAACGGATCGAGCTGCCCGTCGGCTCCCACACCACGATCGTCGGCCTCAAGGGCGCGGTGCTCAAGGGGGCCAGCCTCCAGCTCAGAGGCTCCGACAATGTGATCATCCGCAATCTGGAACTCCGCGACGCCTACGACTGCTTCCCCGTCTGGCAGCCCAACACCGGTGGCCTCGGCGACTGGAAGACCGCCTACGACAACATCTGGCTGCGCGGCGCCACCCACGTCTGGATCGACCACGTCACGATCTCCGACCAGGGCCACCCCGACGAGGACGAGCCCACCCACTTCGGCCGCAACCACCTCCGGCACGACGGCCTGCTCGACATCACCAACGCCTCCGACCTGGTCACCGTCTCCTGGAGCCGGTTCGCCGACCACGACAAGGGCCTCCTGATCGGCAACGGTGACACCGCCACGGGCGACCGGGGCAAACTGCGCGTCACCCTGCACCACAACCAGTTCGAGAACGTCGTCCAGCGCGCGCCCCGCGTCCGCTTCGGGCAGGTGCACCTCTACAACAACCGCTACGTCGTCCCGGCCGACGCCCACGACTACCGCTACTCGCTGGGCATCTCCACCGAGTCCGCCGTGTACGCCGAGAACAACGCGTTCACCACGCCGGGCCACGTCGAGGTCGCCGACCTGGTCAAGAGCTGGAACGGCACCGCGCTCCACCAGACGGGCACCCTCTTCAACGGCTATCCGGTGGATCTCCTCGCCATCCACAACGCCTACAACTCCGGCAGCGAGCGCGATCTGGCGGCCGACGTCGGCTGGACGCCTACCCTGCACCAGAAGATCGACAGCGCCGTGAGGGCCGACCGAGAGGTGGCGCGCGGCGCGGGCGCAGGGAGGCTCCGATGAACCACACCACCGCACACGACACCCCGGTCCCGCTCGTCCTCGCGGGCGCCCGCGGCCACGGCCGCTGGCACCTGGAGAACATCCGCCGTCTGGCGGACAAGGGGATCGTGCGCCTCGCCGGCGTCTGCGAGCTGACCCCGCTCACCGTGGACGAGCTCCCGGACGGCCTCGGCACCCCCGAGCAGTCCGCCGACTTCGGCGCGCTCCTCGACTCCACCGGCGCCGCGATCGCCGTGATCTGCACCCCGATCCCGACCCACACCGACCTGGCGCTGGCGGCGGCGCAGCGGGGCGTGCACATCCTGCTGGAGAAGCCCCCGGCCCCGTCGTACGCCGAGTTCCGCCGGATGGCGGACGGGGTGGCCGCCGCCGGAGTCGTCTGCCAGATCGGCTTCCAGTCGCTGGGCTCGCACGCGGTGCCCGCGATCCGGAAGATGATCGCGGACGGACTGATCGGCGAGGTCACCGGCATCGGCGGCGCCGGCGCCTGGGCCCGCGCCGAGGCGTACTACCAGCGGGCGCCCTGGGCGGGCAAGCGCCGTCTGAACGGTGTCGACGTGATCGACGGGGCGCTCACCAACCCCCTCGCGCACGCCGTCGCCACCGGGCTCGCGCTCGGCGGCGCGGGCCGCGCCGAGGACGTCGCCGCCATCGAGACCGAACTGCTGCGGGCCAACGACATCGAGTCCGACGACACCTCCTGCGTGCGGATCACCACCGCCCGCGGCGGCCGGATCACCGTCGCGGCCACACTGTGCGCGGAGAACCCCGGCGAGCCGTACAACGTCGTCCACGGCACCAGCGGGCGGATCACCTTCTGGTACAAGCAGGACCGCGTGCTCGTCCAGCGGGCCGGACACGGCCCCGAGGAGATCGAGTACGGGCGCACCGACCTGCTGGAGAACCTGGTCGACCATCTCGTCGACGGCGCCGACCTGCTGGTCCCGCCGGAGACCACCGGCGCGTTCATGAAGGTCGTCGAGGCGATCCGCACCGCCCCCGACCCTCGCGCGCTCCCGGCCGACGCCTGGCACCGGCTGCCCGAGGAGGACCGCCGGGTCGTCGACGGCATCGACGCCCTGGTCACGGCCGCCGCCGACGACCTCGCCCTCTACTCCGAACTGGGCGCCCGCTGGGCGCTCCCCGAGCCACCGGCGAACGAGGTGAGTACCTGATGACGAACGACGAGTCCCTCGTCCTGCGGGTGGCGGGACGCCCGGTGGGCCGGTACCACGCCCGGCCCGAGGTGCCGACCCGCCTCTCGCCCCGCCCCTACCTCCACCCCGTCACCACCCTGTCCGGTACGGCGGTCACCGAGCTGAGCCCCGCCGACCACCTCCACCACCTCGGCGTCGGTGTCGCCGTTCCCGACGTCGAGGGGCACAACTTCTGGGGCGGGCGGACCTACGTCCGCGACCGGGGCCCCACCGAGCTCGACAACCACGGCTCCCAGCGCCACGTCGCCTTCCAGCTGCGCGACCCCGACGGCTTCGTCGAGGAACTGCGCTGGGTGGCGTCCGGCACCGAGCTGCTGCGCGAGCGCCGTACCGTCGCGGCCACCGAACTGACCGACAGCGCCTGGGCGTTGGACTTCACCTTCTCGCTCACCAACACCACCGGCGCGCCCGTCTCGATCGGCAGCCCCGCCACCAACGGACGCCCCGGCGCCGCGTACGGCGGGTTCTTCTGGCGGGCCCGCAAGGAGGCCCGGACCCCGCGGGTGTTCACCGCCGACGCCGAGGGCGAGACCGACGTCCACGGCACCCGCGCCGACTGGCTCGCCCTCGCCGGCGACACCTGGACACTCGTCTTCGCGGGGGCCACCGCCACCACCCGCCGCGACCCCTGGTTCGTCCGCGCCGACGAGTACCCGGGCGTCGGCTCGTCGCTCGCCCCCACCGAACGCCTGACCGTCGAGCCCGGCGGGACCGCCGTACGCCGGGTCGTCACCGTTGTCGCCGACGGCACCCTCGACCGCGGCGAGGCGGCGGCCCTGGTCCGCAAGGCGGTGAGCCCGTGACGACCTCCGTGAGCGCGCCCGCCTTCTCCGCCGACCGGGGCGACGGCACCTACCGCAACCCCGTGCTCGACGCCGACTGGTCCGACCCCGATGTCCTGCGCGTGGCCGACGACTTCTATATGACGGCCTCCAGTTTCGGCCGGGTCCCGGGACTTCCCCTGCTCCACTCCCGGGACCTGGTCAACTGGACGCTCGTCGGCCACGCGCTGCACCTCCTCGAACCCGCGAGCGAGTTCCGGGCGCCCCGCCACGACTGCGGGGTGTGGGCGCCCTCGCTGCGGCACTTCGACGACCGGTTCTGGATCTTCTGGGGCGACCCCGACCAGGGCGTCTTCCAGGTCAACGCCCCCGAGATCCGCGGCCCGTGGACCCGACCGCACCTGGTCAAGGAGGGCAAGGGGCTCATCGACCCGTGTCCGCTGTGGGACGAGGAGACCGGCGAGGCGTACCTCGTGCACGCCTGGGCCAAGTCCCGCTCCGGGGTCAAGAACCGGCTCACCGGGCATCGGATGCGGCCCGACGGCACCGGACTGCTCGACGGGGGCAAGGTGATCGTCGACGCGGACCGGCTGCCCGGCTGGTTCACCCTGGAGGGCCCCAAGCTCTACCGGCACGACGGCTGGTTCTGGATCCTCGCCCCGGCCGGGGGAGTGGAGACCGGCTGGCAGGGCGCCTTCCGCTCCCGCGACTTCTTCGGCCCCTACGAGGAGCGCGTCGTGCTGGAACAGCACGACACCGACGTGAACGGCCCCCACCAGGGCGGCTGGGTGCGCACGGCGGCCGGCGAGGACTGGTTCCTGCACTTCCAGCAGCGGGGCGCCTACGGCAGGGTCGTCCACCTCCAGCCGATGCGCTGGGACGCCGACGGCTGGCCCGTGCTCGGCGACGAGGGCGCCCCCGTGGCCGTGCACCCCAAGCCGGCGCTGCCCCCGCAGCCGCCCGCCGCGCCGGCCACCGACGACGACTTCCCCGGCGGCCGCTTCGGACGCCAGTGGCAGTGGACCGCGAACCCGCAGGACGGCTGGGCCACCCAGCACTCCGGCGACGGGCTGCGGCTCACGTGCGTGCGCTCCGTGCACGCGCACGACCTGCGGAAACTGGCGAATGTGCTCACACAGCGGCTGCCGGGGATCCCCACCGTGACCGAGGTGGAGCTGCGCCTCGACAGCGAGGAGCCCAGGGCGCGCGCCGGGCTCGCCGTGCTCGGTGACGCCTTCCGCTGGATCGGGCTCCAGCGGGACGCCGACGGGAGCGTGCGTCTCGTCCACCGGTTCGCCGAGACGGTCGCCGAGCGAGAGCGGGACGCGGCTCCGCCGTGCCCGGCGCCCGACGGGCGTGCCCGGTTGCGCATCGAGACGCGCGCCGGGGCACGCTGCCACTTCTCCTACGACGTGGGGGAGGGGTGGCACTCCTCCGGCCAGGTCTTCGCCGCCACGCCCTGGCGCTGGGTCGGCGCCCTGCTCGGCCTCTTCGCGGTCGCGCCCACCGGCGCGGGACACGCCGGGGCGGCCACCTTCACCACCTTCAGGATCACCCCCTCCTCGTAGTCCGTACGCCTGTTGGGAGCCGCAATGACGCACCTCCGTAGCAAGCGCTTGCCGACCTGGTCGGGGGCGAGCCCGGGTGTCGGCCGGACCTTGGTGGCGGTCGCCGCCCTGCTGGGCTCGCTCGGCCTCGGAGCCGTCGGTGAGGCCGAGGCCGAGGCCGCCACCGAGGTCCGTGGCGCGCCCCGCAGCTGGAGCGACCGTCCCCACGGTTTCGCCTCCCTCGACGGCGGTACCACCGGTGGTGCCGGCGGCAAGGTCGTCACCGTCACCGATCAGGCCGCGCTGGTGAAGTACGCCTCCGCCGACGAGCCGTACGTCATCCGCGTCAAGGGCTCGATCGACGTCGACCCGTTCGGCTCGGACGTCGTCGTGACCTCGAACAAGACCCTGATCGGCGTCGGTGACACCGGCGAGATCGTCCACGGGGAACTCCATCTGAACCCCGGCACCAGCAATGTGATCATCCGTAACCTGACGGTCCGTGACAGCTATGTCGAGGGCGACTGGGACGGCAAGACCACCGACTTCGACGCGATCCAGATGGACTCCGCCGACCATGTCTGGATCGACCACAACCGCTTCGAGCACATGGGTGACGGGCTGCTCGACATCCGCAAGGACAGCCGGTACATCACCGTCTCCCACAACCAGTTCAAGAACCACAACAAGGCGTTCGGCATCGGCTGGACCAGCAATGTCCTGACCGAGATCACCATCGACCACAACTGGTTCACCGGCACCAAGCAGCGCAACCCGTCCGCCGACAACTGCGCCTACGCGCACCTCTACAACAACTACCTGTCGGCACAGGTGTCCGACGGCGATCCCACGTGGACGTACGGGAACTGGGCGCGCGGCCGCACCCGGATGGTCATCGAGAACAGCTACTACAAGGACGTCCAGCACCCCTACCAGGCCGACGCCACCGCAGAACTCGTGCAGCGCGGCTCGATCCTGAGGAACGTCACCGGACGCCGGGACACCCGGGGTGCGGCCTTCGACCCGAGGGACCTCTACGCCTACCGGCTCGACCCGGCCGCCGCCGTGCCCGCGCTGGTCACACGGTTCTCCGGCCCGCAGAAGAACATCGGCACGAACACCGTGCTGGACGTTCCCGCCGCCTACCCGACCGTGCAGGCCGCCGTGGACGCGGTGCCCGCCGGCAACGACGGCACCGTCACCATCCGCATCGCGCCCGGCACCTACCGCGCGAAGGTCCTCGTCCCCGCGAACAAGCCGCATCTGGTGCTGCGGGGGACCGGACTGCACCGCTCGGACACCGTCATCGTCCACGACACGCCCGCCGAGTACGGCGGCTCCAACGGCAGCGCCACCGTGCGGATCCTCGCCAGTGACGTGACCGCCCGCAACCTCACCTTCAGCAACGACTTCGACGAGGCCGCGCACGAGCTGAAGGGCGAGCAGGCCCTGGCGATGAAGACGACGGGCGACCGGATCGTCTTCGAGAACACGGCCTTCCTCGGCAATCAGGACACCCTGATGACCGACAGCCCCAAGCTGGACGTCATCAGCCGGGTCTACATCCGCGACTCGTACATCGAGGGCGATGTCGACTTCCTCTACGGCCGCGCCACGACCGTCGTCGAGCGGTCCGTCATCAAGGCGCTCAGCCGGGGCTCCACCAGCAACAACGGCTACATCACGGCGGCCTCGACCTGGAAGGACAACCCGTACGGCTTCCTGATCACCCGGTCGAAGGTGATCAGCGACGCTCCCGCCGGGTCGTTCCACCTGGGCCGGCCGTGGCATCCGGGCGGCGAGCCGGACGCCGTCGCCCAGGTGCTGTTCCGCGACACCGAGCTGCCCGCCGCGATCAAGTCGTCGCCGTGGACCGACATGAGCGGCTTCTCGTGGAAGGACGCCCGGTTCACGGAGTACCGCACCTACGGGCCGGGCGCCGGCGTCACCGCCGACCGCCCGCAGCTCCCGGCGGCCGACGCCCCCACCCGCACCGTCGCCGTCTACCTCGCCGGGACGGACGGCTGGGCGCCGCACCTGCGGCGCGCCGGCCGCTGAACCACGCCCCGGCGGCAGCACCAGCCCCCCCCACACCTTCATCACCCTCGTTGGATCCAGAAGAGAGAGCCGTTCAATGAAGATCAGCAATCACAGAAGCAGGCGCGCCGCCCTGGCCGTCGCCCTGGGATCCGTCCTCGCCCTGACCGCCACCGCCTGCGGTGACGACGGCAGCGGGACCGGCGGCGACAAGGGCTCCGAGGGCAGCGGCAAGGGCGAGATCGTCTTCTGGGACAACAACGGCGGTGTCCGCACCGACATCTGGAAGGAGATCATCGCCGACTTCCAGAAGGCCAACCCGGACATCAAGGTCGAGTACGTCGGCATCGCGGCCACCGAGTACCAGTCGAAGGTCGACACCGCCATCCAGGGCGGCGGTCTGCCGGACGTCGGCGGAGTCGGCGCGGCCATGGCCGCCGGGTTCGCCGCGCAGGGCGCGCTGGAACCGCTGGACGGCCGGCTCTCCAAGTCCTCCCTGAACGGCAAGCTCAACGAGGCGATGGTCGAGTCGCTGAAGTCGGCGGGCGGTGGCGAGGCCCTGTACTCGATCCCGACCTCCGCGAACAACGGCGTCCTCTACTACCGCACCGACCTGTTCAAGGCGGCCGGCCTCGACGAGCCGACCACCTGGGACACGTTCTACAAGGCCGCCGAGAAGCTCACGGACAAGGACAAGAACAAGTTCGGCTACACCATCCGCGGTGGCGCGGGCTCCATCGCCCAGGCGCTGGACGCGATGTACGGGCAGTCGGGCATCACCTCGTTCTGGGACTCCAGCGGTGAGAAGACCACCGTGAACGACCCGAAGAACGTGGCGGCGCTGGAGAAGTACGTCGGCCTCTACAAGAAGGTCACTCCCGCGGCCGACCTCAACAACGACTTCACCAAGATGGTCGCCCAGTTCGACTCCGGCACGATCGGCATGCTCAACCACAACCTGGGCTCCTACCAGGACCATGTGAAGGCGTTCGGCGACAAGTTCCGGGGCATCCCGCAGCCGACCGGCCCCGGCGGCAAGCGGGTCCAGGTCTCCAACCCGGTCGACGGGCTCGGCATGTTCAAGAGCTCGAAGAACAAGGAGGCCGCCTGGAAGTTCATCGAGTTCGCCATGTCGCACGAGGAGAACTCCAAGTTCAACGAGTCGGCGGGCCAGGTGCCGGCGAACAACGACGCGGCGCGGGACGAGTGGATCCAGGAGGCGGAGCCGACGAAGCTGGCCGCCGCCGCGCTGACCGACGGGTCGACCTCGATCGTGCAGCTGCCGTACTACCTGCCGGACTGGAACACGATCTCGAAGGCCGACAACGAGCCGGCCTTCCAGAAGGTGATGGACGGGCAGACGAGTGCGAAGGAGTTCCTCGACTCGCTGGCCGACCAGCTGAACAAGGCGCAGGCCGAATGGAACGAGCAGAAGGGCTGACGCTGCGCTTCGGAGGGCAGTTCCGCTTAGGAGGGCAGGTCCGCTTAGGAGGGCAGGTCCGCTGCGGCGGCAGGTCCGCTTCGACTGCCGGTCCGTTTCTGCTGGTCGCGCAGTTCCCCGCGCCCCTGGAAGAAGGGGGCGCGGGGGCACCCCCACCCCAAGAGAGGCTCCGCACAACCCTCGTATCCCGCACGCCTGTTGAGAAAGGCACCCGCACGTGTCCCTCACCCGTAGACAGGTCACCACCGCGGCGCTCGCTGCCGTTCCGCTCGCCGTCGCCGCCACCGGGCCCGCCTCCGCCGCCGTCTCCTCGGGCCGGGTCCGCCGTGAGCCCACGGTCTACCTCGCCGGCGACTCCACCGCCGCCCAGAAGTACGCCGACGCCCGGCCGGAGACCGGGTGGGGCATGGCGCTGCCGTTCTTCCTCCGTACCGGGCTGAAGGTCTCCAACCACGCCGTGAACGGCCGGAGTTCGAAGAGTTTCATCGACGAGGGGAGACTGGACGTCGTCCTGGGGGCCATCCGCCCCGGCGACTTCCTGATCGTCCAGTTCGGTCACAACGACTCCAAGGTGGCCGACCCCACCCGGTACACCGAGCCGTGGACCACCTACCAGGATTACCTGCGCCAGTACATCGACGGCGCGCGGGCGCGGGGCGCCCGGCCGGTCCTCGCCACCTCCGTGGAGCGCCGGAAGTTCGACGCGGGCGGGGTGGCGCAGCCGACCCACGGCGCGTACCCGGCGGCCATGCGCGCCCTCGCCCAGGAGGAGGGGGTCGCCCTCCTCGACATCCAGACGCTGTCCCTCGCGCTCTGGCAGAAGCTCGGGGTCGAGGAGACCAAGAAGTACTTCAACTGGACCGAGACCGAGCAGGACAACACGCACTTCAATCCGCCGGGGGCCATCGCCGTGGCACGGCTGGTCGCCTCCGAGCTGCTGCGGCGCCGGGTGCTGGCTCCCCGCGACGTGCGCCGGCTGAACGAGACGGTCCCCGACTCCTGGATCACCTGGCCCCAGGCGTAGCACTCCGCCCCTCCACGGGCGCTCTGTTCTTCCCCCTTGTTCTGGAAAGGAACCCGCACCCATGCGTGCTCATGTCTGGCATGCCCATGCCATTACCGCCGTTGTCGGCTGCACCGCCCTCGTCCTCGGCGTCACCGGGACCGGCGTGGCCCACGCGGGGTCCACCGACCTCGGCCGCCAGGTCCTTGCCGCCGGCGACGGCTGGGGCTCCGCGGAAGGCGGGACCACCGGGGGCTCGGCGGCCGACGCCGAGCACGTCTACACCGTCACCACCTGGGCGGAGTTCAAAGCCGCGCTCAGGGACGGCGGCGACGCGCCGAAGATCATCAAGATCAAGGGGATGATCGACGCCGTCTCCCAGGGCTGCGACGCCTTCGTCACCGGCGGATACGACCTCCAGCAGTACCTGAAGGACTACGACCCGGCCGTGTACGGCAACGACAAGGTCGCCATGGGCCCGCAGGAGGACGCCCGGGTCGCCTCCGCCGCCCGGCAGGACGCGGAGATCAAGGCCAACATCCCCAGCAACACCACCATCGTCGGCGTCGGCAGGAACTCCGGCATCCTCGGCGGCAGCCTCCAGGTCAAGGGCGTCTCCAACGTCATCCTGCGCAACCTCACCGTCGAGGCACCGCTGGACTGCTTCCCCAAGTGGGACCCCACCGACGACAACCGCACCGGTGCGTGGAACTCCGAGTACGACGCCGTGGTGGTCTACGGCACCCACCACGTCTGGCTCGACCACAACACGTTCACCGACGGGCGCTACCCGGACAGCGCACGTCCGGTGTACTTCGGCAAGGTCTTCCAGCAGCACGACGGCCTCACCGACATCGTGCGCGGCGCCAACCACGTGACCGTGTCCTGGAACCGCTTCGAGAACCACGACAAGAACATGCTGATCGGCAACAGCGACGGCTCCGCCTCCCAGGACGCCGGCAAGCTCAAGGTCACGATGCACCACAACCGCTTCGAGGGGATCCTCCAGCGCTCCCCGCGCGTGCGGTTCGGACAGGTCGACGTCTACAACAACCACTACGTGGTGAACGAGGAACAGAAGGACGACTACTACGTCTTCGGCGTCGGCATCTCCTCGCAGCTCCACGCCACCGACAACGCCGTCACGCTGCCCGCCGGGGCCAAGGTCGGCAAGGTCCTGAAGAAGTGGAACGAGTCCCCGCTGACCGCCGAGAACAACTACGTCAACGGCCGGCTCACCGACCTCATCGCCGTCCACAACGCGGAGATCCCGGCCGAGACCCTTCAGTCCGGTGCCGGCTGGACGCCGACCCTGCGCAAGAAGGTCGACTCGCCCCGCGCCGTGCCCGCGATCCTCAAGGCCCGGGCGGGCGCGGGAAAGGTCTGCTGATGACCGATCGAGCAACAGCCCTGAGCAGACGGTCGTTCGTCCTCGCGAGTGCCGGTGCCGGTGCCGCGCTCGCGCTGGGGACGGCGGCACCGGCCCACGCCTCCCGCGGCCGGTCGCCCTTCGGACGGTACGGCTCACCGGCCGCCCGGCTCGACGAGCGGACGCTGTACGTGCACGCCGGGGGCGCCGGGGACTTCACCACCGTGCAGGCCGCCGTCACCGCGGCTGGGGGTACCTCCCAGGCCTTCAGCACTGGGGGAGGCACCGGCCACACACTGGTCGTCGCACCCGGCGTCTACCGGGAGACCGTCGCCGTGAGCACCGCCCGCAAGGACATGACCTGGATCGGTGCCTCCGGCGACGCCCGCGACGTCACGGTCGTGTACGACAACGCGGCCGGCACCCCCAAGCCCGGTGGCGGCACCTACGGCACGACCGGATCGGCGACCACCCTCGTCCAGGGCGACGGGTTCACCGCGCGGGACATCACCTTCGCCAACGACTGGCTGCGCGCCGACCACCCCGAGATCAGCGGCACCCAGGCCGTCGCCCTCAAGGTGCAGGGCGACCGCTCGGCGTTCGTGCGGTGCCGGTTCCTCGGGCACCAGGACACGCTTTACGCCGACTCGATGGCGCTCGGCACGTTCGCCCGCCAGTACTTCCGGGACTGCTACGCCGAAGGCGACGTGGACTTCGTCTTCGGCCGGGCCACCGCGGTGTTCGAACGCTGCCACTTCCACACCCTGACCCGGACCGACCTCGCGTCCGCCCCGTACGGGTTCGTGTTCGCGCCGTCCACCGCGGGCGCCAACCCGCGCGGCTGTCTGGTGACCCGGAGCCGGATCACCAGCGGGGCCCCGGACGCCCACTACAAACTGGCCCGGCCGTGGGTGCCCAGCTCCGACACCACCGCCAGGCCCATGCTGACCGTCCGCGAGACGCACCTCGGAGCCGGCATCGACGCGCCGGCCCCGTACACCAACATGTCCTCCGGCTTCCCCTGGCAGGACCAGCGGTTCGCGGAGTACCGGAACACCGGCCCCGGCGCCCGGATCACCGTCCCGGAGAACCGGCCCCAGCTCACCGCAGAGGAGGCCGCCGCGCACACCCGCGAGGCGTACCTCGGTGACTGGGCTCCCTGGAAGGGGTGCTGACGTGCGCCGGCGCACCCTCCTCACCGGGATCGCCGGCGGCCTCGCGGCCGCCGGCGCCACCCCCGCCTCCGCCGACGCGCGCCGCCGGGTCCTGCACGTCCGGCGCGGCGGCTCCGTCCAGGCCGCCGTGGACGCGGTGGACGGCCCCGGCTGGACGATCGTGGTGCATCCGGGCACCTATCGCGAGGTCGTCGACATCCCGTCCGACAAGGCGGAGTTGATGCTTCGCGGCGCCTCCCGCGACCCGCGCGCCGCCGTCATCGTCTTCGACCGGGCGAACGGCACGCCCAGGCCCGAGGGCGGCACGTACGGCACGGCGGGCTCGGCCACCTTCACCTCCGCCGCGCCCGGACTGACCGTGCGCGACCTGACCCTCGCCAACGACTGGCTGCGCGCCGACCACCCCGACATCACCGGGACCCAGGCCGTGGCCGCGTACGTGACCGGCGACCGCAGCCACTTCGAGAACGTCCGCCTCCTCGCCCACCAGGACACCCTCTTCGCGGACACCACCGCGCTCGACGTCTTCGACCGGCAGTACTACCGCCACTGCCACATCGAGGGCGACGTCGACTTCGTCTTCGGCCGGGCACGGGCGGTCTTCGAGTCCTGCCGCTTCCACACACTCCGGCGGGACGTCCCCTTCACCCCCAAGGGCATGGTCTTCGCGCCCTCCACAGCCCGCGCCAACCCTTACGGGTTCCTCGCCCTGCGGGGCCGGATCACCTCCGGTGCCGAGGACGGGGCGTACAAGATCGCCCGCCCCTGGGTCCCGTCGTACGAGACGACGGCCTGGCCCTCCCTGGTCGTCCGGGACACCTGGATCGGCCCCGGCATCGACGCCGTGGCCCCCTACACCGACATGCGCGAGGCGTACCCGTGGCAGACCATGCGCTTTCGCGAGTACGACAACTCCGGTCCGGGCGCGGCCGTCACGGTGCCCGAGAACCGGCCGCGGCTCACCGCGGCGGAGGCCACCCTGCACACCCGGCGGACCTATCTGGGGGACTGGAGGCCCGATGGGTGCCCGTGATCCGGGCGCCGACGGCGACCCGGCGGAGGTGTCCGCGGCCCGTCGATCCGGGCAGGGCGGCGACCGGTTCGGGCGTCGGGCCTTCGTCACGGCGGCGTCGGCCGCCGCGATGCTCGCCGGGACCGGGACGGCCGTCGGGGCAGCCGCCGGGGCGGGCGAACCCCCGGCCCTCGCCGGTCTCGACAGTGCCCTCCCCGACTTCCACCCCCTCCTCAAGGAGGAGCTCCGCTTCCCGCTCGCCTGGGGCACCTCCCCGATCCGCGATGTCCGCGCCTGGCGGCGGGCGGCCCGCGCCAAGGTCGAGGAGCACCTGTTCGTCGCCCCGGACCACACTCCGTTCGCGCCCGAGTTCGGCGAGCGGCACCCCGAGGGGGACGGCTTCACCCGTGAGCTGGTCACCTTCTCCCTCACCCGGTACGAGCGCGTCCGCGGCGCGCTGCTCACCCCGCACGGCAGCGGACCGTTCCCCGCGGTGCTGCTGCTCCACGACCACGGCGCCCGCTTCGACATCGGCAAGGAGAAACTGGTCCGGCCCTGGTACGACGAGACCCGGCTCGCCACGGCCGAGGCGTGGGCCGACCGCTATTTCGACGGGCGGTTCCTCGGGGACGAACTGGCCCGGCGGGGGTACGCCGTCCTCGCCGTGGACGCGCTCGGCTGGGGCGACCGGGGCCCGATCACCTACGAGCAGCAGCAGGCCCTCGCGAGCAACCTCTACCACCTGGGCTCGTCGCTCGCCGGGCTCATGGCCCGGGAGGACGTGCGCGCGGCGGCCTTCCTGGCGGGGCTCGACCGGGTCGACCGGCGCCGGGTGGCGGCCGTCGGCTTCTCGATGGGTGCCTTCCGGGCCTGGCAGACGGCCGCGCTCAGCGACGACATCGCCGCCGCGGCGAGCGTCTGCTGGATGACCGGGCTCAAGGAGGTCATGGTCCCCGGCAACAACATCCTGCGCGGCCACTCCTCCTACTACATGCTCCACCCCGGGCTCGCCCGGTACCTCGACTTCCCCGACGTGGCGAGCATCGGCGCCCCAAGCCGATGTTCTTCCTGAACGGCGGCCTCGATCCGCTGTTCCCCGCCGACGGCGTCCGCGTGGCCCACGACAAGCTGCGCGCCGTCTGGCGGTCCCGCCGCGCCGAGGAACGGCTGCGGCTGAAGACCTGGCCCGACCTCGGCCATGTCTGCACCGCGCCCCAGCAGGACGAGGTCCTCGCATGGCTCGACTCCGTCCTGTGAACACCCCACCCGCTGAACACCCCACCCGCACGAGAAAGGAACCGCTCTCCATGTCTCGTCGTACCACTCTCGCCCTGGGCACCGCTCTCGCCCTCGGCGCCGGGCTTGCCGTGCTCCCCACCCAGGCGCACGCCGCGACCGTCGTCGTCAACACCACGACCGCCCTGTCCAACGCCCTGAAGAACGCCACCCCGGGCACGGTCATCCAGGTGCGCGGCGGCACGTACTACCCGACGGCCACCCTCCAGTCCACGGCGAACGGCAGCTCCTCCAGCCGGATCCACCTCCAGCCGTACGGCTCGGAGACCGTGAAGATCGACGGTTCGAACCTCCCCGGCGGCGACTGGATCTTCAAGCTGACCGCGGACTACTGGACCGTCTCCGGGATCACCTTCCAGAACTCCCCGGACAGCGCGGTGGTCTGCCAGTCCTGTGCCTCCACGGTCTGGGACACCATCAAGACCATCAACGGCGGCGACTCCGGCTTCACGCTCACCGGCGACGGCACCACCAACAACACCGTCCGCAACATCGACTCCTACGGCCACTACGACCGGGCCAACCACGGGGAGAACGCCGACGGCATCGCCGTGAAGTTCGGCTCCGGCTCGGGCAACCTCATCACCGGGGCCCGCCTCTACAACAACGCGGACGACGGCCTGGACTTCTGGTCGTTCTCCTCGCCCGTCACCGTCGAGCACACCTGGGCGATGGGCAACGGCAGGAACCGCTGGGGCGACTCCGCGTTCGCGGGCGACGGCAACGGCTACAAGCTGGGCGGCGACGGCGAGACCGTGGCCCATGTCATCAACAACTCGGCGGCCTGGGACAACGCAGGCAACGGCTTCACCGAGAACAGCAACAAGGGCGCCATCGTCATCAACCGCACCACCGCCTACGCCAACGCCAAGTGGGGCTACTACTTCGCGACCGGCGCGGCCCGCCTCGGCAGGAACCTGGCCGTCGGCAACGGCTCCGGCGCGGTCACCAAGGGCTCGTCGGTCGTCTCGTCCGGCAACTCCTGGGACTCCGGCGTCTCCACGCCCGCGTTCCGCTCCACCAACGCCTCGACGACGTACAACGCCCGCCAGTCGAACGGCGCGCTGCCCGCGACCACGTTCCTGACCACGGGCAGCACGACGATCGGGGCGACGATGGACTGAGCCGCACTTTCGAGAACTTTCGGCGATGCGCGGCAACCTTTCGCCGCGGGGCGACGACCAGTGACAGAAGCGGGCCGGGGCGGCCCCTCCGGCCCGCTTCGCTCCTCGTCCCCCGAGAAAGGAACCCCCGTGCGTCAGAGCATCGGGCGCCATCGCAGAACCGGCACCCTGTCGATCGCGGCCGCGGTGGCCGTCGCCTCGGGGGCGGGCGGCGTCCTGCTCGGCCTCTCCGACGACGGCGCCCGTGCCGCCGCGACCACGGTCACCGTCTCCAGCACCGCGTCGCTGGAGTCCGCCTTCGCCCGGGCCACCGCCGGCACGACCATCAAGGTCCGCGGCGGCACCTACCGGCCCACCCGGACCCTGAGGTCCACGGCCGACGGCACCCCCTCGGCCCGGATCACGCTCACCGCGTACGGGGACGGGAAGGTCAGGATCGACGGCTCCGCGCTGCCCGCCGGGTCCTGGCTCGCCGGGATCCACGGCGACCACTGGACCGTCTCCGGGATCACCTTCCAGAACTCCCCGGCACAGGGGTTCGTCGCCACGTCGTCCGTCGGCGGGATCTTCGACAACCTCGTCACCGCGGACAACGGCGACTCCGGCTTCACCCTGCGCGGCGACGGCACCACAGGCAACCTCGTGCGGAACCTGGACAGCCACGGCAACTACGACGCCGCGAACCACGGCCAGAACGCCGACGGCATCGCCGTGAAGTTCGGCTCCGGCACCGGCAACCGGATCACCGGCGCCCGCCTCTACGACAACGCGGACGACGGCCTCGACCTCTGGCAGTTCTCCTCGCCCGTCACCGTCGAGCACTCCTGGGCCTTCGGCAACGGCAGGAACCGCTGGAACGACAGCGCCTTCCAGGGCAACGGCAACGGGTTCAAGCTGGGCGGCGGCGGTGCCTCCGTCGCCCACTCCGTCCACTCCAGCGCGGCCTGGGACAACACGCTGCACGGCTTCACCGAGAACTCCAACACCGGGGCGATCCGGCTGCACCGCAACACCGCCTACGCCAACCGGGCGGACGGGTTCTCCTTCCCGACGGGGAAGGCCCGGCTGACGCGGAACCTCGCGGTGGGCAACGGCACGGGGAAGGCCCGGCTGGGTCCGCGCACGGTGTCGGCGGACGACAACTGGAACAGCGGGGTGGCCACACCGCCGTTCAGGTCCACGGACGCCCGCGCTGTGTATGGGCCGCGTGGCAGGGGTGGCGCGCTGCCGGTCACGGCGTTCCTGACGACCGGTTCCACGGCCGTCGGCTCGACGATGCGCTGATCCGTGAGAAGGGCGCCCCCCGCCGGTCGTCACCGGCGGGGGGCGCTTGTCGTGCCGACCGAGGGGGGCTCAGGTCGGCACCACTGCCGGCCGAGGGGGGCTCAGGCCAGCAGGTCCACACAGTCGAACGAGGTGCCAGGGCTCAGGAAGGCCGTGCCGCTCGATCCACTGACGACATCGATCTTCAGTACGTTGTACCCACTGGCGTTCGACTTCCATGCACTGGCGGGGACCTGGAACGTGAACATGTGGTTGTTCCCCCGGTACGAACCCGTGGTCAGGGAACGCGTCGAGGGCTGCTTGGGCGGCAACGGGACCGGCGACACCCACTCGTTGACCGTCACCCGCGGCCGGCCGTTCGAGAACGCGTCCGTGACCCCGATCCGCAGCGTGTGCGCGGCGGCGGCCTGCGCGGCGGTCAGCTTGAAGTACACGCGGACCCCGTTGTTCACGTCCTGCCACACATACGCCGGGAACGTCGCGGCCTGGTCGCCGCCGCCGAGAGTGACGTCACCCGTCCACTTCGCGGCCCGGCCGTCGGAGGGATGCGCGTAGGTCATCAGCTCGGCGTTCTTGAACCCGCGCGGCGTGCCGTCCCAGTCGCCGAGCCGCCACAGGGTCCTCGCCGCGGACGGATCCCCGGTGATGGTCAGGGTGTTGAGCGCGGTGGAGCCGCCCGCCGTCACCGTCACCTGCCGGGTGTGCACGGCCAGTTCGCCCTTGTAGACGGTCAGGGTGTACGTGCCCGGCAGCATGCCCTTGCAGGAGAAGGCGCCGGTGCCGACCGCGGCCCTGGTCCAGTACTGGGCGTCGGCGTTGGCGAAGCCGACCGTGTACGCGTGCTTCGGGTCCATGCCCTTGAGCCCGACCCCGGCCACCTTGCCGCGTCCGGCCCTGCCGACCCAGCCGGTGATGCCGAGGCCGTCCACCCAGGAGGTGTCCAGCCGGTCGTGGGCCAGGGCGGGGGAGGGGGCGCCGCCGTCGGTGAAGGCGAGGACGTACGGGCCCTGGAGGCCGAAACGTTCCGGCTCGGTCTGGGCCTGGTGGTAGTGCAGGATCTCGTAGAGCCCGGCGCCCTTGTCGTTGGAGTGTCGCAGCAGCGACCGGTAGAAGGGGCCGCCGGACGCCTTCTCATGGTTGGAGCGCACGAGCCACAGGCCGACCTCATCGGTGGTGAACCCGATGTGGTCGTAGTCGATGACCCGCTTGCCCGAGTAGTGCTTGGAGTGGGTGGTGCCGTCCGCGCGCCGCCACACGTCGCCGGCCTCGATGACCTTGTCGGAGCTCTCGATCCAGGAGTCCGGGCCCTCGTTCGGGAACACGCCCGGCTTCAGGCGGACGAGGAAGCGGGTCGCGGTGAAGGAGGCGTCCGCCTTGTGCGTCCACAGATGGATGGTGCTCTGGCCGCTGCGGGCCGCGTACCACTGGGTGATCGCGCCGTGCGCGGCCTTCACCAGGATGGTCTGCCCCGACTGCCGGAGCGTGACGGTGGCGCTGCCGAGCCCGGACTCGACATGCGAGTGCCTGCCGCCGTAGCCCTCGTACTCCTTGCCCCGGTAGCGCAGGGAGGTGAGGTCGCCGGTGGTCTTGGAGATCTTGAAGACCAGGCCGGCGCCCGTGTCGACGACGAGGTTCCGGCCGTCGTCGGAGTGTCCGAAACCGGCGGCGGACGCTGTGGAGAGGAGGCCGGTGCCACCCGCGACGGCGGCGCCGGTGGCGGCCACGCCGATCGCGGTGGCGCCGAGCAGCCGTCTGCGGGACAGGCGTCGTCTCTTGTGCGTGCTCAAGGGGCGTGCTCCGGGAATGGTGGATTCCGTATCGCTCGTACGTGAGAGCAGATGACGGGAACCGGCAGCCGGTTCCCTCCCGCTCTCACGTCTTCCGGTCGCCACCGGCGGCCAAAGGGTTGCCGTCCCCACGAAATTTTTTCGCGGGACTTTCTACGAGTCGCCGTCGTCCGACGCGTCGCCCTCGTCACGGCCCTCGAAGTCGCCCGCCACCGCGAACTCCTCGCCGTCCGCCTTCGCGGTCATCGCGTAGCGGTCGTCGCTCGCGTCCCGGCCACCGCGCTCGTGGTTGTACTGCCCGGCGAAGACGAACTCGCCCTTCGGGACCGTACGGCCGTCCTTGAGCACCCAGGTGTAGACCAGGAAGCCGTCGTCCTCCGTGACAGTCAGGTCGAAGTCCTGCGCCGGCAGCGAGCGCCAGGCGCCGGTCGAGGAGACCCCGCCGGTCTCGGCGATCCGCAGCTGGACGGTGAGCTCGGTGAGCTGCTCGCTCGTCCTCAGGTTCAGATTGCTCTGCGCCCAGAACTCGTTGCTGTGCGGGTCGACCGAACCGTCCGACCGGAGCGGACCGTCCTGCTCGTCCCCCGAGGAAGGCAGCTTCGGGACGGGGGAGTTCTTGGCCGACGGCGTGCTCGACGGCGCGGAGCTGGGCTCGCGCTCCTGCTTCGACCCGCCGCGGCTCGGCTGCGGGTCCGGCGGGACGGGGGCCCGGCTCGTCGCGGCCGGGGACTCCACCGGAGTCGGCGACACCGCGACGGTCTGGTCGTTCGGCCGCTCCTCGCCCTTCACCGCCGACGCGACGGCATAGCCGCCCACCGCGAGCACCCCCGCGACACCGGCGGTCGCGCTGACCACACGTACCCAGCCCCACAGCGGCGGCCGTGTGGCCTTCCGGCTGCGGCCCCGCTCCTCGGGGGCCGCCATTCCGCGCTCGATCCGGGCCAGGATGCGGGCGCGGTCGGGCTCGTGCGCCTCGGCCGACTCGCGCAGCCGGGCGCGCAGCTCCTCGTGCACGTCCCTCATCGGTCCCTTCCTCCGCTGCCCGGCGCACCCGCGCCGGTCACCCTCGCGCCCGCGACGCCCGTGCCCGTGATGCCGGCGGGCATCCGCTTCGGGGCGTCCCCGGTGCCGAGCAGCTTCTGCAGCTCGGCCATCCCCTTGGACGTCTGGCTCTTCACCGTACCGACCGAGACGCCGAGGGCGAGCGCCGTGTCCTTCTCCGAGAGGTCGAACGCATGCCGCAGCACCACGCACGCCCGCTTGCGGAACGGCAGCCGGCGCAGCGCCGACTGCACGTCGACCGCCCCGGCCACATCGGGATTCTCGGCCTTCTCCTCGCGCTGTGACCAGAACAGCGTGATCCGGCGGCGCTCCCGCACCGCGCTGCGGATCCGGGTCCGGGCCAGGTTGGCGACCACACCGCGGGCGTACGCCACCGGGTGCTCCGCCGCGCGGACCCGGTCCCAGCGGTGCCACATCGCGAGCAGCGCGTCCGCGGCGAGATCGTCCGCAGCGTCCGCCTCACCGGTCAACAGATGGGCCAGACGGGACAGTTCGGCGTAGTGCCGTTCGAAGAAGTCGTGGAACTCCACGGAGGCTGCGTCGTCGACGACCGTGCCCACGGGCGACCTCTCTCCTCGCTTCGGCTGGAGGCACCGGGACCGGGTGCCTGTGCGCGTCGTGTGAACGACACGTGATCCTCCGGGGCTTCCCCCGACGAGATCCGGAAGAGTAGCAGTGATCGTGAACGAACTTCGTACGAGCCTTCGAACGCCGTCTTACGGGACGAACGTCGATTCCGTAACACGGAGAAAACCTGAACCGGGTTCAACGACGGAACAATCCAGCCAGCACCCGCGCGTCGTACACACATGTCACTAGGAGCACCGCCCATGTCCGAGGCACAGAAGGTGGCCGACCGGCCGAGCACCCCGCCACCGGGGGCGAACAGCGTCGATCGCTTCTTCGCCATCACCGCCCGGGGATCCACTCTCGCCCGTGAGATACGCGGCGGCCTCGCCACGTTCTTCACGATGGCATACATCCTTGTCCTGAATCCCATCATCCTGGGCAGTGCCAAGGACAAGTACGGCCACACCCTCGACGGCGCCGAACTCGTCACCGCCACCGCCCTCGTGGCGGCCGTGATGACGATCATCATGGGCGTCGGCGGCAACCTGCCGCTCGCGCTCGCCGCGGGCCTCGGACTCAACGCGGTCGTCGCCTTCCAGATAGCCCCGCTGATGAGCTGGCCCGACGCGATGGGCCTGGTCGTCCTCGAAGGCCTGCTGATCTGCGTCCTGGTGGTCACGGGCCTGCGCGAGGCCGTCATGCACGCCATACCGCAGCCGCTCAAGCAGGCGATCAGCGTCGGCATAGGCCTGTTCATCGCCTTCATCGGCTTCGTCGACGCCGGGTTCGTCACCCGCATCCCGGACATCGCGAACACCACGGTTCCCGTACAGCTCGGCGCGACCGGGGCGCTGTCGGGCTGGCCCCTCCTGGTCTTCTGCCTCGGTGTCCTGCTGACCATCGGCCTGCTCGCCCGCAAGGTGAGGGGCGCGATCCTGATCAGCATCCTGACGATGACGGTCGTTGCGATCGTGATCAACTCGTTGGCCGACATCAAGAGCTGGGGCCTGACCACCCCGAAGGTCCCCGACGACCTCGTGGCCGCACCCGAGTTCGGACTGATCGGCGACTTCAGCCTCTTCGGCTCCTTCGGCGAGACCACCGTCATCACGGTCGTCCTGCTGCTTTTCACCCTGCTGCTCTCGGACTTCTTCGACACCATGGGCACCGTCGTCGGCGTCAGCGCCGAGGCCGGTCTGCTCGACGAGGAGGGCAAGGTCCCGAACCTCGGCCGGGTCCTGCTCATCGACGGCGCCGCGGCGGTCGCCGGCGGCGCCGCCTCCTCGTCCTCCGCGACCTCCTACATCGAGTCCGCGGCGGGCGTCGGCGAGGGCGCCCGCACCGGCTTCTCCAACCTGATCACCGGCGGGCTCTTCGCGGTCGCCCTCTTCCTCACCCCGATGCTGACCATCGTCCCGATGCAGGCCGCCGCCCCCGCCCTGGTCGCCGTCGGCTTCCTGATGATGACCCAGGTCAAGAACATCGACTGGGACCGGTACGACATCGCCATCCCCGCGTTCCTCACGATCGCCGTGATGCCGTTCACCTACTCCATCACCAACGGCATCGGCGCCGGCTTCCTCGCCTACGTCCTCATCAGGACGGTCCTCGGCAGGGCCAGGGAGATCCACTGGCTGCTGTGGGGCACCTCGGCGCTGTTCCTGGTGTACTTCGCGATCAACCCGATCCAGCAGCTGTTCGGCGTGCGGTAGACGCGGTGCGGCGGAGGCCATGAAGGAAGGGCCGCCCCTCGGGGGGAACGGGGCGGCCCTTCGTCCTCGGACGGTCCTCGACCGTCGGCCTCAGTCCTTCAGCGCCGCCCGCATCACGGCCTTCGCGACCGGCGCCGCCAGCCCGTTGCCGCTGACCTCGGAGCGGGCCGCGTTCGACTGCTCCACGACCACCGCGACGGCGACCTCCTTGCCGCCGGCCTTCGCGTACGACGTGAACCAGGCGTACGGCGTCTTGCTGTTCTTCTCGCCGTGCTGGGCGGTACCGGTCTTGCCGCCCACGGTCGCCCCGCCGATCCGCGCGTTCGTGCCCGTGCCGTCCTCGACGACCGTCTCCATCGCCGACCGCAGCTGCTTCGCGGTGGACGCGCTCACCACCTCCTCGGTGGCGGCCTCGGAGTCGTAGTCCTCCAGCACGTCCCCGCCGCCGTCGGTGATCTGCGACACCATGTGCGGCGCCACCAGCTTGCCGTCGTTGGCGATGGCCGCCGACACCATGGCCATCTGCAGCGGGGTCGCGGTGACGTCGTACTGCCCGATCCCGGTCAGCGCGGTGGACGACTCGTCCATGTCGGACGGGTACACGCTGGTGTAAGCCCGCACCGGCACGTCCTGCTCCGTGTCGTCGAAGCCGAACTTCTCGGCCATCGCCCTGACCTTGTCCTGGCCCAGCTTGACGGCCATCCGCGCGAACACGTTGTTGCACGAGTACTGCAACGCCGTACGGATGGAGGCGTTCTCGCAGGGCGCGTTCGGGTTCTCGTTGCTCAACTCGGTCGTCGTGCCCGGCAGGGTGTACGGGTCGGGGCTGTCCGTCCGCACGTCCACCGACGGGTACAGCCCGTCCTCCAGCGCGGCCGCCGCCACGACCAGCTTGAACGTCGACCCCGGCGGCAGCGGCTGTCGCAGCGCCCGGTTGGTCAGCGGCTTGTCCGGGTCCGCGGTGAGCTTCTTCCAGGCCGCGCCCGCCGTGTTGGCGTCCGTGAGCGACGTGGGGTCGTACGACGGCGTCGACACGACCGCGAGGATCTTCCCGGTCTTCGGGTCGATCGCGACGGCCGCGCCCTTCTTGTCGCCGAGCGCCTCGTACGCCGCCCTCTGCACGGACGGGTCGATCGTCGTGATCACGTCGCCCGGGTCGGACCGTTCACGGGTCAGGGTGTCCAGCACCGTCTTCAGCCGGGGGTCCGTGCCGTTGAGCAGGTCCTGGTAGATGCCCTCCAGTTGCGTGGGCGCGTAACTCTGCGAGGCGTACCCCGTCACCGCCGCGTACAGCTCACCGTCCTTGTAGGTGCGCTTGTAGGCGAGGTCGCCGCCCTTCGTCCGCGCGGAGCCGGTGACCGTGTCACCGCCCACGATGATGTTCCCGAGCGGTGCCGCGTACGTCTCGATGGCGTTCCGCCGGTTGTCCTTGTCCTCCGCGAGCGCCGTGCCCTCGTAGAACTGCACCCACGTCGCCCGCACCAGCAGGGCGAGCACGAGGAGCAGGGTGAAGACGGCGCTGCGCCTGATCGTCTTGTTCATCGCACCCGGACAGACGAGCGGAATACGGTCGGTCGTTCCCTCCCGTACCGGTTCTCATGAGGTCTTCATGAGGTCTTCATGTGCCCGGAGGGGGTCCGGCCGTCGGCTGCCGAGGGGCTGTGCGTCCGGGTCAGAGTCTGCGGGTCGCCAGCGTGAGCCGGTCGCGGGCGTCGAACAGGGCGTCCTTGACCAACTGCTCGTGCGCCGGCGTGAGCCGGGCCACCGGCACGGAGCAGCTGATCGCGTCACGGGCCGGGGTGCGGTACGGGATCGCCACGCCGAAGCAGCGCAGACCGAGGGTGTTCTCCTCGCGGTCGACGGCGAAGCCCTGCTCACGGACCTGGTGGAGCTCCTCGATGAGCTGCTCCCGGTCGGTGATCGTGTTCTCGGTGAGCGCCGGGAGGGTCTCCGGGAGCATCTTGCGGACCTGCTCGTCGGTGTGGGTGGCGAGCAGCGCCTTGCCGAGGGAGGTGGAGTGGGCGGGCAGTCGCCGCCCGACCCGGGTGAAGGGCCGCAGATAGTGCTGCGACTGCCGGGTGGCCAGATAGACGACGTTGGTGCCGTCGAGGCGGGCCAGGTGGATGGTCTCCGTGGTGTCGTCCGAAAGGCGGTCGAGCGTGGGGCGGGCCAGCGCCACCACCTCGTCCCCGTCGATGTACGAGGTGCCGACGAGGAGGGCCCGTACGCCGATGCCGTACCGCGTGCCCGTCGCGTCCGTCTCCACCCAGCCGAGCTCCACCAGGGTGCGGAGCAACATATAAAGGCTGGACTTGGGATAGCCGACGGCCTCCTGCACCGCCGCGAGGGAGTGCATTCCGGGGCGTCCGGCGAAGTATTCGAGCAGTTCGACGGTCCGTACCGCCGACTTGACCTGCGCTCCGCCGCCCGTCTCGACTGCCGACATCGCCCTTGACCCCTTCGTTCGACGGGAAATAGTCTCCAACACCATATTCATCATTGAAGACGGCGTTCAGCATATCGAACGACCTTGGTGAATGACCCAGACAATACCCCTGGGAATGACCCAGAAATACGTGGAGGGACCCGCGGTGGCAGCAGCACCAGTCTGGAGTGTCGACCCCCGAACCGGGAAGCAGCGCGAGCAGGTTGCGGTGGAGGCCACAGCCCAGGAGGTGGACGCCGCCGTCCGCGCGGCCCATGCGGCCCGCGGCGCCCTCGCCGACCGCACCGTCCGCTCGGCGTTCCTGCGCTCGGCGGCCGACCAGCTCCAGGCGGCCAAGGAACAGCTCGTCGAGGTCGCCGACGCGGAGACCGCGCTCGGCCCGGTCCGCCTCACCGGTGAACTCGCCCGCACCTGCTACCAGCTGCGGGCCTTCGCCGACATCGTCGACGAGGGCGCCTTCCTCGACGTGGTGATCAACCACCCCGACGACACCGCGACCCCGCCCATCCCCGACCTGCGCCGCTACAAGGTCCCGCTGGGCGTCGTCGCCGTCTACTCGGCCTCCAACTTCCCCTTCGCATTCTCCGTCCCCGGCGGCGACACCGCGAGCGCGCTGGCCGCCGGGTGCCCGGTGGTCGTCAAGGCCCACCCCGACCACCCGGCGCTGTCCGAGCTGGTCGCGATCGTGCTGCGCCGCGCCGCAGCCGAGCACGGCATCCCCGAGGGCGTCCTCGGCCTCGTCCACGGCTTCGAGGCGGGTGTCGAGCTGGTCAAGCACCCGCTGGTGACCGCCGCCGGTTTCACCGGCTCCGTCCGCGGCGGCCGGGCCCTGTTCGACGCGGCGGCCGCGCGGCCGGTGCCGATCCCGTTCCACGGCGAGCTGGGCTCCCTGAACCCCGTCCTCATCACCGAGGCCGCGGCGGCCGAGCGCGCCGAGGCGATCGGCTCGGGTCTCGCGGGCTCCATGACTCTCGGTGTCGGCCAGTTCTGTGTGAAGCCGGGCCTGGTGCTGGCGCCGGCGGGCGACGCCGGTGACCGGCTGGTCAAGTCGCTCACCGACGCGGTCAGCGACGTCGACGCGGGTGTCCTGCTCGACCACCGGATGCGCGACAACTTCCTCGCCGGTGTCGCCGAGCGCGCGGAGCTGCCGGACGTGGAGTCGCCGGTGACGGCGGGCGCGGGCGGCGAGCACACCGTCAGCCCCGGCTTCCTCACCGTCCCCGCCGGCAAGCTGGCGTCCGAGGGCGAGCACGACCTGCTCCTGGAGGAGTGCTTCGGGCCGCTCACGGTCGTCGCGCGCTACGAGGACGAGGACGAGGCCAAGTCGGTGCTCTCCCGGCTGCCGGGCAACCTCACCGCCACGGTGCACCTGTCCGGCGAGGAGGCCGCCGGTGAGGGCCGCGGCCCGGAGCTGCTCGCGGAGCTGACGCCGCTGGCCGGCCGTGTACTGGTCAACGGCTGGCCGACGGGTGTGGCCGTCGCCGCGGCCCAGCACCACGGCGGGCCTTACCCGGCGACGACGTCGATGTCCACCTCGGTGGGCGGCACGGCCATCGAGCGGTGGCTGCGGCCGGTCGCGTACCAGGGGGCGCCGGAGGCGCTGCTGCCGCCGGAGCTGCGGGACGACAACCCGCTGGGACTGCCGCGTCGCTTCAACGGCGCGCTGGAGCGGTAGGCCGCCTTTCCCGCGCCTCCAAAAGGGGGCGCGGGTGCCGGCCGGGGGCTGCGAGAATCCCCCAATGGATCTCGAACTTCCCGAACTCCCTTTCCCTCTTCGTACGTATGGGCCCGATGGGCACTGGTCCTATGAGGACGGGGTGCTCACCGGGTGGGCCGGCGCCCGGCAGGACCGGTTCGTGCCGCCCACGGACGAGAGGCTCGACCCCGTCACGGACGCGCCCAGGCTGCTGGGGGCGCCTGAGGGGGACTTCCAGTTGATCGCCCGCGTCACCGTCGGCTTCGCCGCCGGGTTCGACGCGGGCGTGCTGTATGTGCACGTCGGGGAGCGGGCCTGGGCGAAGCTGTGCCTGGAGTACTCGCCGGACGTCCCCACCGTCTGCACGGTGGTCACCCGTGGGCACTCCGACGACGCCAACTCCTTCACCGTCGAGGGGAGTTCGGTGTGGCTGCGGGTCAGCCGCACAGGCCGGGCGTTCGCCTTCCACGCCTCCCGCGACGGCAAGCACTGGACGTTCGTCCGGCTGTTCACGCTCGCCGGGGAGCGGGAGAGCGGGGCCGCCCTGGTCGGGTTCATGACGCAGTCCCCGATGGGGGAGGGGTGCGTGGTGACGTACGACGGCATCGAGTTCCGTCCGAACTGGCCCGAGGACCTGCGAAACGGCAGCTGAGAGGCGGGTGCGGGGGCGCCAAGGCGCCCGGTGTCACCCCCGGCCGTGGCACCCGGGGTGTCACCCCCGACCGGAACCGCCGCGACGTCGCGCTCGTCCTCCTCCGCATGATCAAGGATCGTGGGGAACGAGTGACCGGGGCGCGTGTGATCAGGACCGTGCTCCCCGCCGAGCTGCATGAGGTCGTCGCGCTGCACGCCCGCGCCCGCGCGACGTACTACCCGGACGGCGTGCCCGACGACGGCACGGACTGGGTCGCCGGGTGGCGGCGGGCCGTCGAGCGACCGGACGGCCGAGTGCTCTGCGCGGTGGAGCGTGGCCGGATCACCGGTATCGCCTCCTTCCGCACGGCGGAGGACGGCCCCGCCGACACGGTGTACCTCGCGCAGCTCCATGTGGACCCCGACCAGTGGCGCCGCGGCACCGGCCGGGCCCTGCACGCGGCCTGCGTGGAGGAGTGGCGGGCTGACGGCAGGCGCAGGGCCACGCTCACCGTCCACGTCGACAACCACCGGGCGCGGGCCTTCTACGCCCGCCTCGGCTGGACACCGGACCCGGAGCACCCGCCGGCCCCGGACGACCACCACCTGCTCCTCACCTACGCGGTCACCGGGGGGTGAGCCGGAGCGAGGGCGGCACACGGGGGCGGCTCACCCCCCGGTGACCG
>NZ_LIQX01000105.1 GCF_001418475.1 Streptomyces ossamyceticus | reverse complement strand
GCGACCGCCCCTTACACATGCCTCGCCTCGCGCACCCGTCTCAGATCTCGGGCGCCCGTCTCAGACCTTGCGCGCCACCGCCCCGTACCCGGGGATGACTCCCTCGTCCTGGCCGGGTACGGGCTCGCCCAGCTCGGGGTGCCACTGGTGCGGGACCTCGACGCCGGGGGCCACCAGGTCGAAGCCGTCGAAGAAGCGGGTGAACTCCTCGCGGGAGCGCAGGGCGAGGGTGACGCCCGCGGCCTTGAGCTTCTCCGTGGCCGCCTTCGACTCCTCCGGGGTGAAGTCGGCGGTCGCGTGCGTGACGACCAGATAGCTGCCGGAGGGCAGCTCGGCCGTCAGCCGCCGGACCAGGTCGTGCGCGCCGTCCTCGTCGGAGACGAAGTGCAGCAGCGCGATCAGGGAGAGCGCGACGGGCCGGTCGAAGTCCAGCACCTTCCTGGCGCCCTCCATCACCGCGCCCGGGTCCCGCACGTCGGCCTGGAGGTACTCGGTCCGCCCCTCGGGGGTCCCGCGCAGCAAGGCCGCCGCGTGCGCCAGCACAATGGGATCGTTGTCGCAGTAGACGACCCTCGCGTCGGGGGCGACCTCCTGGGCGACCTGGTGGAGGTTCGGCTCGGTGGGGATACCGGTGCCGATGTCGAGGAACTGCCGTACGCCGTTCTGGGCCAGCCACCGCGTGGACCGGTGCATGAAGGCACGGTTGACGCGTGCCATCACCGGCACTCGAGGGTCGAGGGCCAGCATCTGCCGGCCCATCGCCTCGTCCACCGGGTAGTTGTCCTTGCCGCCGAGGTACCAGTCGTACATCCGCGCGGGATGGGGTCTGCTCGTGTCGATCTCGACGGGGGGCCTCCCGCTCATGACGAACTCCATAAGGTTCTGCAGCAGTCAATGATCAATTCAGGGCCAACATAGGGGGATCGGCTGAACAACAGAGAGTGCGCAACAAGTCAGGAGAGCAGGAAGTCGGCCACCCCCGCCTTGGCCCCCTGAATGAAGGCGTCCATCTCGTCGGGCGTGTAGATGAGGGCCGGCCCGTCGGGGTCGGTGGACTGCCGTACGGCGATCCGGCCGTCGGCGAGCTTCATCGCCTCCAGGCAGTTGCCGCCGTTGCCGCCGCTCCAGGGCTTGTGCCAGCCTTCGCTGCCCAGCTCCCGTGCGGGCATTCCGTTGTAGACGCGGATGTGCGACTGCGAGTGCGTGCGCGACTGCGGCTTGATGCGATCCATTCGGTGTCTTCAGAGCTCCTTGCGGAGATCCCGGAGGATCTCCTTCGTGCGTTGTGCCGTGGCGGCCTGCGCCGCCATGCGGTCCATGACCTCGAGGTGGGTCGCCACCTCGGAGCGGTCGTCCAGGTAGACGGCGCCGGTCAGGTACTCGCTGTAGACCATGTCCGGGAGTTCGGGCATGGCGAAACGGAACAGGACGAACGGCCCGTACGTGCCGGGATGGGGTCCTGTGTCGAAGGTGGTGACCTGCACCGTCACATGGGACAGCTCCGTGACCTCCAGCAGTCGGTCGAGTTGGGCGCGCATGACGTCCGGTCCGCCGACGGGACGGCGCAGGGCGGTCTCGTCCATGACGAACCAGAGCCGAGGGGCGTCCTTACGGGTGAGCAGTTCCTGCCGCTGCATGCGCAGGGCCACATGCCGTTCGATGTCGTCGGGTCTGGTCTGGCCGATGGCGCCCGAGACCATCACCGCGCGCGCGTAGCCCTCGGTCTGCAGCAGGCCGGGGACGAAGTGCGGGTCGTAGCTGCGGATGAGGCCGGCCGCGCCCTCCAGGCTGACGTACATGGAGAACCAGTTGGGCAGGATGTCGTGGAACCGCTGCCACCAGCCGGGTTTGTTGGCCTCCTCCGCGAGGCGGACGAAAATCTCCGCCTCCTCGTCCCCGACGCCGTACGCCTTCAGCAGGAGCTGGAGGTAGGGGATCTTGAGGGCGACCTCGGCGGTCTCCATACGGCGGACCGTGGCCGGCGCGACATGCAGGATGCGCGCGGCGTCCTCCCGCCGGATGCCAGCGCGCTCGCGCAGATCCAGCAGACGCCGGCCGAGCACCACCTGGCCGACCGTCGGCGCGGACCGCGGCTCGCTCATCTCGCAACTCCATCCGACGTGAAAAGCCCGACACGAACCCGTACACCTGGTCCCCACAGCCCGGCGGCGCCATCCGGAAGTCCGCAGTTCACATGCGTTTCCGCATACATACGGACACTGTGCGTGCATGTGAACGTTGTGCGAGGGATTTCCAACTGGCGCCGCTACACGTGCTGTTGCGTGCAGTGTGCCATGACCGTTCAGAGAGTCATACGGCACTCTGCAATTTTCAGAGTGACACTTGCCAAGTGTTCATGGCGCGGCGATAGTGGCAAGCGTGATTCCGCCCCCTGCGCCGTTAGGAACAGACGCCGCCGGTGACCGCCTCGGTCCCGGTCCGGCCGCCGGGGCGAGCCCCGATACCACCGCCGACCGCCGGTTTCGATTCGAGCTGGCCGCGCACCCGGGTGCCGTGGCTCAGGCCCGGCGCGTGACACGTACCCAGCTCACCGGCTGGGCCCTGTGCGAGGACACCTGTGACACGGCGGCCCTGGTCGTGTCCGAGCTGGTGACCAACGCGATCGTGCACACCGCGAGCGCCCAGATCGTCTGCGAGCTGCAGGACGGCGACGACCTGGTGCGGATAGCGGTACGCGACGAAGGCTGCGCTCCCGGCGAGCCGCATCCCTCGCCGCAGCGGCCCGAGGAGGAACACGGCCGGGGGCTGCTGCTCATCGAGTCCCTCTGCCGTTCCTGGGGCGCCCAGCCCGTCGGCATGGGCCTGCTGGTCTGGGCCGACGTCCCCCGAGGCGTACTGGACGTGGCCACAGCGGCCCGCTCCGACCTGGGCTGGGGCGCGAAGAAGCCGCCCAACGACGACCGCGGCGGCGAGGCGGACGCCTGCCACCGCGCGGGGACGCGGGTCGAGGACCGTTCGATGCCCGATCGGGGCAGTTCGATGCCCGAACGGGGCAGGACGGGGGCCGAACGAGGCAGGACGGGGGCCGAATGGGTGTGAGCGCGTCGATCGGCCCCACCAGTGCCTTCGGTGGGGGCAGAGTGGCCCGCGTGGTGAGCCTCGACACCCTGACCCGCCTGCGCCGCGCCCAGCGGCCCGTGGCGACGCCCCGCCCCATCCCGCTGCCCGAGGGCATGACCACGCCCATGGGCTGCGACGCCGTCGCCGTCCCGGCGGACATCGGCCCGCTTGTGCTGCCCCGGCTGCCCCGCGTCGGCTGTGTCTACGCCGACCGGGAGCACTGGTGGTGGCTTGTTCCGGCCGACTCCGACTATGCGCTGGAGTGGCCGGAGCCGGCGCGCTACACCACCGGAGCGTTGGTCTCCGACGGTTCGGCCGCGCTGATCCACCGGCCGGAGGGGACGATTCCCTATACGCCGCCGATACCTCTGTACCTGGCGGTGTGCCGGGTGACGGGGACGACGCCTGCGTGGTCGCGGACCATGACGGCCTGAGAGCTGCGGTGGTTCGGCTTCTGCGTCGGGCGTGGTTCGGCTTCTGAGTCGGGCGGCGTTGATCGTTCGCCAGGTGCGCCTTCCGGGTGGGGGTTGTCGGCTCGTGGGCGGGTGCGGGTGTGGGT
>NZ_LIQX01000104.1 GCF_001418475.1 Streptomyces ossamyceticus | reverse complement strand
CCCCCCTCCTGACCGCGATCTCCGAGTACCCCCACGTCCTTCTTCGCGCCGCGACCCACCGAACGCCTGACCGCCTCGCCCGGCACCTGGTCGTCACCGCCGACGCCCTGCTGACCTTCCAGCACACGGTGCTGCCGCGCGGCGAAGAGAAACCCTCGGCCGCCCACCGGGCCCGGCTGGCGCTTGCCGAAGCCGCCGGGACGGTGCTGGCCGGCGGCCTGTCCCTGCTCGGCATCGACGCACCCGAATACCTCTGAGCGAGCCCACCGGCCCCAAGCCCTCGGCCCGAGCCCACCGGTTCAGCGGCCCCAAAGCCTCTGGCCCGGGTCAGAAGCCCAGACCGAAGGCCCAGATCGAAGGCCCAGGCCAAAAGCCCAAGCCTCCGGCTCAGCCCCGGCCCACCGGCCCCAAAGCCAGCCGCAAGCCCAAGCCCAAGGTCAAGGCCCACAGGCCCGAGCCCCAAGGTCCAAGGCCCAAGCCGAAGCCCGAGCCCTGGCCCCCGGCCCAAGCCCAAAGGCCACGGACCCGAAGCCCAAGCCCGAAGCCAAGCCCAAAGGCCACCCGCCGAGCCCAAGCCCGAAGCCCGAGCCCCAGGCCCCGCGAGCACAGAGTCCCGATAGGTAGAGAGAGTCAGACCAGTCATGAGCCGTTCCGCACACCCCGCCGGGCCCCGTCACGCCGATGTGCTGCCGGAGGGGCATTACAGTGCCCCGCCCGCCGATCTGAACACGCTTGACCCGAAGGTGTGGGCGCAGACCGTCGACCGCGGGGCCGACGGAGTCGTCCGCGTCGGCGGGGTCGACGTGAAGGCGCTCGCCGAGGAGTTCGGCACGCCCGCCTACTTCCTCGACGAGGCCGACTTCCGCGCCCGCGCCCGCGCCTGGCGCACCGCGTTCGGGCAGGACGCCGACGTGTTCTACGCCGGCAAGGCGTTCCTGTCGCGCGCGGTGGTGCGCTGGCTGCATGAGGAGGGGCTCAACCTCGATGTCTGCTCCGGCGGCGAGCTCGCCACCGCCCTGTCCGCCGGTATGCCCGCCGACCGCATCGCCTTCCACGGCAACAACAAGTCCACGGAGGAGATCCACCGGGCGGTCGAGGCCGGCGTCGGCCGCATCGTCCTCGACTCCTTCCAGGAGATCGTGCGGGTCGCGCACATCGCCCAGGAGCTCGGCAAGCGTCAGCGCGTGCAGATCCGGGTGACCGTCGGCGTCGAGGCGCACACCCATGAGTTCATCGCCACCGCGCACGAGGACCAGAAGTTCGGCATCCCGCTCGCCGGGGGGCAGGCCGCCGAGGCCGTACGGCGGGCGCTCAAGCTGGACGGGCTGGAGCTCATCGGGATCCACTCGCACATCGGGTCCCAGATCTTCGACACCTCCGGCTTCGAGGTCGCCGCCCACCGCGTCGTCGGGCTGCTCAAGGACATCCGTGACGAGCACGGCGTCGAGCTGCCCGAGATCGACCTGGGCGGCGGTCTCGGCATCGCCTACACCAGTGCCGACGACCCCCGTGAGCCGCACGAGATCGCCAAGGCGCTCACCGAGATCGTCACGCGGGAGTGCGAGGGCGCCCGGCTGCGTACGCCGCGGATCTCCGTCGAGCCGGGGCGGGCCATCGTCGGGCCGACCGCGTTCACGCTCTACGAGGTCGGCACCATCAAGCCGCTGGACGGGCTGCGCACCTACGTCTCGGTGGACGGCGGCATGTCGGACAACATCCGGACCGCCCTGTACGACGCCGAGTACAGCGTCGCGCTGGTGTCCCGCACGTCCGACGCCGAGCCGATGCTCGCGCGGGTGGTCGGCAAGCACTGCGAGAGCGGTGACATCGTGGTGAAGGACGCGTTCCTGCCGGCCGACCTGGCACCGGGTGACCTGATCGCCGTGCCCGCGACCGGCGCGTACTGCCGTTCCATGGCGAGCAACTACAACCACGTACTGCGCCCGCCCGTCGTCGCGGTCAAGGACGGGGACGCCCAGGTGATCGTCCGGCGGGAGACGGAGGAGGATCTGCTCCGCCTCGACGTCGGGTGACGGAGGAGAGGCTGCTCCGCCTCGACGTCGGGTGACGCGAGTCCGGTCGTGTGCGCGGCGGGGCGGATAATGAATGCCGGGAAATTGCTGGGCCGAAAGATCTTCCGTCCTACGGCCCCGCGAAAATGAAATAGATGTCTCACGATCCGGACGAGGGATAGAAACTCCCGTCCGGTGAGTGAGACTGGTTCCACCGTATTCGGTATGAGGAAACGAGGTCGGATGATGCGTACGCGTCCACTGAAGGTGGCGCTGCTGGGCTGTGGGGTTGTCGGCTCAGAGGTGGCGCGCATCATGACGACGCACGCCGACGACCTCGCCGCCCGGATCGGGGCCCCCGTCGAACTCGCGGGTGTGGCCGTCCGTCGGCCCTCCAAGGTCCGTGAGGGCATCGACCCAGCCCTCGTCACCACCGACGCCACCGCCCTCGTCAAACGCGGGGACATCGACGTCGTCGTCGAGGTCATCGGCGGTATCGAGCCCGCCCGTTCCCTCATCACCACCGCGATCGAGCACGGCGCCTCCGTGGTCTCCGCCAACAAGGCGCTCCTCGCCCAGGACGGCGCCGCTCTGCACGCGGTCGCCGAGGAGGCGGGCAAGGACCTGTACTACGAGGCCGCCGTCGCCGGCGCCATTCCGCTGATCCGCCCGCTGCGCGAGTCGCTCGCCGGGGACAAGATCAACCGGGTGATGGGCATCGTCAACGGCACCACCAATTTCATCCTCGACAAGATGGATTCCACGGGCGCCGGTTATCAGGAGGCCCTGGACGAGGCCACCGCGCTCGGCTATGCCGAGGCCGACCCGACCGCCGACGTCGAGGGTTTCGACGCCGCCGCCAAGGCCGCGATCCTCGCCGGGATCGCCTTCCACTCGCGGGTACGGCTCGACGACGTCTACCGCGAGGGCATGACCGAGGTCACCGCCGCCGACTTCGCCTCCGCCAAGAACATGGGCTGCACCATCAAACTGCTCGCCATCTGCGAGCGGGCCGTGGACGGTGGCTCCGTCACGGCGCGCGTGCACCCCGCGATGATCCCGCTGACCCACCCGCTGGCCTCCGTACGCGGCGCGTACAACGCCGTGTTCGTGGAGTCGGACGCCGCGGGCCAGCTGATGTTCTACGGCCCCGGAGCAGGCGGCTCGCCCACGGCCTCCGCCGTCCTCGGCGACCTCGTGGCGGTCTGTCGCAACCGGCTCGCGGGTGCCATCGGCCCCGGCGAGTCCGCGTACGCCGCCCTGCGGGTCTCGCCCATGGGCGAGGTCGTCACGCGCTACCACATCAGCCTCGATGTGGCGGACAAACCAGGTGTTCTCGCCCAGGTGGCGACCGTGTTCGCCGAGCACGGGGTGTCGATCGATACCGTTCGCCAGCAGGGCAACAACGGCGAGGCCTCTCTCGTCGTCGTCACCCACCGCGCGTCCGACGCCTCCCTCAACGGGACCGTCGAGGCGCTGCGCAACCTCGACACCGTGCGGGGTGTCGCCAGCATCATGCGGGTTGAAGGAGAGTAACCAGCAATGACCCACCAGTGGCGCGGAATCATCGAGGAGTACCGGGACCGGCTGCCCGTCTCCGACAGCACGCCGGTCGTGACGCTCCGCGAGGGCGGCACGCCCCTCGTCCCCGCGCAGGTGCTCTCCGAGCGCACGGGCTGCGAGGTCCACCTCAAGGTGGAGGGAGCCAACCCCACCGGGTCCTTCAAGGACCGCGGTATGACGATGGCCATCACCCGGGCGAAGGAGGAGGGCGCGAAGGCCGTCATCTGTGCCTCCACGGGCAACACGTCCGCCTCCGCGGCCGCCTACGCCGTCCGCGCGGGCATGGTCTCCGCCGTGCTGGTGCCCCAGGGCAAGATCGCGCTCGGCAAGATGGGCCAGGCCCTGGTGCACGGCGCGAAGATCCTCCAGGTCGACGGCAACTTCGACGACTGCCTCACCCTCGCGCGTGAACTGAGCGACAACTACCCCGTGGCGCTGGTGAATTCCGTCAACCCGGTGCGTATCGAGGGTCAGAAGACGGCCGCCTTCGAGATCGTGGACATGCTCGGCGACGCCCCCGACATCCACGTCCTGCCGGTGGGCAACGCGGGCAACATCACGGCCTACTGGAAGGGCTATAAGGAGTACGCCGCCGACGGCATCGCAGCGCGGACGCCCCGTATGTGGGGCTTCCAGGCCTCCGGCTCCGCGCCGATCGTGCGCGGCGAGGTCGTCAAGGACCCCTCGACCATCGCCACCGCGATCCGTATCGGCAACCCCGCGTCCTGGCAGTACGCCCTCGCCGCGCGGGACGAGTCCGGTGGCGCCATCGACGAGGTGACGGACCGTGAGATCCTGCGCGCCTACCGGCTGTTGGCCGCGCAGGAGGGCGTCTTCGTGGAGCCCGCCTCCGCCGCGTCCGTGGCCGGTCTGCTCAAGGCCGCCGAGAACGGCAAGGTCGACCCCGGCCAGACCATCGTCTGCACGGTCACCGGCAACGGCCTGAAGGACCCCGACTGGGCCGTCGCGGGCGCCCCGCAGCCCGTCACCGTCCCCGTCGACGCGGCCACGGCGGCCGAGCGCCTCGGCCTCGCCTAGTGCTGTGACCGGAAAGGTTCACCGGCTCGCGACGCCCGGCACGGCACCTCGCGGCGTTGTCGCATGACCCGAGTACATCCAGTACGCGGGTCATGCTCCGCCTCGCGAGGCTCCCCCACTGCCTGAACGGCGTGGGAGGTGCCCCCAGCACCGGACGCCGCGAGCTCTCCGGCAAACCTTTCCCCTCACAGCACTAGCCGTCCGGGCAACGGTGCGAAACGGCCAGTGAGCCGCGCGTAGACGCCGTTTCCCCGGGGGATAACCCTGACAGGACCCGACAGGGGGTGCACAGGGGGCTTACGACACGCATCGTGCGCCTCCTGTGCGCCCTATGTCGCCACAGAACCCACCTTCGATAGGCTGTACCGAACCCGCCCGCTGCATATGCCCCGCAAGGGTGCGGCGCCGCGCCGTCCGCCGACGGCCGCCGGGTTCCCGCGTACGTCATCGAATGTCATTCGACAATCGTCAATCACGCAGCTCAAGGAGAGTCATCGAGCGATGGCCGGTCCAGCGTTCCGCGCCGCCGCCGTACGGGTGCGCGTCCCCGCCACCAGCGCCAACCTCGGCCCGGGCTTCGACGCCCTCGGTCTGTCGCTGGGGCTCTACGACGACGTGGTCGTCCGGGTGGCCGACTCCGGCCTGCACGTCGACATCGCGGGGGAGGGCAGCGAAACCCTTCCGCGCGACGAGCGGCATCTGCTCGTCCGCTCCCTGCGCACCGCCTTCGACCTGCTGGGGGGCCAGCCGCGGGGCCTGGAGATCGTCTGCGCGAACCGCATTCCGCACGGCCGCGGCCTCGGCTCCTCCTCCGCCGCCATCTGCGCCGGCATCGTCGCCGCCCGCGCCGTGACCATAGGCGGGGAGAACCGGCTCGACGACGCCGCCCTGCTCGAACTCGCCACCGAGATCGAGGGACACCCCGACAACGTCGCGGCCTGCCTCCTCGGCGGCTTCACGCTCTCCTGGATGGAGGGCGGCTCCGCGCGGGCCATCAGGATGGATCCCGCCGATTCCATCGTTCCGGTGGTTTTCGTCCCCGGAAAGCCCGTGCTCACGGAGACCGCGCGCGGACTGCTCCCGCGCGCCGTCCCGCACGTCGACGCCGCCACCAACGCCGGCCGTGCCGCCCTGCTCGTCGAGGCCCTGACCAGGCGTCCCGAGCTGCTGCTGCCCGCCACCGAGGACCGGCTGCACCAGGAGTACCGGGCGCCCGCCATGCCGGAGAGCGCGGCCCTGGTCGAGCGACTTCGGGCCGACGGCGTCCCGGCGGTCATCTCCGGCGCCGGACCCACGGTCCTGGCCCTGGCCGACGAGGCCAGCGCCGACAAGGTGGCCCATCTCGCGGGCGCGGAATGGGCCGCCAACCGGCTGGATCTCGACGCCCGAGGGGCGTGCGTCCTGCCGCTCACCACCACCGTCGCCGAGAACGTCGCCGACAGCGGCGACGCATAGGGGCGTACGGTTGCCGGATTTCGAGAGGGGGAATGTTTGTTGGATCCGGTAGTGTTAATCTCAAGTCTGCACCTGCCTCAGCCATGGCATGGTGCTTATCGTCCCCGTCCGGGACAACCATTCTTCCGGGAGTCTCCCAAGCCGCACTGTGCTTCGTACGTCAAGCTGTACGCCGTACGCAGGCACTGAGCGGTCTGCCGAGCAGGCTCCGGAACCGGCGTGACCGAGCCGCGTGACACAGACACCGAGTGCCACGGCCCCGTAAGCGCCGAATCACCAGCAAATTTTCCTCCGCCGCTTTGGCGGACCACCGCCCCGGCACGGTCCACCCGAACAGGGCCGAAGCCGGACAGCACAACCGGTCGCCGAGCCAGAAGGCCGACGTCCGCTCCAGGGAAGGACCCTTCGTGAGCGACACCACCGATCTGATGGGCGCACGTGTCGAGGAGACCGCTGCCGCGCCCGCCACGGACGCCGCGCCTGCCAGCGGTGCCGGCTCCAGGCGGCGCCGCGGCACCGGCCTCGAGGGCATGGTGCTGGCCGAGCTGCAGCAGGTCGCATCCGGCCTCGGCATCAGGGGCACCGCGCGGATGCGCAAGAGCCAGCTGATCGAGGTCATCAAGGAGGCGCAGGCGGGAGGGGGTGCCGCGGCTCCCAAGGCCGAGGCCGCCACCGAGGCCAAGCCCAAGCGCCGGACCACCTCGAAGGCACGCACGGGCGAGGACGCCGCCCCGGCCGAGAAGGCCGCCGCCAAGAAGGCCGAGGCGCCCGCCGAGAAGGTCGACAAGACCGAGAAGGCCGTCGCCCAGCAGCAGATCGAGATCCCCGGCCAGCCGGCCGGCGGGGACGAGGCGCCCACCGAGCGCCGCCGTCGCCGGGCCACCGCCGACGCGGGCAGCCCCGAGACGGTCACCGCCGAGGCGAAGGCCGAGCCCAAGGCCGAGACGCCGGCCCAGCCGCAGGCCGAGGCCAAGGGCGACGCCGCCGACGCCGACGGCCGCCAGGGCCGCCGTGACCGGCGTGAGCGTGGCCGCGACCGTGACCGCGGGGACCGCCGGGGCAAGGGCGACGAGCAGCAGGGCGGCGGTCAGCAGCAGCGCGACCGCGGCCAGCAGCAGGGCCAGCAGCAGAGCGGTGGCCGCCAGGAGCGCCAGCGCGACAACGGCCCGCAGGACGACGACGACTTCGAGGGCGGACGCCGTGGCCGTCGCGGCCGTTACCGCGACCGTCGTGGCCGTCGCGGCCGTGACGACATGGGCGCGGCCGAGCCGCAGCTCGCCGAGGACGACGTCCTGATCCCCGTCGCGGGCATCCTGGACATCCTCGACAACTACGCGTTCATCCGCACCTCCGGCTACCTGCCGGGCCCGAACGACGTGTACGTCTCCCTCGCCCAGGTCCGCAAGAACGGCCTGCGCAAGGGCGACCACGTCACCGGTGCGGTCCGTCAGCCCAAGGAGGGCGAGCGCCGCGAGAAGTTCAACGCGCTGGTCCGCCTGGACTCCGTCAACGGCATGGCGCCCGAACACGGCCGCGGCCGCCCGGAGTTCAACAAGCTGACCCCGCTCTACCCGCAGGACCGCCTCCGCCTGGAGACGGACCCGGGCGTGCTCACCACCCGCATCATCGACCTCGTGTCGCCGATCGGTAAGGGCCAGCGCGGTCTGATCGTGGCCCCGCCGAAGACCGGCAAGACCATGATCATGCAGGCGATCGCCAACGCGATCACGCACAACAACCCCGAGTGCCACCTGATGGTCGTCCTCGTCGACGAGCGTCCGGAAGAGGTCACCGACATGCAGCGGTCGGTCAAGGGCGAGGTCATCTCCTCGACCTTCGACCGTCCCGCCGAGGACCACACCACGGTCGCCGAGCTCGCCATCGAGCGCGCCAAGCGCCTGGTGGAGCTGGGCCACGACGTCGTCGTGCTGCTCGACTCGATCACGCGTCTGGGCCGTGCGTACAACCTGGCCGCGCCGGCCTCCGGCCGCATCCTGTCCGGTGGTGTCGACTCGACCGCCCTGTACCCGCCGAAGCGCTTCTTCGGTGCGGCCCGCAACATCGAGGACGGCGGCTCGCTGACCATCCTCGCCACCGCCCTGGTGGACACCGGGTCCCGCATGGACGAGGTGATCTTCGAGGAGTTCAAGGGCACCGGCAACATGGAGCTCAAGCTCGACCGGAAGCTCGCCGACAAGCGCATCTTCCCCGCGGTGGACGTGGACGCGTCCGGTACCCGCAAGGAAGAGATCCTGCTCGGCAACGAGGAGCTGGCGGTCGTCTGGAAGCTGCGCCGGGTGCTGCACGCGCTGGACCAGCAGCAGGCCATCGAGCTGCTGCTGGACAAGATGAAGCAGACCAAGTCGAACGTCGAGTTCCTGATGCAGATTCAGAAGACGACGCCGACGCCGGGCAACGGCGACTAGCCCGACCGGTAGTTCACGACTGGTCCGCGACAGCGCAGAACCGGGGCCACCCTCCTTCGTGAGGGTGGCCCCGGTCTTTGTATGGGACACGTGTACGATCACGGGACTTCTTCTGGCTTGTTTTGATTCCTGTGTTCTCAGGGGGGACTTGAGTGGCCATACCTATGTCCGGAGCTGTCGCCACCGCGATAGCCGGGGCGTTGCTGCTGTCGTCGGCCGGTGCGGCCAACGGAGCCGGCTCGTCGGGGAGCGACGAGCTGGACGTGCGGATCGCCAACGCGATGGCCGCGGACGACACCGTCGGTGAGACGGCGGCGAAGCCGTCGACGTCGACATCGACGAACGAGTCGTCATCGAGCACCGACGCGGGCGGCCTGAAGCCGGACGCCAAGATCATCGGTGGTTCCGAGACCACCATCGGCGCGGCGCCCTGGATGGCGCAGCTCTGGTACTACGACGAGACCACGGGCTTCGGCTTCTTCTGCGGCGGCTCGGTCGTCTCGCCGACGAAGATCCTCACTGCCGCGCACTGCGTCGACAAGAGCCAGTACGACTGGGCCTCCTACGGCTCCGTCGTCACCGGTACCGACCAGCTGCCCACGGCCGTCTACGACAGCGACGGCAAGCTGGTGGGCATGGACTACCACGGTGGCGAGGCCACCAAGGTGTCCCGCCAGTGGAACCACTCCTCGTACAACGAGGACACGATCAACAACGACGTCGCCGTGCTTACGCTGGCCAAGCCGGTCACCGCCACGCCGATCAGGATGACGACGTCGACCGACACGTCCTCGTACGCGGCGGGCACCAGCGCGAAGGTCTACGGCTGGGGCCGTACCAGCTCCACCAGCGACGACATCTCGGAGAAGCTGAAGACGGCGACGCTGCCCGTGGTCGGTGACACGACCTGCGGGAACACCTGGGGCAGCTATTTCGTCAAGGGCAACATGTTCTGCGCGGGCAAGCCCGCCGGCGGCACCGACGCCACCACTACCGCCAGCTGCAACGGCGACTCCGGCGGCCCGCTCGTCGTGGGCGGCAAGGTCATCGGCGTCGTCTCGTGGGGCGTCGTGGACTGCGTGGAGAAGGGCGCCTACCCGGTCTTCGCGAAGGTCAGCAAGTACGTCGGCGCCGCCTACCCGCGCGTCGACGACACCGACATCAGCCGGGACGGCAAGGCCGACGTCTTCCTGCGCAACAAGGAGACCGGCTCGGGCTACGTCCGCGCCTCCACGGGCTCCGCGCTCGCCGACCGCAAGGCGCTGACCGCAGAGGGCAGCTGGCAGGGCTACAACCTCGTCCAGCAGACTGACCTGAACCGGGACGGCTACCAGGACTACGTCCTGCGCCGCGCCTCCGACGGTGACGTCTTCTGGCGGCGGCGCACGGCGTCGTCGAGCACCTGGACGACCACCCAGATCTTCGACAACTGGGCGACCCGCACCCGGATCATCACCCCCGGCGACGTCACCGGCGACGCCCTGCCCGACCTGCTCTCGGTCGACTCGGCGGGGGCCCTGTGGATCTACCCGGGCAAGGGCAACGGCACCTTCGGGACCCGCGTCCAGGTGAGCACGGGCTGGAACTCGTACAACGCGGTCCTCGGTCACGGCGACTTCACCGGTGACGGCAAGGCCGACCTGATCGCGCGCACCAAGACCGGCTCGAACATCTACCTGTTCAAGGGCACCGGCAAGTCCGGCACGGGCGCCTTCGCCACCAAGATCAAGGTCCGCTCCGACTGGAGCTCCTACAACACACTCATCACTCCCGGTGACGTGAGCGGCGACGGCCGCGCGGACCTGCTGGCCCGCACCAGCGGCGGCACGCTGTACCTCTACAAGGGCACCTCGAAGGCCACGAGCGAGATCTTCAGCACACGGATCTCGGTCGGAACCAGCTACGCCCAGTACGACCTGCTCGGCTGAAACACCAGGTGAGCCCGGTCCCACCGAGCTCATCCGGAACACCCGGTGCCCATCGCTCTTTGCGCGATGGGCACCGTTCGTTGTGCAACCCTTTCCCGAATTACTCCGTCTGACCGATCGGAGTGACCATGAGCGGTACGGCCACATCCGGCCCAAGCAGGCCTGGGCCTGAGCGCAGGGGGTAACCGACCGGGAAAGAGGACCGAGGAGCACATGTCCGCCGAGAGCACACTGGATCCCGCCACACAGGGCACGTCCGGCACCGCCGGCCGTCACCGCGCGCCCAAGGGCAGCCGCCGCAAGCCACGCGAGGGGCACAGCAGGGCGGCGCTCGCCGTCCTCTGGACCGCCGCCGGGGTCCTGGTGCTGGGCGGCACCGGAGTCGGCTACCTGTACTTCAAGCTCAACGGCAACCTCAAGAGCGTCGACATCAACCAGGCCCTCGGCACCGACCGGCCCCTCGACATCGACAACGGCTCGCAGGACATCCTCGTCCTCGGCTCCGACACCCGCTCCGGCAGCAACAAGAAGCTGGGCGGCGGCGTCGACGACGGCAGCGCCCGCTCCGACACCGCGATGATCGTGCACGTCTACGAGGGCCACAAGAAGGCCAGCGTGGTCTCCATACCCAGGGACACCCTGGTGGAGCGGCCCGCGTGCACCGACACGCACGGCAAGACGTACCCGGCGGCGCGGTCGGCGATGTTCAACTCGGCGTACTCCACCGGTGGCGCCGCGTGCGCGGTGAAGACCGTCGAGTCCATGACCGGCATCCGCATGGACCACTACATCGAGGTCGACTTCGCGGGCTTCGAGAAGCTCATCAACGTCCTCGGCGGGGTCGACATCACCACGACCAAGGACATCAAGGACCCCGACAGCCATCTGAACCTCAAGGCCGGCGAGCACACCCTCACCGGCAAGCAGGCCCTCGGACTGGTCCGCACCCGGCACGGCGTCGGCGACGGCTCCGACCTCGGCCGCATCCAGCTCCAGCAGGCGTTCATCAAGGCGCTCCTGGAGCAGGTCAAGGAGGTCGGCATCTTCAGTAACCCGAAGAAGCTCTACGACCTCGCCGACACCGCCACGGACGCCGTCACCACCGACTCCGACCTCGACGACGTCAAGGACCTGGCCTCCTTCGCGGGCGGCCTCAAGGGCATCGGCGCCAAGAACATGACCATGGTCACCATGCCGGTCCAGTACGACCCCGCCGACCCCAACCGCGTCCTGGTCGACGAGGCGAAGTCGAAGCGGGTGTGGGCCGCCCTCAGGGCCGACAAGCCCATCCCGAAGTCGGCGACGAAGGGCACGGCGACGGGAACGGCCGGGGACGTCGTCACCGCCGGGAACTGAAGGGGCGCGGGGAACCGCGCGACCAGCCACGACGGCCCCGCAGCCGCCCACGGCGATCACGAGACTCCCCCCGCGGGCGCCCCCGGGAATACATGTCCGCACCCCCTGGTTTTGGGAGATGCGGCCAGTCCTGGCAGACTGGTACGTCGGCTCCGGTTCACGCTCTCGCATCCCGCGGCAGCGACCCGGCGCCCTCCCGAAACTAGGAGACACCTTGAAGCGCGACATCCACCCCCAGTACGTCGAGACGCAGGTCAGCTGCACCTGTGGCGCGTCGTTCACCACCCGTAGCACGATCGAGAGCGGCACCATCCGTGCCGAGGTCTGCTCCGAGTGCCACCCGTTCTACACGGGCAAGCAGAAGATCCTCGACACCGGTGGCCGCGTGGCCCGCTTCGAGGCCCGCTTCGGCAAGGCTGCCGCTGCCAAGAAGTAGCGAGCCCACAGCGCCGGTCCTCGGTGCCCCCGTCGGGGGCTTCCGGGACCGGCGCTTTGCGGTGCAGCCCACTTATCACGTCGTACAGGGAGCCGGAGATGTTCGAGGCGGTCCAGGAACTGGTCGGGGAACACGCCGATCTGGAGAAGAAGCTCGCCGACCCGTCGGTCCACGCCGACCAGGCCAACGCGCGCAAGCTGAACAAGCGGTACGCGGAGCTGACCCCGATCGTCGGCACGTACCGCTCCTGGAGGCAGACCGGTGACGACATCGAGACGGCCCGCGAATTCGCCGCGGCCGACCCGGACTTCGCCGCCGAGGTCAAGGAGCTGGAGAAGCAGCGCGAGGAGCTGACGGAGAAGCTGCGCCTCCTGCTCGTCCCGCGCGACCCCAGCGACGACAAGGACGTCATCCTGGAGATCAAGGCCGGCGCCGGCGGCGACGAGTCCGCCCTGTTCGCCGGTGACCTCCTGCGCATGTACCTGCGGTACGCCGAGCGCGTCGGCTGGAAGACCGAGATCATCGACGCCACCGAGTCCGAGCTGGGCGGCTACAAGGACGTCCAGGTCGCCGTGAAGACCAAGGGCGGCCAGGGCGCCACCGAGCCCGGCCAGGGCGTCTGGGCCCGGCTGAAGTACGAGGGCGGTGTGCACCGCGTCCAGCGCGTCCCCGCCACCGAGTCCCAGGGCCGCATCCACACCTCCGCCGCCGGTGTCCTCGTGACCCCGGAGGCCGAGGAGATCGACGTCGAGATCAATCCGAACGACCTCCGCATCGACGTCTACCGGTCCTCCGGGCCCGGCGGGCAGTCCGTCAACACCACCGACTCCGCCGTGCGCATCACGCACATTCCCACCGGAGTCGTCGCCTCCTGCCAGAACGAGAAGAGCCAGCTGCAGAACAAGGAGCAGGCGATGCGTATCCTGCGCTCCAGGCTGCTCGCCGCGGCGCAGGAGGAGGCGGAGAAGGAGGCCGCCGACGCCCGCCGCAGCCAGGTCCGCACCGTCGACCGCTCCGAGAAGATCCGTACGTACAACTTCCCGGAGAACCGCATCTCGGACCACCGCGTCGGCTTCAAGGCGTACAACCTGGACCAGGTCCTGGACGGCGACCTCGACGCGGTGATCCAGGCATGCGTCGACGCGGACTCGGCAGCGAAGCTGGCAGCCGCGTAGGCCCGTACGAGTACGACGAGCACGACCGGAGGACTTGCGTGCAGCATCATCTTGGGGGGCGACCCCCAAACCCCCGCGGCGTGCTGCTCGCGGAAGTGGCCCAGGCCACCCAGCGCCTGGCCGACGCCGGCGTGCCCTCGCCGCGCAACGACGCGGAGGAACTCGCCGCGTTCGTGCACGGCGTGAAGCGGGGCGAGCTGCACACCGTCAAGGACTCCGACTTCGACGCCCGGTACTGGGAGGTCATCGCCCGGCGCGAGCAGCGTGAGCCGCTCCAGCACATCACCGGACGCGCCTACTTCCGCTACCTCGAACTGCAGGTGGGGCCAGGAGTGTTCGTGCCCCGCCCGGAGACCGAGTCCGTCGTCGGGTGGGCCATAGACGCCGTCCGCGCGATGGACGTCGTCGAGCCCTGCATCGTCGACCTGTGCACCGGTTCCGGCGCCATCGCGCTCGCCCTCGCCCAGGAGGTGCCGCGCTCCCGTGTGCACGCCGTGGAGCTGTCCGAGGACGCCCTCGTGTGGACCCGCAAGAACGTGGCGGGCTCCCGGGTCGACCTGCGCCAGGGCAACGCCCTCGACGCCTTCCGCGACCTCGACGGCCAGGTCGATCTGGTCATCTCCAATCCGCCGTACATCCCGCTCACGGAGTGGGAGTACGTGGCACCGGAGGCCCGCGACTACGATCCCGAACTCGCCCTGTTCTCAGGGGAGGACGGCCTGGATCTGATCCGCGGCCTCGAACGCACCGCGCACCGGCTGCTGCGCCCCGGCGGTGTCGTCGTCGTCGAGCACGCCGACACCCAGGGCGGCCAGGTGCCGTGGATCTTCACCGAGGAACGGGGCTGGGCCGACGCTGCCGACCACCCGGACCTCAACAACCGGCCGCGGTTCGCGACCGCACGCAAGGCGCTGCCCTGATGAGCACGCCCCCCACCACCCCCCAGCAGTACGTGTACGAGGAGGCCCGCTAGATGGCACGGCGATACGACACCAACGACGCGACCGACCGCGCCACCGGTCTGCGCGAGGCCGCGTCCGCCGTCCGCCGGGGCGAGCTCGTGGTGCTGCCCACGGACACCGTCTACGGCATCGGCGCCGACGCCTTCACCTCGGAGGCCGTCGCCGACCTGCTGGAGGCCAAGGGCCGGGGCCGCAACATGCCCACCCCCGTCCTCATCGGCTCCCCGAACACCCTGCACGGCCTCGTCACCGACTTCTCCGAGATGGCCTGGGAACTCGTCGACGCCTTCTGGCCGGGCGCGCTCACCCTCGTCGCCAAGCACCAGCCGTCGCTCCAGTGGGACCTCGGCGACACCCGCGGCACGGTCGCCGTCCGGATGCCGCTGCACCCCGTCGCCATCGAACTGCTCACCGAGGTCGGCCCCATGGCCGTCTCCTCGGCGAACCTGACCGGCCACCCGGCGCCGGAAAACTGCGACGCCGCCGAGGCGATGCTGGGCGACTCCGTCTCCGTCTACCTCGACGGCGGCCCCACCCCCGGGAACGTGCCGTCGTCCATCGTCGACGTCACGGGCAAGGTGCCGGTGCTGCTGCGTGCGGGCGCCCTGTCGGCGGAGGAGCTGCGCAAGGTCGTACCCGACCTCGAGGTGGCGAATTGACGGCCCCTGACGCGGGGCGTGGCATATGGGACGGGGAAGAGACGCGGACCTTCACGGGTCTGCCGCGTGACACCTTCCGCATCCTCCACGTCAGCACCGGCAACGTGTGCCGCTCGCCGATCACCGAGCGGCTGACCCGCCATGCCCTGGCGGACCGGCTCGGGGACCCGCTGGGCGGCGGACTGATCGTCGAGAGCGCCGGGACCTGGGGACACGAGGGCGCGCCCATGGAGGCCAACGCGGAGGCCGTCCTCGCCGACTTCGGCGCGGACGCCTCCGGCTTCACCGGGCGGGAACTGCTGGACGAGCACGTGATCATGGCCGACCTCGTGCTGACCGCCACCCGCGACCACCGGGCCCAGGTCATCTCGATGGGCCACTCGGCGGGCCTGCGCACCTTCACCCTGAAGGAGTTCACCCGCCTCGTCCGGGCGATAGACCCGGCCACCCTGCCGCCGCTGGAGGAGGGCATGGTCGTCCGGGCCCGTGCGCTGGTGCGTGCCGCCGCCGCTCTACGCGGGTGGCTCCTCGCCCCGACGGCCGACGCGGACGAGGTCCACGACCCGTACGGCGCCCCGCTGCCGTTCTTCCGTTCGGTGGGCGACGAGATACACCAGGCGCTGGATCCGGTGGTGACCGCGCTGACGGGGGTGCCCGCCCGGGCGTAAGTACGGGACGACACCGGGCGTCCCCGGACACACGGGCCTACATTGGTCGTACGTCACCGTCGACGCCCGGAGCCCACCATGTCGGTCACCCCTGTTCTAGAGGCCGATGTCCTGCGACGGCAGGACCCCGAACTGGCCGACATCCTCCTCGGCGAGCTCGATCGGCAGTCGACGACGCTCCAACTCGTCGCCGCCGAGAACTTCACCTCGACCGCGGTGCTCGCGGCCCTCGGGTCGCCACTGGCCAACAAGTACGCGGAGGGCTACCCCAGCACCCGCTACCACGGCGGCTGCGAGATGGTCGACGTCGCCGAGCGGCTCGCCGTGGAGCGGGCCAAGGCACTGTTCGGCGCCGAACACGCCAACGTCCAGGCCCACTCGGGCTCCTCGGCCGTCCTGGCCGCCTACGCGGCCCTGCTGCGTCCCGGTGACACCGTGCTGGCGATGGGCCTGCACTTCGGCGGCCACCTCACCCACGGGTCGCCGGCGAACTTCTCCGGCCGCTGGTTCGACTTCGTCGGCTACGGCGTCGAGGCCGAGTCGGGCCTCATCGACCGCGAACAGGTGCGCACCCTCGCCCGTACGCGCCGCCCCAAGGCCATCGTGTGCGGCTCGATCTCCTACCCCCGCCATCTCGACTACGCGTTCTTCCGCGAGGTCGCCGACGAGGTCGGGGCCTTCCTGATCGCCGACGCCGCCCACCCGATCGGGCTGGTGGCCGGGGGAGCGGCGCCCAATCCGGTGCCGTACGCGGACATCGTCTGCGCCACCACGCACAAGGTGCTGCGGGGGCCGCGCGGCGGGATGCTGCTGTGCGGGAGCGAGCTGGCCGAGCGGGTGGACCGGGCGGTGTTCCCCTTCACCCAGGGCGGGGCGCAGATGCACTCCATCGCCGCGAAGGCGGTCGCGTTCGGGGAGGCGGCGACACCGGCATTCACCGGGTACGCCCATCAGGTGGTCGCCAACGCCCGGGTCCTGGCCGAGGGGCTCGCGCGGGAGGGCCTCGGCGTCGTCACCGGCGGCACGGACACCCATCTCCTCGCCGTCGATCCCGCCCCGCTCGGGGTCGACGGCCGCACCGCCCGTGGCCGGCTCGCCGCGGCCGGGATCGTGCTGGACTGCTGTGCGCTGCCGCACGGCGACGCCCGTGGCCTGCGGCTCGGCACGGCCGCGCTGACCACGCAGGGCATGGGCGAGGCGGAGATGACGCACCTCGCCGGGCTCTTCGCACGGGCGCTCAGGGACGGCGGCGACGGCAAGCGGACGCGTGAAGAAGTACGGGACCTGGCCGGAAGATTTCCGCCGTATCCGCGCTGAGGTGGGGTAGACGCACCCCTGCACACAGCATCACGTGCAACCATCGTCGCTACCCGGAAGTCCCCAACCATATGCATGCATCGCTAGGGTGTGGGGCTGAGATGGCCAGCGAGACCTGTGGGGAAGCCCGTGCGTGAATACCTCCTGACGCTCTGCATCACGGCCGCGGTGACGTACCTGCTGACAGGGCCGGTGCGGAAGTTCGCGATCGTGGCCGGAGCCATGCCGGAGATCCGTGCGCGCGACGTCCACCGTGAACCGACGCCCCGCCTCGGCGGCATCGCGATGTTCTTCGGCCTGTGCGCCGGTCTGCTGGTCGCCGACCACCTGACCAACCTCAGCGAGGTCTTCGCCGACTCCAACGAACCGCGCGCGCTGCTGTCCGGGGCCGCGCTGATCTGGCTGATCGGCGTGCTGGACGACAAGTTCGAGATCGACGCGCTGATCAAGCTCGGCGGGCAGATGATCGCCGCGGGCGTGATGGTCATGCAGGGTCTGACGATCCTGTGGCTGCCCGTGCCGGGCGTCGGCATCGTCGCGCTGACCCAGTGGCAGGGCACCCTGCTGACGGTCGCCCTGGTCGTCATCACGATCAACGCGGTGAACTTCGTCGACGGTCTCGACGGTCTCGCGGCCGGCATGGTGTGCATCGCCTCGGCGGCGTTCTTCATGTACGCCTACCGCCTCTGGTACAGCTACGGCATCGAGGCCGCGGCCCCCGCCACCCTCTTCGCGGCCGTCCTGATGGGCATGTGCCTGGGCTTCCTGCCGCACAACATGCATCCGGCGCGGATCTTCATGGGCGACTCCGGCTCGATGCTGATCGGTCTGGTGCTGGCCGCGGGCGCGATCTCGGTCACCGGACAGGTCGACCCGGACGCCATGCAGCTGTTCGGCTCGGAGCGCGACACCGTGTTCCAGATGGTGCCGGTCTACATCCCGCTGCTGATGCCGCTGACCATCATCGCGATCCCGGCGGCCGACCTGATCCTCGCCATCGTGCGCCGCACCTGGCGCGGTCAGTCGCCGTTCGCCGCCGACCGGGGCCATCTGCACCACCGGCTGCTGGAGATCGGCCACTCCCACAGCCGGGCCGTGCTGATCATGTACTTCTGGTCCGCGGTCATCGCCTTCGGCGCCCTCGCCTACACGGTGAACGCGGCGTCCATGTGGATCGTCCTGGGCATCGCCGCCCTCAGCGGCGTGGGTCTCTTCCTCCTGCTGCTGCCCCGCTTCACGCCCCGCGCCCCCCGCTGGGCCAATTCCTTCGTCCCGCCCCGCTACCGCCGCCGTCGCGCCGCCGCGCAGACCCCCGCGGAACCGGTCGCGACGGTCGCCGACTGGACGCCGTCCCTCAACGGGGCGACCGCGATCGGTGGCCGGACCAAGGACGAGGAGCCGAGCCCGGCGGGCGCGCGGCGCTGACGCCCGCCCCGCACCCCTCCCTTTCGGCTACCTCCCGGAAGGACAATTGATCGCCCCTTCCGTGCCTGGAATGGTCGAGGTCAACCAACGGGGGTTGTCGCACCGGCGAAGTCGTCGGCGCGTGGCTGACGCCTCCGTGACCGGACCATTCATGGGGGATACATGCGAAAGTCCATCGCCGCCGCTCTCGCCGTCGTGGCGCTCGGCGGTTCGCTCGGGCTGACGGCGACCCAGGCGTCGGCGGCCCCGGCGGCACCGGCCACCAAGGTGCTGAAGTTCAACTTCAACACCAACGAGTTCCAGAAGGTGGAGGACGACGCCAAGTTCAAGACGACGGCGGCCGGCAAGGTCCAGTTCACGATCACCAAGAAGAGCTGGGACCACGGGATCGGCATCCGTCTCATCACCTGCGGCAGCGACTGGAAGTCGCTGACGGGCTGGAAGGAATTCAAGAAGAAGAAGGGGCAGTACTACACCTTCGACAAGAGCCTGAAGAAGAACCAGTGCTTCAGGATCCAGGCGGGTCGCAGCTGGGCCGGCTACATCGACGGCAAGCTCAAGGGGAAGATCAAGAACGCCTGACCCTGCTCCGCGGGAGCAAGTCCGGACGGCCCGGGGACGCGTGGCACACCACACGCGTTCCCGGGCCGTCCGTCGTGTGGGGGCGGTGGTCCGCTCGCCGCTGACGCCAAGGTAAGAATCTGACTAAGCCTTTGCCGATGGCATGCAAGAACCTGGGAGGGCAAACCCTCCTTATACCAGACAAGTCGGCACTGATTTTGCACAGACGGGCGCCTTCATCCTCATGTGTGACGCCGTGCACACCATTCAGGTAAAGACCTCATCAAATAGTTTGTGATACGGTTCACGAGAACCCCGGATGGAGCCGAAGGACCGCAGTGCGACGGTCCAGCGGCGTGAGAATTCCGCTCGCCCCCGGGGACTACGCTCGTCCATGACGACACCTGCCCCCTTAGTAAGCGGAGTTGCCGCCATGCCGTCCAATGACGCCCGGATCCTCCTTCAGGCCGCCGTGCCCACGGCTGCCGCCGGCGCGATCGCCGCAGTCATCAGCGGTGTGGTCGTCGGGGGCAAGGGGGCGGTCGGCGCCATTGTCGCCGCGGTGATCACGATCCTCTTCATGGGAATCGGGCTCTACGTTCTGCAGCGCACTGCCAAATCGCTTCCTCATCTGTTCCAGGCGATGGGCCTGATGCTCTACGCGGCTCAAATTCTGCTGCTGTTCATCTTCCTGGCAGCGTTCAAGAACACCACGCTCTTCCACCCTCGCGCCTTCGCGTTCACGCTCGTCGCCACCACCCTCGTGTGGATCGGCGCACAGACGCGCGCCCACATGAAGGCCAAGGTCCTCTACGTCGAACCCGATTCCTCCACGGGCAACAAGCCCGAAAAATCGGGGCACTCTTCGTGAGGGGTAGGGGCGGGATAAGTGACCGCAGGAGATCCTGCTATCGTCCGGTGCCAACTGCGGCATCGCGGGCGCGGGCGATCGAGCTGACGCCTGCCCTAGTGCGAGGCTCGATGCCCCACAGCCGCCCCCACATCCGTAACACCAGTCCAGTGCCGACCCGCGGCTGCGTGCCGCGCCGACACAACGAGGTTGCCGTACCCATGCGCCACGCTGAAGGAGCCCGCGGTGAGTGCTGATCCGACGCAGGTGCTCGCCTTCGAGACCGACTGCCACATTTTCGACGGCTGTGGCTTCGCCGATGTCGCTCCGGGCCTGCACTCGTTCCTCTTCGAGCCCCTCTTGGGCCACCAGGACGACGCCGTCTACTTCAACAAGACGATGCTGCTGGCGCTGCTCGGCTCGATCATCATCGTGGGCTTCTTCTGGGCCGCCTTCGCCAAGCCGAAGGTCGTCCCGGGCAAGCTCCAGATGGTGGCCGAAGCGGGTTACGACTTCGTGCGACGCGGCGTCGTCTACGAGACGCTCGGAAAGAAGGAAGGCGAGAAGTACGTTCCGCTCATCGTCTCCCTCTTCTTCTTCGTCTGGATCATGAATGTCTGGTCGATCATCCCGATCGCCCAGTTCCCGGTCACCGCGATCATCTCGTATCCCGCCGTCCTCGCCGGGATCGTCTACGTCCTGTGGGTCTCGCTGACCTTCAAGCGGCACGGCTTCGTCGGTGCCTTCAAGAACTTCACCGGCTACGACAAGTCGCTGGGCGGAGTGCTCCCGCTGTCGATGACCATCGAGCTCTTCTCGAACCTCATCGTCCGGCCCTTCACCCACGCCGTGCGTCTGTTCGCGAACATGTTCGCCGGCCACACGCTGCTGCTGCTCTTCACGATCGCCACCTGGTACATGCTCAACGGCATCGGCATCGCCTACTCCGCCGTGTCCTTCACGATGGTGCTCGTGATGACCGCCTTCGAGCTCTTCATCCAGGCCGTTCAGGCGTACGTCTTCGTACTGCTGACCTGCAGCTTCATCCAGGGCGCTCTCGCCGAGCACCACTGAGAGCCCCGACCCACCACCAGACATCCGGTGGCCAACCCCCACCGGTCATTGAAAGAGAAGGAAGAACCGGCATGTCCGCTCTCCAGACCCTCGCCGAGACTCAGATCATGGGCAACCTTGGCTCCATCGGTTACGGCCTGGCGGCCATCGGCCCGGGCGTCGGCGTCGGCATCATCTTCGGTAACGGCACCCAGGCCCTCGCCCGCCAGCCCGAGGCGGCCGGCCTGATCCGCGCCAACCAGATCCTCGGCTTCGCCTTCTGTGAGGCGCTCGCCCTGATCGGTCTGGTCATGCCGTTCGTCTACCCGACCTCCTGACCAGGTTCGTCGGACCGCCCCTTTAGACGGAAGGCACTGATATGAGCCTGGTTAACCTGGCGGCTGGTGGGGAGGCCGAAAACCCCCTCATCCCGCCGATCCCCGAGCTCGTCATCGGCCTGATCGCCTTCGTCATCGTCTTCGGCTTCCTCGCCAAGAAGCTCCTCCCGAACATCAACAAGGTTCTGGAAGAGCGTCGCGAGGCCATCGAGGGCGGTATCGAGAAGGCTGAGGCCGCGCAGACCGAAGCCCAGAGCGTGCTTGAGCAGTACAAGGCTCAGCTCGCCGAGGCCCGGCACGAGGCCGCGCGACTGCGCCAGGAGGCGCAGGAGCAGGGCGCCGCGCTCATCGCCGAGATGCGCGCCGAGGGCCAGCGGCAGCGTGAGGAGATCGTCGCCGCCGGTCACGCCCAGATCGAGGCCGACCGCAAGGCCGCCGCTTCCGCGCTGCGTCAGGACGTCGGCAAGCTCGCCACCGACCTGGCCGGCAAGCTCGTCGGTGAGTCCCTCGAGGACCACGCCCGGCAGAGCCGCGTCATCGACCGCTTCCTCGACGACCTCGAGGAGAAGGCCGAGGCGACGCGATGAACGGAGCGAGCCGCGAGGCCCTGGCAGCCGCACGTGAGCGTCTCGACGCGCTGACGGACTCCACGTCCGTGGACGCGGCCGCGCTCGCCGACGAGCTGGCCGCCGTCACCGCGCTGCTCGACCGCGAGGTGTCGCTGCGTCGGGTCCTCACCGACCCGGCGCAGGCCGGCGAGGCCAAGGCCGAACTGGCCGGGCGCATCCTCGGTGGCCAGGTCAGCGGGACCACCGCCGACGTGGTCGCGGGTCTGGTGCGTTCCCGGTGGTCGCAGTCGCGCGACCTGGTGGACGCGCTGGAGGAGCTGGCCGCCCTGGCCGACCTCACCGCCGCGCAGACGTCGGGCACGCTCGACGACGTCGAGGACGAGCTGTTCCGGTTCGGCCGGATCGTCGCCTCGAACACCGGGCTGCGGTCCGCGCTGACCGACCGCGCCGCGGGCGCGTCTGCCAAGGGCGAGCTGCTCCGCAGCCTGCTCGGCGGCCGTGCCAAGGCCACCACCGAGCGTCTGGTGACGCGCCTTGTGACCGCGCCGCGGGGACGTAGCCTGGAGGCGGGACTCGAGTCCCTGTCCAAGCTCGCCGCCGAGCGTCGCAACCGCATGGTCGCCGTCGTCACCTCGGCGGTTCCGCTGAGCGACACCCAGAAGCAGCGCCTCGGCGCCGCCCTGGCGAAGCTCTACGGCCGCCCAATGCACCTCAACCTCGACGTGGACCCCGGCGTCCTCGGCGGGATCCGGGTGCAGGTCGGCGACGAGATCATCAACGGTTCGATCGCGGACCGACTCGAGGACGCCGGCCGCCGTCTGGCGAGCTGAGCAACTTCATACGCAGTACGTACCTACGGCCCGGTTGGGCCGTGCAGAGGATTCACCTTCTATGAGGGGGAGTCCCCATCCCCCCAAGTTGAAACTTCGGGCCCAACAAGGAGAGCAGGGAACCCAGATGGCGGAGCTCACGATCCGGCCGGAGGAGATCCGGGACGCGCTGGAGAACTTCGTCCAGTCGTACAAGCCGGACGCGGCCTCGCGCGAGGAGGTCGGTACGGTCACCCTTGCCGGCGACGGCATCGCGAAGGTCGAGGGTCTTCCCTCGGCCATGGCCAACGAACTGCTGAAGTTCGAGGACGGCACCCTCGGCCTCGCGCTGAACCTGGAAGAGCGCGAGATCGGCGCCATCGTCCTCGGTGAGTTCAGCGGCATCGAGGAGGGTCAGCCGGTCACCCGTACCGGCGAGGTCCTGTCGGTCGCCGTGGGCGAGGGCTACCTCGGCCGCGTCGTCGACCCGCTCGGCAACCCGATCGATGGCCTCGGCGAGATCGAGACCAGCGGTCGTCGCGCCCTTGAGCTGCAGGCTCCGGGCGTCATGGCCCGTAAGTCGGTGCACGAGCCGATGGAGACCGGCTACAAGGCCGTCGACGCGATGACCCCGATCGGCCGTGGCCAGCGTCAGCTGATCATCGGTGACCGTCAGACCGGCAAGACCGCCCTGGCCGTCGACACGATCATCAACCAGCGTGACAACTGGCGCTCTGGCGACCCGAAGAAGCAGGTCCGCTGCGTCTACGTCGCCATCGGCCAGAAGGGCTCGACCATCGCGTCGGTCCGCCGTGCGCTGGAGGAGAACGGCGCGCTCGAGTACACGACGATCGTCGCCGCCCCGGCGTCCGACCCGGCCGGCTTCAAGTACCTTGCGCCGTACACCGGTTCGGCCATCGGCCAGCAGTGGATGTACGAGGGCAAGCACGTCCTCATCATCTTCGACGACCTCTCGAAGCAGGCCGACGCCTACCGCGCCGTGTCCCTGCTGCTGCGCCGCCCGCCGGGCCGTGAGGCCTACCCGGGTGACGTCTTCTACCTGCACTCCCGTCTGCTGGAGCGCTGCGCGAAGCTCTCCGACGAGATGGGCGCGGGCTCGATGACCGGTCTGCCGATCGTCGAGACGAAGGCCAACGACGTCTCGGCGTTCATCCCGACCAACGTCATCTCCATCACCGACGGCCAGTGCTTCCTGGAGTCGGACCTCTTCAACGCCGGTCAGCGTCCCGCGCTGAACGTCGGTATCTCCGTCTCCCGAGTCGGTGGTTCCGCCCAGCACAAGGCGATGAAGCAGGTCTCCGGTCGTCTGCGCGTGGACCTCGCCCAGTTCCGTGAGCTGGAGGCGTTCGCCGCCTTCGGTTCCGACCTGGACGCCGCGTCGAAGGCGCAGCTGGAGCGCGGCCAGCGCATGGTCGAGCTGCTGAAGCAGAACCAGTACGAGCCGATGTCCACCGAGGACCAGGTCGTCTCCGTGTGGGCCGGCACCACCGGCAAGATGGACGACGTTCCGGTCGCCGACATCCGCCGCTTCGAGAAGGAGCTGCTGGAGTACCTGCACCGCAAGGAGCAGGGCCTCATGACCTCCATCAAGGAGGGCGGCAAGCTCTCGGACGACACGCTGACCGCCATCGCGGACGCGATCGCCGACTTCAAGAAGCAGTTCGAGACCGCGGACGGCAAGCTGCTCGGCGAGGACGCTCCGGCGGCCGTCAACGTCTCCAAGTGACGTAAGGAAGGGACCTGACTCATGGGAGCTCAGCTCCGGGTCTACAAGCGTCGCATCCGATCCGTCACCGCGACCAAGAAGATCACCAAGGCGATGGAGATGATCGCCGCCTCGCGCGTCGTCAAGGCGCAGCGCAAGGTGGCGGCCTCCACGCCGTACGCGACCGAGCTCACCCGCGCGGTCACGGCGGTGGGGACTGGTTCGAACACCAAGCACCCGCTGACCACGCAGGCCGAGACGGTCACGCGTTCCGCAGTGCTGCTGCTGACGAGTGACCGCGGTCTGGCCGGTGCCTTCAACTCCAACGCCATCAAGGCCGCGGAGCAGCTGACGGCACGGCTGGAGTCCAAGGGCCAGCAGGTCGACACGTACATCGTCGGCCGCCGCGGTGTCGCCCACTACAACTTCCGCGAGCGCAAGATCGCGGACCAGTGGACGGGCTTCACCGACGAGCCCACGTACGCGGACGCCAAGAAGGTCGCGGCGCCCCTGATCGAGGCCATCGAGAAGGACACGGCGGACGGCGGCGTGGACGAGCTCCACATCGTGTACACCGAGTTCGTGTCGATGATGACGCAGCAGGCGCTCGACGCGCGTCTGCTGCCGCTCAGCCTCGACGAGGTCGCGGAGGAGAAGCCGACGGGCGAGATCCTGCCGCTGTACGACTTCGAGCCGTCGGCGGAGGACGTCCTCGACGCCCTGCTGCCGCGCTACGTCGAGAGCCGTATCTACAACGCGCTGCTGCAGTCGGCTGCTTCCAAGCACGCCGCCACCCGCCGCGCGATGAAGTCGGCGACCGACAACGCGGGCGAGCTGATCAACACGCTCTCCCGTCTTGCCAACGCGGCCCGCCAGGCCGAAATCACCCAGGAAATCAGCGAGATCGTCGGTGGCTCCGCAGCCCTTGCCGACGCGACCGCGGGGAGTGACAAGTAATGACGACGACTTCTGAGACGGCCGTTGCCACGGGCCGCGTCGCCCGGGTCATCGGCCCGGTCGTCGACGTGGAGTTCCCCGTCGACGCGATGCCCGACATCTACAACGCCCTGCACGTCGAGGTCTCCGACCCGGCGAACGAGGGTGAGAAGAAGACGCTGACCCTGGAGGTCGCCCAGCACCTGGGTGACGGCCTGGTCCGCACCATCTCCATGCAGCCCACCGACGGTCTGGTCCGCCAGGCCGCGGTCACCGACACCGGCGCCTCCATCACCGTGCCGGTCGGCGACTTCACCAAGGGCAAGGTGTTCAACACCCTCGGTGAGGTGCTGAACGTCGACGAGGAGTACACGGGCGAGCGCTGGGGCATCCACCGCAAGGCCCCGAACTTCGACGAGCTCGAGTCGAAGACCGAGATGTTCGAGACCGGCGTCAAGGTCATCGACCTGCTCACCCCGTACGTCAAGGGTGGAAAGATCGGTCTGTTCGGCGGTGCCGGCGTCGGCAAGACGGTGCTCATCCAGGAGATGATCTACCGCGTCGCCAACAACCACGACGGTGTGTCGGTGTTCGCCGGTGTCGGTGAGCGCACCCGTGAGGGCAACGACCTCATCGAGGAGATGTCGGACTCCGGCGTCATCGACAAGACCGCGCTGGTCTTCGGTCAGATGGACGAGCCCCCGGGCACCCGTCTGCGCGTGGCCCTCGCCGGTCTGACCATGGCGGAGTACTTCCGCGATGTGCAGAAGCAGGACGTGCTGTTCTTCATCGACAACATCTTCCGCTTCACCCAGGCCGGTTCCGAGGTGTCGACCCTGCTCGGCCGTATGCCCTCCGCGGTGGGCTACCAGCCGAACCTGGCCGACGAGATGGGTCTCCTCCAGGAGCGCATCACCTCGACCCGTGGTCACTCGATCACCTCGATGCAGGCGATCTACGTCCCCGCGGACGACCTGACCGACCCGGCCCCGGCCACCACCTTCGCCCACCTCGACGCGACGACGGTTCTCTCCCGTCCGATCTCCGAGAAGGGCATCTACCCGGCCGTGGACCCGCTGGACTCGACGTCCCGCATCCTCGACCCGCGGTACATCGCGGCGGACCACTACACGGCCGCCATGCGCGTGAAGAGCATCCTGCAGAAGTACAAGGACCTGCAGGACATCATCGCGATCCTCGGTATCGACGAGCTCGGCGAGGAGGACAAGCTCGTCGTCCACCGTGCCCGTCGCGTGGAGCGCTTCCTGTCCCAGAACACCCACGTCGCCAAGCAGTTCACCGGCGTCGACGGGTCGGACGTGCCGCTGGAGGAGTCGATCGCCGCGTTCAACGCGATCATCGACGGCGAGTACGACCACTTCCCGGAGCAGGCGTTCTTCATGTGCGGTGGTCTTGAGGACCTCAAGAAGAACGCGAAGGAGCTCGGCGTCAGCTGACGCCCGGCGACTCGTGAACAGTGGGGGGCGAGACCACACCTCTAGGGGTGCGTCCCGCCCCTCTCTGTACTCCCTCTAGAATTGAACCCAACACCCGGCGGAACCGCCGGGTGGTGACCCGAGGAGCCACCTTGGCTGCTGAGCTGCACGTCGCGCTGGTCGCGGCCGACCGAGAGGTCTGGTCGGGCCAGGCCACCCTGGTCGTCGCACGCACCACGTCCGGCGACATCGGCGTCATGCCCGGTCACCAGCCGCTGCTCGGTGTGCTGGAGTCGGGCCCCGTGACCATCCGTACGAGTGAGGGCGGCACCGTCGTCGTCGCCGTGCACGGCGGTTTCATCTCGTTCGCGGACAACAAGCTGTCCCTGCTGGCCGAGGTCGCCGAGCTGGCCGACGAGATCGATGTCCAGCGCGTGGAGCGCGAGCTGGAGCGGGCGAAGGCGGAGGGCGACGCCGCCGCCGAGCGCCGCGCGGACGTCCGACTGCGGACGGTGTCGGCGCGCTGAACGGGTGCGCCGTGTGATGCTGTGTCTCAGCCGCGGCCGGGTCTGGATGGAAACATCCTGATCCGGCCGCGGCTGAGGTGAATACGGGTGTTTTTTACGTTCCATTACCTAGGAGACGAGGAGGTCGGTGTCGATGGTCCTCGCTCTGACTGTGTGCGGGTCGGTGATCGCGCTCGTGGTGGTGGGGCTCGTCGTCTTCGGACTGCGCCGCCGACTCATCCAGCGCTCCGGTGGAACCTTCAACTGCAGCCTGCGGTGGGACGCCCCGGAGAAGCCTGTGGGCGGCGAGGAGAAGGGCAAGGGCTGGGGCTACGGCATCGCCCGCTACAACGGGGACCGCATCGAATGGTTCCGGATCTTCTCGTACTCGCCCCGCCCGCGCCGTGTCCTGGAACGCTCGGCGATCGAGGTGGCCGGCCGCCGCACCCCGGACGGTGAGGAGCTGGTGCTCCTGCCCGACGACATCATCCTGGTCTGTCTCCACCGGGGCACGCGTCTGGAGCTGGCGATGAGCGAGGACGCGCTGACCGGTTTCCTCGCGTGGCTGGAGGCAGCCCCACCCGGACAGAGAGTGAACGTGGCGTAGCCACATTCACTCTCTGGGTGGGGGTCCCCCGGACGGATTCCGGGGGGAGCGTCAACGTCGCCTGATCTTTCTCAGCCGGTCACTTCAGACCGTTGTTGATCGCGGTCACCAGCTCTCCGTTGCTCGTGTCGCCGCTGAACTCCCAGAAGAACGCGCCGCCCAGGTTCTGGTTCTTCGCCCAGGCCATCTTGGTGCCGATGGTGGCGGGCGTGTCGTAGCTCCACCAGTTGCCGCCGCAGTACGCGTAGGCCGTGCCGGCGACGGTGCCGGTGGCCGGGCAGGAGTTCTTCAGGACCTTGTAGTCCTCGATGCCCGCCTCGTAGGTGCCGGGTGCCGCGCCGGTGGCCGCCCCGCCGGGGGCGGACTGGGTGACGCCGGTCCAGCCGCGGCCGTAGAAACCGATGCCGAGCAGCAGCTTCGCGGACGGGACGCCCTTCGACTTCAGCTTGGCGATGGCGTCGGCGGAGTTGAAGCCCGCCTGCGGGATCCCGGGGTACGAGGTGAGCGGGGAGTGCGGGGCGGTCGGGCCGTCCTTGTCGAAGGCGCCGAAGTAGTCGTACGTCATCACGTTGTACCAGTCGAGGTACTGGGCGGCGCCGCCGTAGTCGGCCGCGTCGATCTTGCCGCCGGAGGAGCCGTCGGCGGTGATGGCCGCGGTGACCAGGTAGTTCGCGCCGAACTCGGTGCGCAGCGCCGACATCAGGTTCTTGAACGCCGCCGGGCCCGACGTGTCGCAGGTCAGACCGCAGGCGTTCGGGTACTCCCAGTCGATGTCGATGCCGTCGAAGACATCGGCCCAGCGCGGGTCCTCCACGACGGCCTTGCAGGACTTGGCGAACGCGGCCGGGTTCTGCGCGGCCTGGCCGAAGCCGCCGGAGTAGGTCCAGCCGCCGAAGGAGTAGAGGACCTTGATGTGCGGGTACTTCGCCTTGAGCTGACGCAGCTGGTTGAAGTTGCCGCGCAGCGGCTGGTCCCAGGTGTCGGCGGTGCCGCTGACGGACTGGTCGGCGGTGTACGCCTTGTCGGTGGCCGCGTAGGAGTCGTCGAGGACGCACTGACCGTTCTTGACGTTGCCGAAGGCGTAGTTGATGTGGGTGATCTTGGCCGCGGAGCCCGAGGTCACCAGGTTCTTGACGTGGTAGTTGCGGCCGTAGACGCCCCACTCGGTGAAGTAGCCGAGCTTGACCTTGGAGCCGGGCGGCGGGTCGACGACCCCGCCGGTGGTGCGGACGGCGACCGCGCCGCTGAGCGGGCCGGTCTGGTCGGCGGTGTCACGGGCCTGGACGGTGTAGGAGTAGTCGGTGCCGGCGGTCAGGCCGGTGTCGGTGTAGGTGGTGCCGGTGACGGTGGCGACCTTGCTGCCGCCGCGCAGGACGTCGTAGTTCTTGATGCCCTTGTCGTCGGTGGCCGCGCTCCAGCTGAGCTTGACCGAGGTCTCGGTGACACCGGACGCGGTCGGGGTGCCGGGGGCGGAGGGCGCCGCGTCACCGGGGACGCTGGGGCCGCCGTCGCAGCTGCCGCCGTTCAGTTTGCAGTTCGCCGGGGAGCCTGAGCCGCTCCCGTTGAAACCGAAGGAGACGGAGGCGCCCGGGGCGAGGGAGCCGTTCCAGGACTTGTTCCTGGCGGTCCAGTGGGAGCCGGAGGAGGTCACGTCGGCGTCCCAGGCCGAGGTGACCGACGTTCCGGAGGGGAAGTCCCACTCGACGGTCCAGGAGCTGAGCGTGGTGGTGCCGGTGTTCTTGACGGTCCACTTTCCTTCGAAGCCGCTGCCCCAGTCCTGGGTCCTGGCGTAGGTGGCGGTGGCTGCTGAAGACGCAGCCGCCGCCTGGGCCGGGGTCGCGAGACCGACCAGGCCCGTCAGGGGAAGCAGCAGGGTGGTGAAGGCCGCCGCGAGTCTGTGCCTGAAGCGCATGACGCGCCTCCTTGTGGGGTGTCGTGAGCATGAGCATGACGTGGCGCAGTGCGGCGAGAATAGAAAGGTCTGGACCATAGGTCAATGGGTCTGGACCAGTGCGCGACGCCGGGCAGCCCGCCCGAGGGCCGCCGGACACCCCTCCGGCGGGTCAGATCCCCAGTTCCTGGGCCAGCACGGCCGCCTGGACACGGCTGCGCAGGTCGAGCTTGCCAAGGAGCCGGCTCACATGGGTCTTCACCGTCGCCTCCGCCATGTCGAGCCGCACCGCGATCTCCGCGTTGGGCAGCCCTTCGCCCAGGCAGGACAGCACCTCGCGCTCCCGTCGGGTCAGCGCGTCGAGCACCGAGAGGTCGACCGAGGGCTCACGGGCCGACCCGGCGGCGAACTCGGCGATCAGCCGCCGGGTGACGGCCGGGGCGATCAGGCCCTCGCCGCGCCCCACCGTCCGCACGGCCGCGATCAGGTCCTTCGCCTCGGTGTTCTTCAGCAGAAACCCGGCGGCGCCCGCCCGTAGCGCCCCGAACACGTACTCGTCGAGGTCGAAGGTGGTCAGGACGAGGACGTCCGCCAGGCCCTCGGCGACGACCTGGCGGGTCGCGGCCACCCCGTCGAGGCGCGGCATCTGCACGTCCATCAGCACCAGGTCGGGCCGCAGCTCCCGGGCGAGCGCCACGGCCCGCTCCCCGTCGGCCGCCTCGCCGACGACCTCGATGTCGGGCGCGCTGCGCAGGATGAGGACCAGCCCGGCGCGTACGGCGGACTGGTCCTCGGCGACCAGGACGCGGATCATGCGGGTTCTCCTTCGATGACCGGGAGGCAGGCGCGTACGACCCAGATCTTGCCGTGCTCCGCGCTCTCGGGGCCCGCCTCGAAGGTGCCGTCCAGCAGTGCGGCACGCTCCCGCATGCCGACCAGGCCGGCGCCCGATCCTGGGGCGCTCGGGCCGTGCCGGTCACCGTACGGGCTGGTCACCGCGATGTGGAGGGAGCCGTTCGGTTGCCGCAGGGTCACCGTGACGCGGCCGGGGCAGGCGTGCTTGAGGGCGTTGGTGAGGGACTCCTGGACGATGCGGTACGCCGCGAGGCCCACGGGCGTGGGCAGGGAATCGCCGTGGTCGGCGTCGAGGACGACGTCCAGGCCGTTGGTGCGGGCGCCGTCGACCAGGGCGCCGACCCCGTCGAGGGTGGGGGCGGCGGCCGGTTCCTTGTCGCCGCCGGTGTCCCGGAGGATGCCGATCAGCCGGCGCATCTCGGCAAGGCCCTCGACGCTGTTCTCGCGAATGACCCCGAGGGCCTGCCGGGAGGTGTCCGGGTCGTCGAGGGAGAGCGCGGCCGTGGAGTGGATCGCGATCGCGGACAGATGGTTGGCCACCAGGTCGTGCAACTCCCGTGCCATGCGCGCCCGTTCGCCCACGACGGCCTGGGCGCGGTCCATCTCGGCGAGCAGCGCGGTCTGTTCGGCGCGGAGCCGGGCGGCCTCGGCGGCGTCGCGGTGGTTGCGGACGATCCAGCCGGTGGCCGCGGGCATGAAGGCGACCAGACCGATGACCGCGCCGATCAGCACCGCCTTCGGCACCTGCCAGATCGCCACCGGCACGACCGTGCCGACCACCGTGAGCACACCGGAGACCCACAGGACGCGGCGGGCGGTGGCGGGCGGGCCGTAGAGCACGGCCGCGTACACCAGGTCGGTGAACATCACCAGCGTGACCAGATTGCCCTGGGTGATGGTGTCCACCGTCAGCGCGGCCCATCCGACCAGCAGGGCGGTGCGGGGCAGGGTGCGGCGGAGTGCTTCGCAGGCCGCCGTCACGACCAGGGGCAGCAGGATCCACCAGCGGCCGTCGAGCAGCACGATCGGGTCGTGGGCCGGGCGGGTCGCGAGATGGATCCCCCACAGCAGCAGGCCGCCGAGCAGTCCGGCGAGGGCGGCGCGCACGTCGAAGGGGTGCGGGCGGGGCGGTCGTACGGCCATGTCCCCATCCAACACGGCGCGGCTGCTCGCCGCCTGATGCCCGGGGACGGTCCTGGACTGCATCCTTCGATGTACCGCGGGTTCGTCATCGCCGACGACGATTCCGGCCGGCCCTGTCGGGAGCCTGGAAGGGTGAACGAGAGGAGCGAGTCGTGATCGTCGCGTTGATCATCGCCTGCGAGGTCGGTTTCTGGGTGCTGCTGGCGCTCGCCCTGGCCGTCCGCTATCTGCTGAGGTGGCGCCGGACGAGTGTGGTCCTGCTGCTGTGCGAGCCCGTGCTGGAGCTGGTGCTCTTCGTGGTGACCGCGATCGACCTGAAGAACGGCGCGGAGCCGAGCTGGGAGCACGGCCTGGCGGCGCTCTACATCGGGTTCACCGTGGGCTACGGCCACTACATGATCCGCCGGCTGGACGGCCATGCCGCGCATCGCCTGGCGGGCGGGCCGAAGCCGGTGGGGCCGCCGAAGTACGGCACGGCGCGGGCCCGGCACGAGGGTGCCCTCTGGGTGCGGACCGTGGTGGCGGCCGGTGTGGCGCTGGCCCTGCTCCAGGCGGCCGTCTGGTACGTGGGCGACGACGGGAACGTCGCGTCGCTGAGGTCGTTCCAGTGGGCGGCCCTCCGCGCGGCCGGCATCCACGGGCTGGTCGCCCTCGCCTACACGATCTGGCCGAAGAAGGCTCCGGAGGGAGAGGGGGAGACCGTGGGGGAGAAGGAGCGGGCG
>NZ_LIQX01000103.1:729-6901 GCF_001418475.1 Streptomyces ossamyceticus | reverse complement strand
ACGGGCCGCCCACGCGGCGACGAGCGCGACCGCCCCGGTGCTCCAGCCGCCGCTGACGAAGCTGCCGCGGGCGAGCCGCCGGCAGCTGTCCACGGCCTCCGCCGGACCCACCCAGTGCACCTCGTCGAACGCCTCGTAGGCGACGTTGCGCGGATGGATGCTGCTGCCCAGCCCGCGCATCAACCGCGGCCGGGCCGGCTGCCCGAAGATCGTGGAGCCGGTGGAGTCGACGCCGATCAGACCGAGCGCGGGCCAGTGCCGCCGCAGCGGGCCGATGATGCCCGCGCTGTGTCCGCCGGTGCCCACACTGCACACCAGGATGTCCACATGGTCGAGCTGCACCGCGAGTTCCGCCGCCAGGGACGCGTAACCGGCAGTGTTGTCGGGGTTGTTGTACTGGTCGGGCCAGTAGGCGCCGGGCAGCACGGCGAGCAGCTCCCGCAGCCGGGCGAGCCGGGCCGCCTGCCAGCCGCCGCGCGGCGCCGGACGGTCGACCAGTTCCAGCCGTACACCATGGGAGCGCAGCAACTGCCGCATGGACGGCTCCAGTTCACTGTCGCCGACCAGCACCACCGGATGCCCGAGGGCCTGCCCGGCGAAGGCCAGTCCGATGCCCAGGGTGCCGGACGTGGACTCCACGACCGGAGCGCCGGGTCGCAGCTCACCGCGCTCGCGGGCCCCCAGCAGCATGGACACGGCGGCCCGCGCCTTCATGCCGCCCGCCGCGAGCCCTTCGAGCTTGGCCCAGAAGCCTGGCTGTGGGCCGGGCAGGTCGGCGGTGATCCGCGCCAGCGGTGTACGCCCGACGAGGGACAGCAGTTCCGGCCGGGCGACGGAACGCAGAGCGGTCGGCGAGGTCACCGGCCACCTCCGGGACCCGGACACTCCAGGCGGTAGCGGTGCAGGACACCGGGGCCCGCGTCCAGCCAGAAGAACGGGTACGGCTCGGCGCACACGGCGCTCACCCCGTGCCCGAGGAAGCGGGGCAGTACCGCGCTGCCGGTCTGCGCGAACATCACCAGCTGCCTGCCGTGCCGCAGGGCGTGGCGCCGCAGTGGTTCGAACGTGTCGTTGCCGAGCGTCATCCCGGAGACGAGTAGCGCGTCACAGCGGCCGGCCGCGCCGAGCGCGTCGGTGACGACCTCCTCGCCCCACTCCGTCACCCCGCCCTTGAGATCGCACGGCACGTACCGGAGCGCACGGGAACGCAGCGCTTCCAGCAGGGAGTTGACGACCCCGACGACGAGGACCGTCGAGCCCGCCGGCAGGTCGAGCAGGTCGACGACGGCTTCCGCCCGCGCCCGTGACTTCTCCAGGGAGGTGCCGGCGGGCAGGGGGAACGGGCGCGCCCCGTTACCGGGGGTGTGCGGGGTGACGTGCATCAGGTAGGCGTCGAGTGCCGCCACCCGCACCGGCGTCAGCGGATGGTCCAGCAGCCGGGCCACATCGGCGCCCACGCAGTCGTCGATCGCCGTGTCGGGCAGGGCGCCCGGCTCGACCGCGCAGGAGCCGACGGCACCGGCGAGCCGCAGGCTGAGCACCTCGTTGCGGTAGCCGGTGCCGCGTCCGTCGTGCCGTACGGCCTGCCGGGTCGCGAAGGCCACCGCGATCCGCAGGGTGCGCGGGTCGGGACCGAGTTCTCCGGCCCGGGCCCGCTCCAGAAGTTCCTCGTACGTGGCCGCACGGGCCGTCATGGCGATGGTCACCGGATCACCAGCCCGGCGCTCAACTCGCCGAGCAGCGCCTCGACCTGGGCCCGCGCGCCCTGCCCATGGGGATCGCCCACCATGACGTGCCCGAGGTACTCGTTGTTGCTGCCGGCCGACCTGACCGGCCGTCCCGGCTCGGCGAGCTGCGCCTCCAGCACCCCGTCAATGCCCCTCAACGGGGTGTCGTCCAGGGCGTCGAGCGTGCCCGACACCTCGGGTACGAGGAAGCCGACGGCCGCGCTGAGCAGTCCGGTCTCGCGGCGCGTCAGGTCGGGCGTGACGCCGAGGGCGACGTCGACGGCGGCAGCGGCGAGATCGATGCCGGTGACATGCCGGATCAGCTCGGTGATGCGGTTCCCGGCGGGCCGAGGGTTGACCTCGACGACACGGGGTCCGTCCGGGGTCAGCTTGATCTCGGTGTGCGCCACGACGCCGTCGGTCAACCCTAGGGCCTTGAGCGCGCCGAGCGCCGTCTGCTCTGCGGCGTCCGCGTCGGCCGACGACAGGTCGGCGGGGAACATGTGCCCGGTCTCGATGAACGCCGGTGCCCCACCGATGCTCTTGTCGGTCACCCCGACGACATGCACCGCCCCCGCGTACGAGACGGTCTCCACGCTCACCTCGGGGCCGGTCAGCAACTCCTCCAGGAGCACGGCGGGCGTCCGCCGCTGCCCGCGCGCGTTCAGCGGGAAGTCGGCCAACGCGGCCACTGCGGAAGCCAGTTCGCTCTCGTCGTCGACACGGCGCACGTACATGCCCGCGCACAGGTCGACCGGCTTCACGACCAGCGGGTAGCCGATCTCCCGTGCCGCGCGCGCGAGATCGGCCCACTCCTCGTGGACGGCGAAGCGCGGTCCCGGCACGCCCGCCTCGGTGAGGACGCGGCGGGTGGCGTCCTTGCGGCAGGCGTTCTCGACCGCCTCGGGGCCGGGGCCGGGCAGCCCGAGGTGCCCGGCGATCCGTGCGACGGCCGGCAGGTAGTAGTCGCAGGACGAGATGACCCCGTCGAAGCCGAACACGCCGTCGAGCCGCTCGATCTCCGGCAGCAGGGTGTCGAGGTCGTTGGTGTCGGCCGTGATCACATGGCGCGCGCCGAGCAGGGGGTGCGCGGTGCCCTCGGGGGCCGCGCGCAGGTAGTGGTGCAGGTCGCGGGTGAGGAACGTGAACGCGTGGCCGCCCTCCCGGACGGCCCGTGGCAGCAGCCTGCTCATCGATCCGACCCAGCTCTCGACCACCAACAGATGAGCCACGGCTCCCCTTTTCGTGCGGTGTGGTTCAGGCGTCAGGGCAGCCCGACGGCGCCTCGGCAGGGAGGCGCCCGGGTTGACATGCCCACCTTATCGATAATCATTTTCATTGTCATGTGGTTGGAGTGATGGAGCGGGGGAGACGTTCTCCCTGTGACGAACCACCAGCTGACGATGCTGTTCCTCGCCCTCGCCCTGATCTCCCTGCTCGCGTTCGGCGCGGGCGCACTGGCCCGGCGGCTGAGACAGCCGCCCGTCGTCGGAGAGGTCCTCCTCGGTGTCCTGCTCGGCCCGACACTGCTGGGCGAGGCGGCCTCGGGCGCCCTCTTCCCCGACGACGTCCGGCCCTTCCTGACCGCACTGGCCAACCTGGGCGTCGCCCTCTTCATGTTCACCGTCGGCGCGGAACTCGACACCGGACTCCTGCGCGGGCGCCGGGCCGTGGCCGGTACCGTCGCCGCCGGCTCCGTCGTCCTGCCCTTCGGGCTGGGCGCGCTCCTCGCCCTCCACCTGTTCGACAGCCACCCCGCCGCCGACCGGACCGGGTTCGTGCTGTTCATGGGCGCCGCGATGTCCGTCACCGCGTTCCCGGTGCTGGCCCGCATCCTCACCGACCGCGGGATCCGCCACACCTGGCTGGGCGCCGTCGCCCTGGCCTGCGCCGCGATCGACGACGTACTGGCCTGGACCCTGCTCGCCGCGGTCGTGGCGATATCGGGGGCGGCCACCGGGTCGCAGGGGCTCCTGCTGCTGTTCGTGCCCTACGTACTGCTGATGATCACCGTGGCCGGACCCGCGCTGCGCCGCCTCCTGGCCGGGTCGTGGGCGGTGGACCGGGACCGTTCCGCCTCGACGGTCGTCACGCTCGCCGGTCTGCTGGCGTCCTCGGCCTTCACCGAGTGGATCGGACTCCACTTCATCTTCGGGGCGTTCCTCTTCGGCGCGATCATGCCGAGACGCACCGCGCGCACCGCGCGCACCGCGCGCACCGCGGGCGACGCGGGCGACGGACGGGCGGACGCCGCCGCTCAGGCGCCCGTGCCTTCGGAACGGATCTCCGATCGGATCTCGCACCTCAACGACCTTCTGCTGCTGCCCGTCTTCTTCGTCGTCGCGGGCCTGAAGGTCGATCTGTCGGGCATGGACGGCGGCGACCTGAGCGAACTGGCTCTCATCCTCGTCGTGGCCGTCGGCGGCAAGTTCATCGGGGCGTTCGGCGCGGCCCGCGCCACCGGACTGCCGGGCCGTCCGGCGGCGGCGCTCGCCGTCCTCGTCAACACCCGCGGTCTGACCGAACTCGTCATCCTCACCGTGGGCCTCCAACTCGGGGCGCTGGACCACCGGTTGTATTCCTCCATGGTCGTCATGGCCCTCGTCACGACGGCGATGGCGGGGCCCCTCCTGCACCTGATCCTTCCCACGCGCCCGGCGGCACAGGGCCTTCCCGACGCCGCCCCTTACCCGATCTCGACCACCCGCGCCCAGTCCGGCGGTGAGTCCGGCACGTAGTCGGGGTCGTCCTCGTCCCAGGAGTCGCCGTGCCGGGGGAACAGGCCCACCACCGTCCGGCACGCGGGCCGGCTCGACGGCCACGGTGTCTGACCGTCGGTGAGGACCACGACGACATCGGGCCGGGGCCGCGACCGCAGCGCCCGGGCGAACCCGCTCCGCAGATCCGTGCCTCCGCCGCCCACCAGGGGGATGCCCTCCGCCCGGCACAGCGGATGGGCGATCCGGGCCGCCGCGTCACAGGGCACCACGGTGACCAGGTCCCGTCTCCCGCCCACGGCACGGGAGATCGCGGCCACCTCCAGCAGCGCGCTGCCCAGTTCGGCGTCGCTGACCGACCCGGAGGTGTCGATGATCACCGAGACCCGGGGCGGGGTCCGCCGCAGACTCGGCAGCACCGCCCCCGGCACCCCGGCCGAGCGCCGGGACGGCCGGCCACAGGTGTAGTCGTCACCCCCGCAGGCGCCGCCGACTGCCGCACGCACCGCCGAGCCCAGCAACTCCCGCCACGGCTGCGGCGGATGGAACGCGTCGTCCGCCCATCGCCGCCAGCCCTCCGGGGCGTGGCCCGGACGCCCCTTGATGCCCTGGGCAACCCGGAACCGCACCGCGTCCTTCTCCTGCTCGCTCAGGCCGTGCGCCCCGTCCGGGCCGAGGTCCCACTCCCGCTCCAGCCCGTCGGCGCCGCTGCCGCAGTCCAGCCAGGCCAGATCGTTCATCAGCGGCCCGAGCCGGAACAACCGCAGGTACTCCTCCATGAGCAGCCCCTCGCGCAGCCGCAGCGTCGACGGCTCGACGGCGCCCTCCGGCTTGACCAGCCCGTCGCCGAACGCGTCGTCGTTGATCTCGCAGTCCGCGGCGATGTTCATCCGCAGCCGGTCCCCGGGACCGGTCAGCCCCAGCTCCTTGGCGATCCGGTTGCCGCGCCCGTGGTGGTCGCGCAGCAGATGGGACACCTCGTGCACCCAGACGCCCGCCAGTTCCTCCACCGGTGTGCGGTCCACGAAGGCCGGGGAGACGTAGCACCGCCAGTGCGGGTCGACGGCCATGGTCGGCACCTGGCGGGACACGACGGGATGCAGCGCGAACAGCGCCGTCGCCAGATAGGGCCGCGCCCTGGCCGCCTGGAGCCTGGCCGTGAACAGTTTGTCGTGGTCCAGTGCCGCGTCGAGGCGCGCCCTCGCCGTGTCGGCGCTCATCGGCGGACCTTCGTCGCGGCGGCGGCGCGGCTCGCCGCCTCGTCCGCCCGCCGGGACAGCGTGACCACTCCGGCGAGCTGCTCGATCTCCGTCGGCACGTCCCAGTCCGCCCGGCGCAGCGAGGCGAGCGTCGTCGCGGGAACGACCACCAGGTCCGGGGCGCCCGTCTCCAGCGCCCGGACCAGTAGCGCCCACGCGGCGTCCCAGCGAGGCTTCTCCGGGCGCGCCCGCACGGCCGCCACGACCCCGTCGAGCACCGCCTGCCGCAGATCCCCCCGGTCGGGCAGCACCGCGCCCGCCGGGTCCGCGAGCAGCTCCTCGGGGTCCGGCAGGTCCATCCGGTCCAGGCTCGCCAGCAGCTCCAGCCCCGGACCGTCGCCGACAGTGCCCCTGACCAGCAGGGACAGGACGTCGCGGGAGACCTCGGAGGCGTTGGCGAAGGCGATCAGCCGCAGGGCCATCTCCCAGCTCCGCGGCGACGGCCAGGCGCCGCCCCGCCGGCTCTCGC
>NZ_LIQX01000103.1:0-721 GCF_001418475.1 Streptomyces ossamyceticus | reverse complement strand
GGGCGGCGAGCAGCCCGCACACGGCGCGACGGGCGTGATCCACGGCTTCCGGGAACCGCTCCGGGGCGAGCCGGGGCAGGGTCGCGCGCGGCCAGGTCCCGCCCAGACCCCGGACGACGACCTCGTGGTCGTGGGTCCACTGCAGATGCACGAACCGGTTGGCGAGCNNCGGCGGCCACGATCCGCACCTCGGGCGGCAGTTGCAGCGTGCCGATCCGCCGCTCCAGTACCAGCCGCAGCAGGGCGGCCTGCACGGCCGGCGGCGCGGTCGACAGCTCGTCCAGGAACAGCAGGCCCCGCCCGGCCCGCACCAGACGCACCGCCCAGTCCGGCGGGGCCATCGGCACCCCCTGCTCGGCGGGGTCGTCGCCCACGACGGGCAGGCCCGAGAAGTCGGACGGCTCGTGCACGCTCGCGATCACCGTCGTCAACGGCAGGTCCAGCGCGGCGGCGAGCTGGGTCAGCGCCGCCGTCTTGCCGATGCCCGGCTCACCCCACAGCAGTACGGGCAGATCGGCGGCGACGGCCAGCGTCAGCGCCTCCAGCTGGGTGTCGGGCCGGGGTTCGGTGGTCGTGTCGCGCAACAGGGTCAGCAGGGCGTCGGCCACGTCGAGTTGAGAGGCGAAGGACACCTCCATGGAGGAAGGAACAGGGGTAAAGGGGGCGTAAGTCGTCATGTGTGATCACCTTCGGGTGTGTGGTGGGGCGGGCCGGGGCCCGC
>NZ_LIQX01000102.1 GCF_001418475.1 Streptomyces ossamyceticus | reverse complement strand
GTTGTGGCTGGTCGCGCAGTTCCCCGCGCCCCTGTTCAGGGGCTGCCGCCCCCGGGCCCCCGCTCAGGTCGTGCACGGGCTTGGCGTCGGGTGGTGGCCCGCTGTGAACGCTGCTGGGGGGACGCCCATGAAGTGGCGGAACTCCGCTGTCATGTGGGACTGGTCGTAGTAGCCCGCCGTGGCCGCGATGTCGGACCAGCGGCCGGTGTCCGCCGCGAGCACCGTGCGGAGCCGGTCGATGCGGGCGAAGCGTTTGGGGGACAGGCCCGTGCCGTCGGTGAACAGGGTGCGCAGGCGTCGCTCGCTGAGGTGCAGGCGGGCCGCGGTCGTGGCGACGCCGACCACCGCCAGCAGGCGGGCCGCCTCGTCGAGCCGATGCGCGGGTTCGGGGCGGTCGGCCAAGGTCTCTTCGAGCGCGGCGATCGGGTCGGCGGCGAACCGGTCGACGTCCAGGCCCGGCAACGCCCGCAGCGGCAGCGCCCGGTCCGCCAGGTCCCGCAGGGGACGGCCGAGGAGGGTCTGCGTGCGCCCCGGGCGCATCCGCACCCGTACACACGAACGGCCGGGTGTGCCGACGTGGTAGGCGGCCCGGGTGCGGGGGCCCATGACGATCAGCTCACGCCGGTCCATGCGCAGGAGCAGCGTGGTGGCGTGATCGGGCACGTCGACCACCGGCGAACCGGCCGCCGTGGCGACGTCGATGCCGAACACCCAGCGCATCAGGGCGGGCGGTACGTCGAGAGAGCGCACGCGGCTCACGATAGTGCCGAAACTTCCTATAGGGCGGCCTCGGGGCGCTGCCATCGTCGGAGCATGATCCTTGTTACGGGTGCCACCGGCACCATCGGTAGTCATGTCGTCCGTCTGCTCACCGAGCGGGGCGTGCCGTTCCGGGCGATGTCCCGTCGGGAGCGGCCCGGCTGGGTGCGGGCCGACTTCGAGGACCCGGCGTCGCTGGCGGACGCGGTGGCCGGTGTCGACTCGGTCTTCCTGGTGACCGTGCCGCCCGTGCCGACCGCGGACCACGACCTGGCCCTGCTGACGGCCGCGCGGGCGGCGGGCGTCCGCAAGATCGTCAAGCTGTCCGCGATCGGCAGCGGTGAGCGGTTCGAGGGTGCGACGGTCGGCGCGTGGCACCTCGCGGCGGAGGAGGCGATCGAGGCCGGCGGGTTCGTGTGGACGATGCTCCGCCCGCCGAGCTTCGCGTCGAACCTCCTGTGGCACCGGGCGCTCATCCGGGCCGGCGAGCCGATCCCGGACCTGGCCGGCGACTCCCGGCAGGCCGTCGTCGACCCACGGGACGTGGCCGCCGTCGCCGTCGAGGCCCTCACCGGCGACGCGCACGACGGGCGGCGGTACGACCTGACCGGGCCGGAGCTGCTGACGTTCGCGGAGCAGGCGGCGATCCTGGAACGCGTGCTGGAACGCCCGGTCAGGACCACCGACGCGGGCGCGCTCGACCGGCTGCCGGCCGGGATGCGCACGGGCATCGGCTGGGCGCGCGCCGGCGGTGCGGCCTACGTCACCGACCACGTGCCGCGCGTGCTCGGCCGGCCGGCGGGCACGTTCGAGCGGTGGGCGCGCGATCACCGGGAGGCGTTCACCGCCGACGCGTCGCATCCCTGAGAGTCAGTCGTCCCTGAGAGCCGTCCCCGTCGGCGTCCCTCAGCTCGTCTTCGTCGTCGCCGCCGCTGCCAGGGCCGCTCGGAGGTGGCCCTGGTTCTGTTGGAGGAGGCGGGTCGCGGTGGGGGCGTCGGTGTTGCTGAGGAGGGTGAGGATGGCGGTCTTGACCTCGCCGTGCGCGGCGGTGAGGGCCGTGTCGATCTCCTTGTCCGTCGCGCCGGTCGCGAGCGCGACGATGCGGTGGGAGCGGGCCCGGAGCTTGTCGTTGGTGGCGCGGACGTCGACCATCAGGTTTCCGTAGGTCTTGCCCAGGCGGATCATCGTGATCGTCGACAGCATGTTGAGGACCAGCTTCTGGGCGGTGCCCGCCTTCAGGCGCGTGGAGCCCGTCAGCAGTTCCGGGCCGACGACGATCTCGATGCCGTGGTCGGCTGCCGCGGCGAGCGCGCTGGACGCGTTGCAGGCCAGCCCCACTGTCAGGGCGCCGCGGGCCCGCGCGTACTCGACGGCGCCGATCGCGTACGGCGTGCGGCCGGAGGCCGAGACGCCCACCACCGTGTCGTCGGGGGTCAGCGCCAGCGCGCCGAGGTCCGCGCGGGCCAGGTCCGCCGAGTCCTCCGCGCCCTCGATCGACGTGATCACCGCCTCCCGGCCGCCGGCGATCAGGCCCAGCACCTGGGAGGGAGCCGTGTTGAAGGTCGGCGGGCACTCGGACGCGTCGAGGACGCCGAGCCGTCCGGCCGTGCCCGCCCCCGCGTAGATCAGACGGCCGCCCCGCGCCATCCGCTCCGCGATCGCGTCGATCGCCGCCGCGATCACCGGCAACCGCGCGGCCACCGCCGCCGGCACGGTCGCGTCCTCGCCGTTCATCAGCGTCGCGATGTCCAGGGTCGGCAACTGGTCGATGTCCGCCAGGTCGGGGCGGAACGCCTCGGTCGTCAGCGACTCCAGCTCCGCGCGTACGGCGAGGTCGTTCGGGGTGGAGCCGTAGGGGAGGGGAGGCAGGGAAGGCATGCGGTGACTCATTTCGTACGGTGCGATCGGCGTCCCCGGAGGGCGTCGGGGGCGGGAGGAGGAGACGGCCGCGGTGCTCCGTCCTCGCCCTACCGCGAAGGCCCTCCGCTCCTGTGGCGGTGTGCCAGCGCCTCGTACGAGGCCGACAGCGCGGGCGCTGCGGACTCGTACGTCCGCTGGGCCACCCCTATGAACAGGCAGTCCACCACCAGCAGTTGACTCGTCCGGGACGACATCGCCGCGGGCCGCAGCTCGCTCTCCCGTGCCGTCGACGTCGTCAGGACGTGGTCCGCGTACTGGGAGACCGGTCCGTCGGGCCGCCCGGTGATCGCTATCGTCGTCGCGCCGTGGTCGAAGGCGACCCTTAGCGGTTCGATGACGTCGCCCGTCGAACCGGAGTGGGTGATCGCGATGGCCACGTCCTTCGCGCGGAGCTGCACCGCGTTGGTGACGGCGAGGTGCGGGTCGCTGTGCGCCTGGGCTATCAGCCCTATGCGCAGCAGCTTCTGCGTGAGGTCCTGCGCGACCAGCCCCGACGCCCCGACCCCGTACACGTCCGTCCGGCGGGCCCCGGCCAGCGCCCGGACCGCCGCGCCCAGCTGCACCATGTCCAGGCCGGCCGCCGTGTCCGCGAGGGTCTGCTGCTCGTCGTAGGCGAGCTTGGCGACGACATCGGGGAGCGGGTCGTCCACCGCGATGTCGGCCGTGACGGAGGGCGCGCGGCCCGACTGCTGGTGGGCGGCGAGACCGGCGAGGGCGAGGCGCAGGTCGCGGTAGCCGGGGTAGCCGAGGAGCCGGGCCGTGCGGACGACCGTCGCCTCGCTGGTGCCGGTGAGCTCGGCGAGGCCGGTGACCGTGAGCGCCGCGCACGCGGCCGGGTCGCTCGCGACCGCCTCCGCGACGCGCTGCATGGACCGGGTCATGGACGGCGCGAGCGTCCGCACCTTCGCGGCGAGCGCGGCGGGAGCGGGCGGAGCGGCGGCCCCACCGCCACGGCCTCCGCCGTTGCCGCCACGGCCCTCGGCCGGGCGTCCGCCACTTTCGGCCGGGCGTCCGCCACTTCCCCCGCGGCCCTCGGCCCCACTCCCACGTCCGCCCTCGGCCCCAGCCGCGCGTCCGACTTCGGCCGCGGCGGCACGTCCGCTCTCGGGGGCGGCCGGCTTCCGGCCCTCGGCCGGGGACGCCTCCGGCGGTTTCCGTCCTTTCCTTCGTGCGAAAATTTCCTTCACCTCATCACTCACACCATGAAAGATATTTTCCGTCCGGGTCTGCGGTCAAGGGTGCGCACAATGGAGGCATGAGTGCCGGCAGTGATCCCGTGAGCCCCCTTGAGCAGGCGTTGCACGCGGCCCGTGCGCTCGTGCTCGCCGATCTGGTCGCCCAGGAGGTCGCCGAGGCCGACGTCGTCTCGATGGTCGAGGACTCCGTGGTGCAGCGCCGCTGGTGGGTGGAGCAGTGGCCGGACGGCGCGGCGTACGTGGCCGGGCTGATCGCGCAGGACGTCCAGGACGCCCTGCTGGAACGGTACGGGCGCTGGCCGCTCTGTCCGGTCTGCGGCACCGGCGACCCGCACGCCCTCGACGTCGAACCCGAGCTGGGCCCCGATCCGCGGTGGGTGTGCCACAAGGCGGGGGTCCGGGTCGCGGCGGTGGGCGCGCTGGGGGCCGCCACCGGGGGGTCGTCGCCCTCGTGACCGTCTACATCGATCCGCCCACCTGGCCGGGGCACGGCCGGATGTGGTCGCACCTGGTCAGCGACGTCTCCTTCGACGAACTGCACGACTTCGCCCGCCGGGTCGGCGTGCCCGAGCGGGCCTTCGAACGCGACCACTACGACATCCCGTCCCACCGCTACGAGGACGTCGTGGCCGCGGGCGCGGTGGAGGTGGGCTCGAAGGAGCTGCTCCGTCGGCTCACCGCGGCGGGCCTGCGACGCCCCAAGGGGCGGCCCGTCGGCCGGTGAGGGGGAGGAGGCCCGCGGCCGGTGAGGGGGGAGTGGGCCCGGCCTGTGAGGCGGCTTCAGTCCGTGAAGATCGGGTCCAGGCCGTGCCACCACCGGTTGAGCGCCGGGAAGTCGGGGCCGGTGACGGCGAACAGGGCGGGCCGGTCGTAGTACGTGCAGGTGATCACGTACTGGAACGTGGTGTTCATGTAGCAGGCCGCGTCCCCGGCCGGGGTGTCGGAGCCGTTCTCCGACCAGACGCCGCGGACGTTCTGCTGCTGGTCGCAGTTGCCGTCGGGCAGACCGGCCGTGTAGTCCCGGAACACCTTCTGCGCCTCGCTCTTGGAGCCGTACACCGAGATGCTCGCCTTGGTGGTGAGGGCGCCGTACGTGGGGTCCTGCGTGGTCACCGTGCAGCGCAGCGACGCCTCGGCGCCGGGTACCGTGTCCGGTTCGCAGCTCTCGCGGCGCCACTGCGCGGGGTTGAGCGAGTCCCTCAACTCCCGCTGGGCGGTGGTGAGTCCGTCGTCCTCGCCGTCCTCGGTGTGGTCGGTGCCGTCGGTGTCGTCCTGGAACGGGCGCGCGGTCGGTCCGCCGCCCCGGCCGTCGTCGGACGGGTCGTCCTTGTCGGCCACCACCACGCTCACCACGATGCCGATGACGGTGAGCATGCTGGTGACGATCAGGCTGATGATCGCGATACGGGCGTTGCGGTGGTCGGGGCCCGGATCCGGCCCGGGGGAGCCCGGCGGCCGGGGTCGCGGCGTGGGCGTAGGACCGTATGGACTCATCGCGTGCTCCCCCGTCTCCCCGTACGTGCCCGCACGCACGCGCACGCATCCGTACGCGCCCCTACGCGTCCGCACGTTCCCGCACGTTCCCGCACGTCACCGAATTATCGGGACCGTGCGGGGGCCGGGGCAGGGGAAAAGGGGAGGAGACCGGAACGGTTGGGCCCGGCGTACGTCAGGCGCGCAGACGGAGTTCGTACGCGAACTGCTCGCCGTCCTCCCCGTCGCCCCAGTCGTCGCTCACCTGCTCGAACCCGGCGCGGGTGACCACACCCTGGGACGGGGTGTTGACCTTGTCGACGACGGCGAAGAGGGACTGGACGTCGCCCTGTTCGCGCGCCCGCTCGCGCGCCCAGTCGGCCAGCGCGCGCAGCGCCTCCGTGGCGTAGCCGCGCCCGCGCGCGCCCTCGACCAGGTCGTAGCCGATCTCGACGCGGCCCTCCTCGTCGGGGGCGCCGTGGTAGCCGAGCGCGCCGAGGGCGAGCCCGTCCTCCTTGCGGACGAGGACGTACATGCCCCACTCGGGGCGGTGCACGCCGGCCTCGTACGCCTTGAACACCATGCCGGCGCCGACGCGCGTGCCGTCGACGGGGCCGCCCACGATCCAGTCGAAGCCGCCGGTGCCGCCCTCGGAGAGGTCTGCTGCGGCGGCCGGGTGGACACCCTTGAGGACGATGCGCTCGGCGTCGATGTGCAGCGGGTTGCTCCACTTCCATCCGGTGACCGGGGCCCGGCCCGGCAGATCGGCCCGGCCGGTGGCCCACAGCAGGGTCGTCCAGGGGTCGTCACCGGGCCTGACGTGCGGGAAGAGGCGGGCGAGCACGGACTCGCACAGCTCCCGCGGGGCCTCGTACGGGGTGAGCCCGAGCCCCTCGACGATGTCGTGGGTGTGGAGGAGCACCTCGGTGACGCCCATCGCCGCGAAGCCCTCGCGGTCGGCGAAGCGGAAGGGGTAGGGGTGGAAGGCGCGCACGTCGGCGGGGGTGGTGGTCACGGTGGCGGCGAGGAGGGCGCCCGTCGTCTCGATGACATGCAGCAGGGCGGCGTTGTCCTCGCACTCCGCGGTGTCGATGCGGAACGGTACGTACGCGCTCTGGGCCCGCCCCGCGAGCTGGCCCGCGTAGGCGATCAGGTCCGATGAGATGTGGTCGGCGGTCTCACGGCAGTTCCAGTCCAGCCGCCCCGCCTTGGTCCCCACCCAGTCCCGGTCGACGGCCCCCCGCAGCACGGCCACGCTGTGCCCGACGGCTTCCCGTACCTGTTCCCCACCCATTGGTCGCATGGGCGTGAGGATAGGCGGGGCGACGCGGGAGGACGAACGGATTTAGGTCCCAGGGAGGCGCGTTGGGGCCGGTGGCACGGAACGTACGGGGCCGCTCAGCCCTTCGCCGCGTCGTACTCCTCGCGCGCCTTCTCGATCGCGGTCATGCGCTCGGCGGTCCAGGTGGCGAGGGCGCGGACCTGTTCGGCGGCCTCGCGGCCGAGCGGGGTGAGGGAGTAGTCGACGTGGGGCGGGATGACGGGCTTGGCGTCGCGGTGGACGATGCCGTCGCGCTCCAGCGTCTGGAGGGTCTGCGTGAGCATCTTCTCGCTGACCCTGCCGATCTCCCGGCGCAGCTCCCCGAAGCGGTAGGAGCGGTCGAGCAGGGCGATCAGGACGAGGGTGCCCCAGCGGCTGGTGATGTGCTCCAGGGCCCCGCGCTGGGGGCACATCGTGGCGCCGTCGGCCGTCGCGCGGGCCTGTTCGACGAGGCTGACCTCACTCACTGCCATGCCGGAACCCTACGTCGAGGTCGGCACTTTCGCCGAGTTAGTGCCCATTTCCACGATCCGTGACGGCCCGGTACGCCGGTGCATCCGCAGCGACACCGCCGTGATGCCGATGGCGGTCGCCGTGAGCGCGCCGCCCGCCCAGGCCGTCGACGTGAACCCGAAGCCCGCGTCGATGACCGCGCCGCCCAGCCAGGGCCCGCCGGTGTTGCCGAGGTTGAACGCGGCGGTCGTCGTGGCACCGGCGAGGGTGGGGGCCGCCCCGGCGACGTTGAACATCCGGGCGTTGAGCGCGGGCGCCGTGTAGAAGCAGGAGACGCCGAGGAGGAAGGAGAGCAGGACGGCGGCGACGGCGTACGAGGCGAGCAGCGCCAGCGCGACGAGGAGGACGGTGGAGGCGGCGATGCCGGTGAGCAGCACCCCGAAGAGGTGCGCGTCGGCGATGCGCCCGCCGACCGCCGTACCGATCAGCGCCCCGACCCCGAACAGCGCGAGAACCGTCGGCACCCATCCGGCGTCGAGTCCGGCGACATCCGTGAGCAGCGGCGCGAGATAGCTGAACGCGCAGAACACACCACCGGCGGCGAGCGCCACGACGGCGATGGAGAGCCAGACCTGCGGCTCCCGGTAGATGCGGGCCTCGGCGCCGAGCCGGGGCCGCTCGGCGGGCAGCGGGATGGCCGGGACCAGTGCGGCGACTCCGGCCAGGGCTATCGCCGACGCCACGGCGACCGCCCAGAACGCCGACCGCCACCCGAAGTGCTCCCCGAGGAACGCGCCCGCCGGAACGCCCAGCACGTTGGCGATCGACAACCCGCCGATCATGATCGCGAGGGCGCGGGCCCGCGCGGTGACGGGCACCATGGCGACGGCGACGGCCGCCCCCACCGCCCAGAACCCGGCGCACGCGAGCGCGCTCACGACGCGTGAGGCGAACAGCACGGCGTAGTTCGGGGCGAGCGCGCCCGCGACCTGCCCCACACCGAAGACGGTGATCAGCGCGATGAGGGTCGTCCGGCGGGGCAGCCGCAGCGTCGCCACGGCCAGCAGCGGCGCCCCGACGACCATGCCGATCGCGAACGCGGAGATGAGGAGCCCGGCCCGCGGGATCGACACGTCCATGTCCTCGGCGATCGGCGGCAACAGCCCCGACAGCATGAACTCACTCGTACCGAGCGCGAAGACGGCGAGCCCGAGGACGTAGACGGAGAGGGGGACGCGGGTACCGGGCCGGGGGGCGGGACGGTGACGGGAGCGGTCTGCGGCGGCGTCGGAGGACATATACAACGCCAACCGGAGGCGCGGCGGTGGCATTCCCGTGGTGACCGGGACGATCGAGGAAGCGCTCCCCCGCAGCGCCTGGTCGGTCACCCCACTCCCCCTGTTCGGTCAGCCCGGCCCGGTCAGCTCGGTCAGTTCCGCCCGCAGGTTCGCGCGGGCCCGTTCCTCCCATTCCCGTTGTCCGTGGGGCGTCCTGAAGAGGCGGGGCAGGGTGAGGAGATGGCGGAGTACGGCCGCTCGGCCCTCACGGAAGGCGTCGTCGGGGACGAAGCCGTACTCCTCGCGGACGGCGGCGGCGTACGCGGCGTACGCGTCCGGGGGCGAGGCGAGGATCGCGAGGTCGGCGTCGCAGAGGACCTGGCCGTCGGGGTCGTCGTCCGCCGGGTCGTGGGTGACGGTGAGCCGCACCAGCCGGGCCACCTCCGCGACCTTCTCCGCCGGCACCCCGGCCTCGGGCAGCGCCCGCTCGGCGAGCCGCGCGGACCGCTCCTCGTTCGTCGACCGCTCCGGCAGATAGACGGCGTCGTGGAACCAGGCGGCCAGCCGCACGACGGCCGGGTCCGCCGCGTACTCCTCCAGCACGTCGACACGGTCCAGCACCGCCGTGAGGTGATCGAGGGTGTGGTACTTCCGCTGGGGCTCGGACCACCGCTTGATCAGGTTCGCCGCGTACGGCAGCGGGTCCGGGTGGCGCGCGCCGTCACGGGCGGAGAGCAGGGCCTGGAGCCAGCGGTCTTCCAGCGGGTCGAGGGACATGGGGGCATTGTGCCGTGGCGGGGCGTCCGTCAGAGCCCCGACCGTTGGCCGGCTCCACCCCCGGGCAGCTCCCCGGCCCGTGGGGGCGTCGGAGCTGCCCGAGGTGGGGCGGGACCGCGGCAGCGCGGCAGGGGCCTACTGGGTGTAGAAGGTGGCGTCGGCCTGCGCCGTCGTCGTGGTCACAGCCTGGACGTACAGCAGGTAGTTGTAGTGGCGTATGTAGCGGCCCGGCAGGTTGAACGACTCGTACGAGACACCCGCGGAGTCCGCGAGGCCGGCCCGGGCCATGTAGGAGGCGTCACCGGCGAACAGTGCCGTTCCGTCGTTCTTCTCCACCCACACCTCGTTGTTCTTGTGGCGCAGGAAGTAGCCGGGGAAGTTCGCCGACTCCAGGGAGACGGTGCCGCTGCCGGTGAGCCCGGTGACGACGCGGAACTGCGAGTCGGCGAGCGGGGCGACGTTCGCCTCGAGCTTGGCGCGGTACTCCCAGTGCCGGATGAACTTGTCCGGGTAGTTGTAGGAGGAGAGGCGGACCGGGGTCGCGCCGTCGGCGACGGGGATGCCGAAGTTGGGTGTGCCGTCGGCGTTCCAGTAGATCTTCTGCACGCGGGTGCGGCGGTTGGGGTCGTTGAGCGGGGAGCCGCTGATGTCCTTGTAGCTGCGGTCGTGGTAGACGAGGATGTCCGACTTGCCGTCCTCGGAGACCGTGAACTGGTTGTGCCCGGGGCCGTACTGGCTGGTGGCGGCGAAGCTGGCGAAGACCGGGTTCGGGTTCTTGGCCCACGACGAGGCGCTGAGCAGGTTGGCCGAGGCGGAGGCGGTCAGCATGCCCATGCAGTAGACGGCACTGGTGGCGGCGGCCGAGAAGGTCATGAAGACCTTGCCGTTCTTCTGGATCACGGCCGGGCCCTCGTTGACCGTCGCGCCTCCGGCGGTCTCCCACGCGGCGGTCGGCCGGCTGATCATGACCGGGGTGCCGGTGATGGTCCACGGGCTGGACATCTGCGCGATGTAGAGGTTGGTGCCGGTGCCGACGGCCGGGTCGTTCTGCGCCCAGGCGAGATAGCGGGTGCCGTTCACGGCGAAGGTCGTCGCGTCCAGGGAGAAGGTGTCCAGCGGCAGGGCGATACGGCCCTTCACCGTCCAGGTGCCCGTGATCGGGTTCGCGTCCGCGCACTCCATGACGTAGGGCCGGATGTGCCAGACGTTGTTGGCGTCACCGGCGGCGAAGTAGATGTACCACTTGCCGTCGATGAAGTGGATCTCCGGGGCCCAGATGTAGCCGCCCATCGTGCCGGTGGCGGGCCTGGTCCAGATGGTCGTCTCGGCGGCCGAGGTCAGCCCCTGGATCGTGGTGGCCCGGCGCAGCACGATGCGGTCGTACGCCGGCACGGTGGCGGTGAAGTAGTAGAAGCCGTCGGTGTGCTTGAAGATGTGCGGGTCGGCCCGCTGCTCGGCGATGGTGTTCGTGTACGTCACACCGGGCGACGCGGGCACGGCGGCGCGGGCGGTACCGGCCGAGATGCCGGTGAAGGCGGCGGCCGCCGAGCCGGCCATGAGGCCGAGGATTGTCCGACGGGTGAAATCAGGTCTCACGGAGTGCTCCCTTGGCGCGGGCTGCGATGCCGAAATACCACCCTCTCCCCGCCCGGTATTTCGAACATCGTTCGCAAGTTCGGCCAAAAGGTAGGTGGCGTCCTTGCGGGAGTCAATGCTTCCGCTCAAGGCACTTTCTGGCACATGAGTCCCGGCCGCCTCACCGGATCACTCAGAGAAGCTCCCGGCCCGCCGCCGCGACGAAGGCCGACCAGGCGGCGCCGCCGAGGAGCACCACACCGCCGGCCGGGTTCTTGCTGTCCCGGACGGGGACGACGCCGGGGAGGTCGTCGGAGACTTCGACGCACTCGTCGGGCTCGCCGCCGCAGTGGCTCGACTTGCGCCAGGAGAGGGCGGCGCCGGCGAAGTCGCCGGCGACCTCAACGCATTCGTCCGACGTGCCTGCGCTGTAGCTGCTCTTACGCCAAGTCGCGGTCCTCAGATCGGGAGCGGTACGCATCCTCGTACTCCTTGGCCGCCTGCTCGATCAGGGCGAGGGACGCGGCAGGCGACGACGCCGCACCCCCTAGCAGATCGTAGGTGAGCGTGGAGCGGGCCACCACAGCCGGATCGTCGAAGAGGCGCCCCGTTTCAGCCCCTTGTGAGTACATCACCGGTGGCGCATCCTCGAAGGTCATCAGCTTGAAGACGCCTCCTGCCCCGGCGGTCGCCCCCTCCGTCAGCGGCAGCACCTGTGCGATGATCCGGTTGCGTCGGACCATCGCCGCGATGTGCCGGAGTTGCTCCGCCATCACAGCCGGCCCGCCCACCGGGCGCCGTACCACCATCTCGTCCAGGACCGCCCAGTACCGCGGCCTCCTCGGGTCGCCGAAGATGTGCGCGCGGGCCTTGCGGGCGGAGACCCGCTCCTCCATCACGTCCTCCGTCAGGACCGGGTCGTACGCTCGCACTACCGCCCGCGTGTACCCGGCCGTCTGGAGCAGTCCCGGTACCAGGATCGGCGCCCAGTCCTTGATCGTGAGGGCCAGGCCCTCGAACTCCACCACGTCCGCGAAGTGATGCTCGTAGGGGGACTTCCTCGCGGCCTCCAGGTTCCGCGTGAAGAACCCGTCCGCGTCCAGCACTTGGTCCGCCATCCTCGCGAACTCCGGCTGCATCCGCCGTACCCCCACCTCCAGCATCCCCACGTACGCCCCGCTGATGAACATCGCCGCCCCCAGCTCCTCCTGGGTCATGCCCGCCCGCTCGCGGCGGTGGCGGAGTTCGGCGCCGTACAGGGCGCGGGTGGACTGCGACGGGTCGAGGGTCTTCGTGTTGCTCATGGGACGACGTCCTCCTCTGACAGCCGGTTCTGTTGGGTCTGCGCCGGTCCCGAGCGTAGATGCGGAGCGTGGTCGGTCGTACGCGAATCGTGAGGGTCCGGGTCAACGGACGGGTTTGTTGGTAAATTGGACTAGACCTGTTGCCGCCCGCTGTCGTCGTACGACGTGCCGAACCGGAAGGGGCCCCATGGCCACGCCCGTCCTCCTTGAGGTCATCGCCCTGGACGCCAGGGACGCCGTCGCCGCGCAGACCGGCGGAGCCGACCGGCTGGAACTGGTCGCCGACATGCGCGCCGACGGGCTGTCGCCGACCGTGCGGACGTTCGCCGAGGTGCGGGGCGCCGTGGACATCCCGGCGCGGGTGATGCTGCGGCTCGCCGACGGGTTCGCGGCGGGGGACGCGGACGCGCTCGTACGGGTCGCGTGCGACATGCGGGCCGCCGGGGCGGAGGAGTTCGTGCTGGGGTTCCTCGACCCGCGGGACGATCCCGATCTGCCCGTCCTGGAGCGGCTGGTCGCCGAGTTGGACGGCTGCCGCTGGACCTTCCACCGCGCCATCGACCGCGCGGCCGACCGTGACTCCCTGCGCCGGCGGCTCGCCGGCCTGCCGGGGCTGGACACGTACCTCACGGCGGGTTCGGGGGACGGCGTCGACGCCGGACTGCCGACCCTGCTCGCGGAGGCGGCCCGGCGCGGCGAGCCCGGCTACGCCCCGCGGCTCATGGTCGGCGGGGGTCTCCGCCTCGACCACCTGCCCCGCCTCGGCGCCGCCGGGCTGGACGCCTTCCACATCGGCGGTGCCGCCCGCCCCGACGGCTGGGACGCGCCGGTCGACGCCGACGCCGTACGGGAGTGGCGGACCGCGCTCGACGCGGGCGTCGGCAGCGCAGTGGCCCACTGAGCGGCAGGGAGGAGAGGGGCCCCGTCCGTCAGTGGGGGTCCGCCGGTAGCGCCGCCGGTCGGCTCCGGCCACCCGGTGTGGTTCCGTTCAGGTCCTCGTGCAACCGGGCCACCAGCGGGGTCAGTTGCGTGCGGGTCAGCTTGCGGACCCGGCCCTCGTACGTCCATGCCGTGACGGCCGTGGGGTCCAGGTGCACGATCTCGGGCGTCCAGTCGGAGCGGAAGCGGATGACGGCCCGCAGCAGCAGCGTCCACTTCAGACGGTCCGGGTCCTCGAAGTCGGGCAGGGGCGGGAAGCGCGGCGGCTGCCAGTCGGGGCCGTGCACCTCGCGCAGCTCGTCGGCCCGCGCGGTCAGCACCTCCTCCGCCGCGGCCCGGAAGTCCTCGTACGCCTCCCACACGTCGTACAGGTCCGAGTCCCGCTCGGCGTACAGCATGACCAGCACGGACTCGGGGCGGCGCAGCCGCATCACCTCCGTCAGCTCCCACAGCGTGCCCGCGCTGGTGCCCGCCACGAGCAGGACGAGGCGGGCGTCGGTGATGAGGGAGGTGACGGTGGGCTGCCAGTCGCGGAGGGGGAGGTAGAGGCGGCGGCAGCCGGCGAGAGGGAGCGCCTCGTCGGGCTCACCCACGGCGAGCGGACGCCCGAACCCGCTGAAGATCCGGCACACGCCCTCCTCCAACGTGAGCGAACTGCCGTTCACGAGCGCGCCGCCCACCCCCTGCCAGCGGCTGAACGCGTGCGGCATCGCCCTGCCGGTGACGTCCTCGGTGAAGGGACGCAGATACAGGACGTACGGTTCGCGCCGGGCCTCCTCCATCGTGCGGACCACCCGGACGTGATGGCGCCGCCCGTGCCGCCGCAGCGACCTGCCCGCGACCAGCAGGCCCGCGCCCCAGAGTCCGCACACCACGAGGATCAGCAGGTTCAGCCACAGGGGCTGGTCGTCCGGCGACACCGGGATGAAGACGGTGTTCTTCCGCACGGCCACCACGATGAACGTCAGCCCGCCGCAGAACGTCGCGACCAGACCCGCGAGCCGTAACACGCAGCCCAGCACAGGCCGCTGCCGTCTGCGGGGTGTGCCGAAGGGAGGGAAGACGGGCGGAGGGTGCTCGGTCATGACCACAGCCGAGCGGACGCCACGCGCAACCGGCAATCGAACAGGGCCCGTTGGTGGGCGGAACGGCTTCGGATTCGCTCTTTCGTGGCACGCGCGGGCACGCGCCCGCCCGCCGTGCCGGTGCCACGGCCATGCTGGGCCGATGGCAGACCTCCACCACTCCCTGTGGAACTCCGACGTGGCCCCCGACAGCTACACGCCCGCCAACACCCCGTACCTGGCCATGATGTTCGAGCAGTACAAGCTCTGCGTGGAGACCGCCGACCGCGTCAGCGCGCGGCGCGGCGCTGCCAACACCTTCTTCCTGTCCCTCAACAGCGCGATCGCCACGGCCATGGTCGCCGGGCTGGGGCCGCGTCCGGGCCGGGTGTCGGTCTGGCTGCTCCTCGCCGGCCTGCTGATCCTCGTCGGGCAGTGCGCGGCCTGGTACCTGATGGTCCGCTCCTACCGCCAGCTGAACACGGCGAAGTGGGCGGTGATCGGCGCGTTCGAGAACCGGCTCCCCGCGTACGCGTACTCCCGCGCCGAGTGGACCGAGCTGGGGGAGGGCGAGGACTGGCGCCGCTATGTGCCGCTGACCCGCCTCGAACAGTGGGTTCCACCGCTGTTCGTCGCCGCGTACGTGGTGGGGTTCCTGGCACTGGCTCTCTAGCCCCCGGCGCCCCCGGGTACTTCCCGTCGGCGGGCCCGCGGCATACGATCCGCGGATTCCTTCCAGCCGAGCCAGCCGAGTGGGTGGGGGCCTCTTGATCGCCATCGCGGTGACCGGGCACATGGACCTGACCGAGGCGAGCGTTCCCCTCGTGCGCCGGGCCCTGCGGGAGTTCCTCGGGCCGTACGCGGAGGAGGGGATCACCGGGCTTTCGTGTCTCGCCGGTGGTGCCGACTCGCTGTTCGCCGAGGCGGTCCTCGCGCTCGGCGGCCGGCTGGTCGCGGTGATCCCGGCGCGGGACTACCGGGACCGCCAGGCGGGCGCCGAGCAGGCCGCGACGTTCGACCGGCTGCTCGGGGCCGCGGCCGAGGTGCTCGTCCTCGGCCACGACAGCGCGGACGGACAGGCGTACGAGGACGCCAACCGTGAACTGGTGCGGCGCGCGCACCGGTTGGTCGCCGTCTGGGACGGTGAGACGTCCACCGCGCAGGGGGGCACCGCCACGGCCGTGGCCGACGCGCGTCGCGCCGGCCTCCCCGTGGACATCGTCTGGCCACCCGGCGCGCGCCGCGAGACCAAGGGGTGCGCCTCAGAGGCGTGAGCCGGGCGCGCGGCCCCGACGGCGGCCGCCGTCACGCGGGGACGGGTTCGTGACCGGGGCGCGCCCCCGGCGGCGGCCCCGTTACGCGTACGGGTCGAACGCGATCCCCGACGGCTTCGCCTTCGCCAGGTTGGACTCGAAACTGCCGTCCTTCAGACCGAAGTTGGCGCTGCCGAAGTCGTAGGAGACCAGCTTCTCTCGGACGCCGGACGGGTAGCCGTTCCAGCCGACGAGCGGCGGGTACTGCCAGGTGCCCTTGTGGTTCTCCGGGGGCTCGTCGCCCGAGCCCGCGAGGCGGAAGCAGTGCGTGCGGATGCCGTCCTTGTGGTAGACGATCTTGGCGTGGGTGCCGTCCCAGCGGACCGCCGACGCCGGGTGGACACTGAAACCGCCGTGCGCGGACGTCGACACGTACTGGGCGGTGCCGTTCTGCACCCAGACGGCCACGTGCTCCCAGTCGTGGCGGTGGCCGCCGATGCTGGAGCCGGGGACCGCCTGGTCCTTCTCGAAGTAGAGGTCGTAGAGGATCGCGCACCAGCCGTTGTTGCACTTCGAGCGTGCGTAGCCGTTGGTGTTGTCGAGGTCGGACGCGTCCCGGCAGCCGCCGTTGAGCGCGCCGGTGGGCTTCAGGCCGCCGTTGACCGTGCCGTCCGGGCCGATCGCCGGGGTCGAGTAGCAGCCGTCGGTGTCGTAGTCGTAGGCCGGCTGCCATGTCCTCTCCAACGCCTCGGAGTTGGCGGGCAGGGCCCCGGGCGGGGCCGCGAACGCGCTGCCGGCCACGCCGACGACCAGGGCGAGGGCGCCGCCCACGGTGAACACGGATCTCTGCAGACGACGGGACCTGCCTGAGCGCGGACTTGTCTTCACTGCGACCTCCTGATGGACCGCGGCGCGTGGACGCCCGGGGGCCGGGTGGGGCACACCGGCGGGGGGATGGCATGCGCAGGTCAGATTCGCGCTACTGGCCGGTAGTGCACAAGAGGTGGGAGGTGTCGGAGTGATGAAGAATCAAACGTTGTGAAAGCTCTGTGAGTTCGCCGGAGCGGGCGGCCGAGGGGTCGTCACGTCGTGACGTGATGTCACATCACGGATCGATATCCGCCACGTAGTTGTTGTGTGCGAAGTCGCCGCGGGAGCCCTCCCGACGATCATTTCGGCCCTGTCCCGCGTGCATAGTTGTGTCCGCCCCAGCCAAGCCGGGGCATGACAAGTTTCAGTCACAGGGGGAACGGCTCCATGCCATTCATACGTCGCCGCGGTCTCACGGCCGCCGCCGCCGTGATCGCCGCGGTCATGGTCACCACCACCGCATGCAGCAAGTCCGACGAGGGCGGCGCGAAGGCCTCGGGCGAGACGACCGCCCAGGCGGGCGCCGGCTCGGACGTCGACACCGGCGAGAACGAGGGCGGGGGCGACACGACCATCGGCGGCTACAAGCTGCCCAAGGGCGTGCCCACCGAACTCTCCGGTGACGCGTTGCAGAAGTGGAAGAACGGCGGCTGGCAGGACTTCGACGACTGGGCCTCCAAGGCGGAGGACTTCGCCAACCCCTACATCGAGGACTTCTGGACCCCCGAGCGCATCGCCAAGGCCAAGGCCCAGATGCCCACGCAACTGCCGGAGATCGCCGACGCGGGCAACGTGTCGAAGGGGTCGAACAAGACCACCAAGGTCTGGCTGCCCGACGGCTCGGTGAAGCGGCAGAACGCCTCCAAGGTCAAGGCGACCTACCACAAGAACGCCGCCCCGGTCGGCAAGCTCTTCTTCACCACCCCCCAGGGCTCCAGCGTCTGCTCGGCGGCCGTGGTGAAGGACCCGGCCCACCCCGGCAAGTCCAACCTCGTGTGGACCGCCGGCCACTGCGTCCACGCGGGCAAGGGCGGCGGCTGGTACCGCAACATCGCCTTCGTCCCGTCCTTCAACAACACCGCCAGGCTGAACATCAGCCAGGCCTCCGCCAACTACCGCGCGAGCAACGTCTCCCCGTACGGCCTGTTCTGGGCCGACTGGGCCACCACCTCCGGCACCTGGATCAAGGGCGGCAACGCCAGCCAGGGCACCGTGGCCGCCGCGTACGACTACGCCGTCCTCCACGTGAAGCCGGAGAAGGGCGCCAAGTCGCTGGAGGAGCGCGTCGGTTCGGCGCTCCCGGTGTGGTTCAACGCTCCGGCCGCCAACAAGGTCAAGAACATGAAGGTGCGCGGCTACCCGGCCGAGGCCCCGTACGACGGCTCGAAGATGTACCACTGCCAGGGCGCCACCAAGCGCTTCGTCCTCGGCTACAGCTACCCGAGCGACTACCCGGCCCAGTACATGGTCGGCTGCACCCTGAACGGCGGCGCCTCCGGCGGCCCCTGGTTCATGAGCCACAAGGGCCGCACCTACCTGGTCTCCAACAACTCGCTGAGCGACCGCTCCACGTTCATCACCGGCCCGCGGCTGGGGAAGAACGCCAAGGAGGTCTACCTGGCCACCAGCAACAAGTTCAAGTAGGCCGACGCGCGTGAAGCGGCCCCCGGTGACCTCGTCGGTCGCCGGGGGCCGCTCCGCGTTTGCAGGGGGGCCGGAGCCAGAGGGCCAGGTGCTCAGGGGGCCCGCGCTCAGGCCAGTTGCGGCGGCAGCGGCGCCGCGTGCGTCACGATCAGGCCCGACACCGCACGGGTCAGCGCCACGTACAGGCGGCGCAGGCCCGTCCGTTCGTCCGGCTCACCGTCGACCACCGCCCGCGGCTCGTCGAGCACCACGTAGTCGTACTCCAGGCCCTTCGCGAGCGACGCCGGTACGAGGGTGAGGCGCGTCTCGTACGTCGTCTCCTCACCCGGCGCGAGGTAGCCGATCCCGGCCGCCGTAAGGGCCTCGGCCAGCGCCGGTACGCGCGCGTCGGCGGCGATCAGACCGACCGACCCCTCGTGGCGCAGCAACTCCTCACAGGCGGCGATCACCCGTGTGTCGTCCTCGGCGGGCCGTACGTCGAAGAAGCCCGGGTTCTCCCGGACGGAGGCCACCGGGGTCAGGCCGGGCGCGATGTGGGGGAGCAGCCGGGAGGCGTAGGTGATGACGTCGGTCGGCACACGGAAACCGGCGGTCAGCTCCTCGATGTGCGCCTCGGCCTTGCCCAGGTGGGCCAGGGCCTCCTGCCAGCTCCGGGTCGCCCACGGGGTGGTGCCCTGCGCGAGGTCGCCGAGGACGGTCGCCGAACCGGTGGTGCAGCGGCGGCCGACCGCCCGGTACTGCATGGGGGACAGGTCCTGGGCCTCGTCGAGGACGACATGGCCGAGGGAGTGCGTGCGCTGCACCAGGTCGGTGGCCTCGTCGATCAGCACGGCGTCGGCGGCGGACCACTTGGCCGTCCTCACGCTCCGCGCCGGCTTCGCCCACAGGATCGTCTTCTGCTCGTCGTCGGTGAGGACACCCTGCGCGTGCTCGGCGAGGAAGTCGGCGTCGGCGAGCAACCGCAGGACCAGCTTGGCGGGGTCGACGGGCGGCCAGATCGCCTTGACGGCCGCCTTCACGGCGGTGTTGCGGGCCACCGCGTCCTGCACCCGGTCGTCGGGCGCCTCACCGGAGCGTTCCATCTGCACGAGCACCGCGTGCGCGATCCGCTGCGGCAGGGCGTCGCGGGCGGCGCCGTAGCGGATGTCCCGGTCCAGCAACTCCTTGACGATGTCCTCCAGTTCGTACGCCGGGACGCGCCAGCGGCGCGACCCCCGTACGACCATGACGGGCTCCGTGGGCAGGGTGACGTGCGAGCGGACGGCGCGGCGGAGCACCTCCGCCATCCGGGCGTCGCCCTTGACGACGGCGGCGGCCGCCTCGTCCGTCCCCTTCACCTCCACATGGGCCACCAGGTCGTCGACGGTGGCCTGCTTGACCTCCAGCTCGCCCAGCGCCGGGAGCACCTGCTCGATGTAGTGCAGGAAGGAGCGGTTCGGGCCGATGACGAGGGTGCCGGTGCGGGAGAGACGCTCACGGTGGGCGTACAGCAGGTAGGCGACCCGGTGCAGGCCGACGGCGGTCTTGCCGGTGCCGGGGCCACCCTGGACGCAGAGGCTGCCGGACAGGTCGGAGCGGACGATCTCGTCCTGTTCGGGCTGGATCGTGGCGACGATGTCCCGCATCGGGCCCACGCGGGGGCGCTCGATCTCCTGCTGGAGCAGCTTGCTGGTGGTCGCCGCCTCGGCGGGGTCGGAGAGGTGCTCGTCCTCGTACGCGGTGAGGTCACCGCCGGTGTAGCCGAAGCGGCGGCGCAGCCCGACGTCCATCGGGTCCTTCTTGGACGCCCGGTAGAACGGCTGCGACACGGGCGCGCGCCAGTCGATCACCATCGGATCGCCGTCCGCGTCGTGCACATGCCGGCGCCCGATGTAGAAGCGCTCTCCTGCGGCGCCCTCGGCCCGGTCGGCGCCGGGTGCGTGCAGATAGTCGAGGCGGCCGAAGAACAGCGGGGTGTGGCTCAGGTCGGCGAGGGCCTTGATCCGCTCGTCGATCTGGCGGGCGAGCACCTCCGCGTTCACCCAGTTCGCGGTCACGTCCCGGATGTCCAGCGCCTCCACGTCCTCCCTCATGGCGCGCAGCGCGGAACGGGAGGCGGCGAGGTGGTCGCGTTCGCGGGTGAGGGGATTGATCTCTTCGTCGGCGGGCGCGGACAAGGGAGTGCCTCCGGGGGCCTACGGGATCCACGGGATCCGGTGGTGGGGGTGGGGTGAGCCGGCCGGTTTCCGTCCGGACGGCGGCGCTCCACGAGCGGGAGGCGGGCAAGGGCGGAGAGTTTAGGCGAGACGAGGGGGAGAGGGCGAACGGATTTCGTGTTGCCCCGGCGTACCCCCTAGGGGGCGGGTACGCCGGGGGTACTAGGGGACGGCAGGACCTGAGGGTGAGCGGAGGGCTCAGCCAGTTCCATCCATGGACCGACGCCATCCGCGGGCGGACGTTCCACCATGGATACATGAGTGCAGCGACCTTCATCCCAGCCTCAGGGGCCGGCCGACCCGGTCCGCCGTCCGGTGCGACCGGCCTCGACGACCGTCACCCCCGCCACCGCCTCGCGGACGCCCTGCGGGCCGTCAAGGTCTTCGCGGGCGCCGCCTTCGGCGTGATCGTGCTCGGAGAGTACGCGGAAGAAGCGGGCATACACCGCCCCACCTGACGCGCCCCACCGTCCACGGAACAGGCCCCGGCCCTCGCGTCGGAGCAGGGGCACTCCTGCCCCATTCCGAGGGCCCGCTTCGAGGCCCCGCACCGGCGCCGCGCCCGGCGCGGGACGCGGCACGCTCGGGGCGCAGCCTGCGCGGTACGTAACCCGCTCGGTAGGCGATCCGCACGTCACATCACGTCATCGCTCGACCGCGCACGTCATCTCACGCCCCC
>NZ_LIQX01000101.1 GCF_001418475.1 Streptomyces ossamyceticus | reverse complement strand
CCCGCACCCGCACGGCCGGCCTCGTCAACCTCCTCGCCGGGGTAGGCCCCTTGGCCGGCCGTGCGGGTGCGGGCGATCAGGTGGAGCCATACCGGCAGGCGGCCCATCGTGTAGTGGGCGGCGGGGCGGCGGCGGCCCGCGTAGTGGTGGTGGAGGAACTCCGCCTTGTACGTGGCCATGTCGACGCCGACGGGGCAGTCCGAACGGCAGCCCTTGCAGGACAGGCAGAGGTCCAGCGCGTCCCGCACCTCGGGCGAGCGCCAGCCGTCGGTGATCACCTCTCCGGCCAGCATCTCGTGCAGGAGACGGGCCCGGCCGCGAGTGGAGTGCTCCTCCTCCCCCGTCGCGCGGAAGGAGGGGCACATGACCGCGCCCGAGCCCGGCCCCGGCCCCGTGGTCCGGCATTTGGCGACGCCCACGCAGCGTCTTACGGCCGCCGAGAAGTCGCCGCCGTCCTCCGGATACCCGAACACCACCGGGACCGGCTCGCGGGGCAGCGGCGCGAAGCGCAGGTTGGTGTCGAGGGGGGCCGGGCGGACGAGCATGCCGGGGTTCAGGAGGTCGTCGGGGTCCCAGAGGGCCTTGGCGCGCTCGAACAGGGCGATCAGGTCGGGGCCGTACATCCTCGGCAGCAGTTCGGCGCGCGCCTGGCCGTCGCCGTGTTCCCCGGAGAGGGAGCCACCGTGGGAGACGACCAGGTCGGCGAGGTCCTCCGAGAAACGGCGGAAGCGGGCGACGCCCGGCCCGGTGAGGAGGTCGAAGTCGATACGGACGTGGATGCAGCCGTCGCCGAAGTGGCCGTAGGGGGTGCCGCGCAGCTCGTGGGCGCGCAGGAGGCCGCGGAAGTCCCGGAGGTATGCGCCAAGTCGGGCGGGCGGGACCGCGCAGTCCTCCCAGCCGGGCCAGGCCTCGCTGCCGTCGGGCATCCTCGTCGCCGTCCCGCTGGCGTCCTCGCGGACCCGCCACAGGGCGCGCTGGGCAGCGGGGTCGGTGACCACGAGCGCGTCGGCCGCGTCCGCCGCGCGCACGATCGCGGCGGCGTGCGCCCGCGCCTCGGCGGCCGTGTCCCCGCCGGTCTCCACGAACAGCCACGCCCCGCCCGCCGGCAGCCCGGGCGTGCCCGGGGGCACGAGGTCCGCGGCCATGCCCTCCACGGTCAGCGGGCCGTACGGCAGGAGCGCGGGGGCCGCCTCGGCAGCCGCGCTCTCGTCGGCGTACCCGAGGACGGCGAGGGCACGCGCGCGGGGTGCCTCGACGAGGCGTACGACCGCCTCCGTGAGGACGCCGAGAGTGCCCTCGGAGCCGCAGAAGGCGCGGGCCACGTCGGCGCCCCGCTCGGGGAGCAGGGCGTCGAGGGCGTAGCCGGAGATACGGCGGGGCAGGTCGGGGAAGCCGGTGCGCAGCAGCGCCAACTCCCCCTCCACCAGGGCCCGCAGACCGTCCGGGGCGCCCGACCAGCCCTGTCCGGGGCGACGGGCCCCGCCCCTGCCGTCGAGGACCGACAGCTCGCGCACGCTGTCGGCGGTGGTGCCCCAGGCCACCGAGTGGGAGCCGCAGGAGTTGTTGCCGATCATGCCGCCGAGGGTGCAGCGGCTGTGGGTGGAGGGGTCGGGGCCGAAACGGAGGCCGTGCGGGGCGGCGGCGTCCTGGAGGCGGTCCAGGACCAGGCCCGGCTGGACGACGGCCGTGCGCGCCTCGGGGTCCAGGGCGAGCAGCCGGTTCATATGGCGGGTGAAGTCCAGGACGACGCCCGTGCCCGTGGCCTGGCCGGCGATCGACGTGCCGCCGCCGCGCGCCACCACCGGCACGCCGTGCTCCCGGCACACCGTCAGGACGGCCGCCACGTCGTCCGCGTCCCGGGGCGCGACCACGCCGAGCGGCACCCGGCGGTAGTTGGACGCGTCCATGGTCATCAGCGCCCGCGCGGTCGTGTCGAACGCGACCTCGCCCCGCACGGCCGCCGTCAGCGCCGCCCGCAGCCCGGCCGCCGCATCCGACCGCGCCGAGCGCCGCCCGGCCGTCGTCACCGGGCTGGACGAGTGCCGCTCCGCCGTCGACCGCGCCGCGGCCGCGGGCCGCTCCGCCGCCGGCCCGGACCCTGACCCCGCTCTCGTCTCCCCTGGACCTTCCATCCCCCCAGCATGCATCCCACCACTGACAGTGACCACGCGGTGACGGCGGGCCGGTACCGGGGCGATGGCCGGATTCTGGGGAGCTAACCGGAAACCGCCCGACCCCCGTCACGAACTCTCATATAGTGACGCCCAATTGAGCACCAGGTGTCGCTTCTCGCACAGGAACCGACCGTGTTACCGAGACCAGGAACCGACTGAGTTACCGAGTCCAGAACCGACCGAGGACAGCAGACCATGACCGCGCCCAGCCCCCCACGCCCACCGGGCGACCGCCCAGCGCTCCGCTCAGTCCTGCCCCTGCCCCTGGTCACCGCCGTGTTCGCCGCCGCCGCGGCCGGCGGTTCGGTCGCGCTCGTACCCGCGTCCTTACAGGTCCCGGTGGCGGGTGGCGCGGGCGCCGCCGCTCTGCTGCTCACGCTCGCCGTCGCGGTCGCCGTCCACGCCCGGCAGTCGGCGCGGTCGCTGCGGCACCGCCTCGACGCGGTGTCCCGTGACACCGGGATGCTCCTCCAGGAACGGGCCCGGATGACCGCCGAGTTCGGGCAGGAACGGGCGCGGCTCACCGAGGAGTTCCTCCAGGACCGCGCCCGGATCGCCGCCGACTACGCCCGCGAACGGACCCGGCTCACCGCCGAACTGGACCACGAGCGCGGTCGGCTCGCCGACGAGCGCGCCCAACTGGAGACCAAGGCCGAGGAGGAGAGGTCCCGTCTCCTGGACCGCGCCCGGCAGGCCGAGACCGAGCGCACCGCCGCCCTCGCCGTCACCGCCAACGTGGCCGGCCGGATGCAGGCCCTCGCCACCGGCACCCTCGCCGACCTGCGCGCCATGGAGGAGCGCCACGCCGACGAGGACGTCCTCGCCGACCTGCTCCACCTCGACCACCGCACCGCCCAGGCGGGCCGTCTCGCCGACTCCGTCGCCGTCCTCGCGGGCGCCCGCTCCGGCCGCCGCTGGGCCAAGCCCATCCCGATGGAGTCGATCCTGCGGGGCGCGATGGGCCGCATCGGCGCCTACCGCCGGGTCCGGCTGCACTCCTCCAGCGAGTCCGCCGTCGCCGGGCACGCCGCCGAGGGCGTGATGCACGCGCTCGCCGAACTCCTCGACAACGCGGCGAACTTCTCGCCGCCGACCGCCGAGGTCCACGTCTACGTCGAGGAGGTCCCGGCCGGCGTCATCATCTCCGTCGAGGACGCGGGCCTCGTCATGAGCGACGTCCAGCTGCGCCGCGCCGAACGCGCCGTCTCCGGCGAGGACTCCGACCTCACCGGCCTCACCGGCACCCGCCTCGGTCTCGCCGTCGTCGGCCGCCTCGCCCGCAAGCACGGCCTCAAGGTCTCCTTCCGTCCCTCCGCCCGCGGCGGCACGGGCGTCCTGCGGGACCAGCATCAGGACGCCCGTGCCGCCGCGCCGTCCGCGGCACGGGCGGCCTCGACCAGGCCTTCGTCCAGGGCACGTCCACGGACGACGAACCGTCCACGGGCCTCCACCGGCGCACGGAGGGGGCGGAGCACGGCGAGACCACGGAGCGGACGGACAGCACGGAGGCGTCGGGAACGGCCGGTGCGCCGCACCTGACGGGCACGCCGCTCGCGCACCCGGCGACGGGGTTCCTTCCGGACCCCGGAGGGGAGAACCTCCCGGAG
>NZ_LIQX01001008.1 GCF_001418475.1 Streptomyces ossamyceticus | reverse complement strand
GCTCGCGACCCTCGCCCTGACCTGCTACGGACTGATCTCGTACGCCGCCCTGGCAGCGCTGGGGGCGACGCTGACCCTGCCCGGTCTCGCCGGGTTCGTCCTCGCCATCGGCATGGCCGTCGACGCCAACATCCTGGTCTTCGAACGCGCCCGCGAAGAGCACGCCAACCGCAACCGCCCCAGTACCCGTTCGGCGCTGGCGGCCGGGTTCCGTGGGGCGCTGAGCGCCATCGCCGACTCCAACATCACGACGCTGATCGCCGCAGGCCTGCTGTTCGCCTTCGCGTCCGGCCCGGTGCGCGGCTTCGGTGTCACCCTCGGTATCGGTGTCCTCGCCTCCATGGTCAGCGCCCTGCTGATCTCCCGCGTGCTCGCCGAGTACGCGGTGGGCCGCACCGCCGTCCACCGCCGCCCCCGCATCACGGGCATCGCGCACACCGGATGGGTCCGCGACCGTCTGCTGCGCCGAGGTCCGCACCTGATGCGGCATCCGCGCCGCTGGCTCGCGGCCTCCGCCGCCCTCCTCGTCGTGACGGCCTCGGGCATCCTGGTGCGCGGCCTCGACTTCGGCATCGAGTTCACCGGCGGCCGCCTCGTCGAGTACACCACCAGCACCCCCGTGGACCCGGACCGGGCGCGTGCCGCGCTCGCCGACGCCGGATTCCCGCGCGCACTCGTCCAGTCCTCCGGTGACGGCGGGCTCACGGTCCGCGCCGAGGACCTGACCGACACCGACACGGCCGCGGTCACCGACACCATCACCGGGCTCGGCGGCGACGCGGAGAAGGTCCGCGACGAACTGATCGGCCCCACGCTGGGGGACGAGCTGCGTCGCAACGCCCTCATCGCCCTCAGCCTGGCCCTCGGCGCCCAACTCGCCTATCTGGCGGTCCGCTTCCGCTGGAGGTTCGCCACCGCGGCCGTCGGCGCACTCGCCCATGACGTGCTGATCCTCGCCGGCGTGTTCGCCTGGCTCGGCAAACCCATCGACGGCATCTTCCTGGCCGCCCTGCTCACCGTCATCGGCTACTCGGTCAACGACTCCGTCGTCCTCTTCGACCGCGTACGCGAACTCCTCGCCCGTGACCGCACCGCACCTCTGGCCCGCCTGACCAACCAGGCGATCCTGCAGACCCTGCCCCGTACCGTCAACACGGGGACGGGCGCGGCCCTCATCCTCACCGCCCTCGCCGTCCTCGCCGACGACGCCCTGACCGACTTCGCCCTCGCCCTGCTCATCGGCCTGGCCGTCGGCACGTACTCCTCCGTCTTCACCGCCGCACCCCTGGCCGTGGAACTGCACCCACGCTCCCTGACCAAGCGGGCAGCCCCCGAGCCCGCATGACCGTCGACGTGTCGGAAC
>NZ_LIQX01001007.1 GCF_001418475.1 Streptomyces ossamyceticus | reverse complement strand
CTGCGCGAGAAACCACACACCACCCGCACCCGCCAACGCACACGCACCCCCGAGCTACTGGGCGCCCGGCTCACACCCTCATCGGCTGAGGAGACTCTCGCCGCAGCGGATCCGCCCCCTCGTACTCCCGGATGATCTCGTACCGCGTGTTCCGCTCCACCGGCCGGAACCCGGCGTCGCGGATGAGGTCCAGCAGGTCCTCACGGGTCAGCTTGTTCGGCGTGCCGTAGTTGTCCGCGTCGTGCGTGATCTTGTACTCGACGACCGACCCGTCCATGTCGTCCGCGCCGTGCTGGAGCGCGAGCTGCGCGGTCTGGACGCCGTGCATCACCCAGAAGACCTTCACGTGCGGGACGTTGTCGAACAGCAGCCGCGACACCGCGAAGGTCTTCAGTGCCTCCGCGCCCGTCGCCATCTGCGTACGCGCCTGGAGCCGGTTGCGCACCTTGCCGTCCTGCACGTCCACGAAGTCGTGCTGGTAGCGCAGCGGGATGAAGACCTGGAAGCCGCCGGTCTCGTCCTGGAGCTCCCGCAGCCGCAGGACGTGGTCGACGCGGTGCCGGTGCTCCTCGATGTGGCCGTAGAGCATGGTGCACGGGGTCTTCAGACCCTTCTCGTGCGCCAGGCGGTGGATCCGCGACCAGTCCTCCCAGTGGGTGCGGTGGTCGACGATGTGCCTGCGGACCTCCCAGTCGAAGATCTCCGCGCCGCCGCCCGTCAGGGACTCCAGGCCCGCGTCGATCAGCTCGTCGAGGATCTCCGACGCCGACAGTCCGCTGATCGTCTCGAAGTGGTGGATCTCCGTGGCCGTGAAGGCCTTCAGCGAGACGTTCGGGAGGGCCGCCTTCAGCTCCCGCAGCGAGCGCGGGTAGTAGCGCCACGGCAGGTTCGGGTGCAGCCCGTTGACGATGTGGAGTTCCGTGAGGTTCTCCGACTCCATCGCCTTGGCGAGCTTGACGGCCTCCTCGATGCGCATCGTGTACGCGTCCTTCTCCCCCGGCTTGCGCTGGAAGGAGCAGTAGGCGCAGGAGGCCGTGCACACATTGGTCATGTTGAGGTGACGGTTGACGTTGAAGTGGACGACGTCGCCGTTCTTCCGCGTCCGCACCTCGTGCGCGAGCCCGCCCAGCCACGCCAGGTCGTCCGACTCGTACAGCGCGATGCCGTCCTCGCGGGTCAGCCGCTCACCGGAGCGGACCTTCTCCTCCAGCTCGCGCTTGAGCCCGACGTCCATGCCTCCGCCTTCCCTCAGTCTTCCCTCATGACAACCCAGCCACCGTACTCCCCGAGGTCTACTGCTCCTCGGGC
>NZ_LIQX01001006.1 GCF_001418475.1 Streptomyces ossamyceticus | reverse complement strand
CCCCCAAACCCATCCAAATCCGTTTCACCCTTGAGAGGTTGGAGCATGCCGGACGACGACGCCGCTGCCCGCGATGCCGCCGAAGAGGCATCCGCCTTCTCGCACCCCCCGGTCGACCCGGACGCCACCTCCGCCTACGGCGACCACCCCGACCAGGTGATCGACTTCTACGCCCCTCGTGCCACCCCCGGCGCCACCTCGGCCGCCTCGGCGGTCCCGTTGGTCGTGGTCCTGCACGGCGGTGCCTGGCGCGCCCCGTACGACCGCCGGCACATCACCCCGTTCGCGGACTTCCTGGCCCGCCGGGGCTTCGCCGTGGCCAACGTCGAGTACCGCAGGGGGAGCGCGCTGCCCGCGCAGAGCGGCCCTGGCGGCAGCGCGGGCCCGGTGGCGGGCCGCTGGCCGGAGACGTTCGACGACGTGGCCGCCGCCCTCGACGCCCTGCCCGACCTCGTGCGGCACGCCGTGCCGGAGGCGGACCCTCGCCGCATGGTTCTCACCGGCCACTCGGCGGGCGGGCACCTGGCGCTGTGGGCCGCCGCCCGTCACGTCCTCCCGCTCGACGCGCCGTGGCGCACGACCGGCCCGGTCCCGCTGCGCGGCGTCGTCGCGCTGGCGCCCATCGCCGACTTCGCCGTGGCCGAGAAGCTGGACGTCTGCGGCGGCGCGACCGCGCAACTCCTGGGCGGCCAGGACAAGTTCAGCGAACGTCGTCCCTACGCCGACCCGGCCCTCCTCCTCCCGACGGGCATCGCCACGACCCTCGTCCAGGGCCGCACCGACATCGTCGTACCGCAGCCCGTCGCCGACGCGTATGCGGATGCCGCGGCCAAGGCGGGCGAGGTCGTCGGCCTCACGCTCCTGGAGGACGTCGGCCATTTCCCCCTGATCGACCCGGCGGCGGACGCGTGCGCGGTGGTGGCGGAGGAGATTGCCCAGCTGGCCTGGTGAAACGGGGCATCGACGAGCGGCTGCCTGCCCTCGGTTCCCGCTGATACCCGTAGTACGAGCGGCCGGTCCTCGGCTCCCGCTGATACCTGTAATACCTGAGAGCTACGTCGCAGGTGAGCTCTGTGGCATGACGCCGACCACGGCCTCCCATTCATAGCTTCTTCCCAGAACGCCCGGC
>NZ_LIQX01001005.1 GCF_001418475.1 Streptomyces ossamyceticus | reverse complement strand
GGTGTGTTGGCCGAGGGGGTCCGTGGCCGTGGAGGGCAGGGGGATGGCCTGATCGTCGGCGGCGCTCAGTGAGCCGGAGGATGGGCGGGCCGTGTGATCGTCGAGAGGGTCTGCGGAGGCGGAGGGCGGGCGGAGCGCGTGGTCATCGACAGGGCCGTCGGAACCGGTGCTCGACGAGGGAAGCCCTTGCGGGGGCCGGGGTGCGGGCGCGGTGCGCGGCAGTAGCGAGGACTCCCACAGTCTGGGCGGCGTCAGGGTCAGCAGGACGGGTTCGGCGGCGATCAGCCGGTCGTCCGGCAGGCCCTGGGCCCACGGTTCGGTGAGGGTGGCGAGGGCGGCGCTCGCGGCCGTGACGCGGGGCGCGGGAAGGAGGGCGCCCGCCAGGGCCTCCTGGGCGTGCAACGACACCAGGGCGGCGCGAGCCCATCGCAGGGACGACACCAGCGCGGGGCCCCGCAGCCGCGACGGCGCCGGGATCTCGGTGAGCCGCCGGTCGACGTCCGCCACCAGGTCCGTCGCCAGCCCCGGCAACGTCGACGCCAGCCGCCCCACCCGCCAGGCCGCGCCGACCCGCCGGGCACCCGTCGCGGGGTTCAGCAACGCGAGCACGCGGTGCCTCGGGGGGACGGCCCCCAGCAGCCGCAGATCGGCCGCCGCCCGACCGCCGACCGCCGTCACCACCGGCAGCCTCCGCAGCAGCCGCCGGGGCGCGCTGCCGCCGAGGTCCAACGCGATGGCCAGCCCCCTGGCCATGGGTGCCAGCCACAGGTCCTCCTCCAGCGGCTCCAACCGACCCGGCAGAGTCTCCGCCACGGGGCCGGGGCCCAGCAGCCGGGCTCCTCGTGCCGGCCGCGCCGCCATCGCCGTGATCGGGCGGCTCTGGAACAGCCACAGTCGTCCATCGTCGTCGAACCCGAACTCGATGTCCTGCGGCCCCCCGAACACCAGAGCGGCCCGCCGCGCCAGCCGCGCGAGCCGCCGCAGGTCGGAGGGGGTGAGGAGAGGGACGGGGTCCGCGGCCTGCTTGGTGATGCTGGGGG
>NZ_LIQX01001004.1 GCF_001418475.1 Streptomyces ossamyceticus | reverse complement strand
GTCCCACACGTCACCCGACAGCCACACCGTCACCTCATCGGCCACCTCATCGGCTGCGACCTCGTCGGCCGCCGCGTCACCGTCCGGCCGCACCACGAGCGGGGCGTCGGGCGGGACGGCGGGCGCCACGAGCCCCACCGGCCCCACCGGCCCCACCGGCCCCGGCGGACGGGGTCCCGGCAGCGGCGACGACATGCCCGACGCCCGAGGAGGGGCGTCAGGCGTCACGACGGGAAACGGCGTCACGCCCGGCATCCCGTCCGGACCGTCGTCGCACCGCCGCCACCGCGCCCCCACCGCACCCGTCCTGGTCATCGGCTCACCGTTCCTGTGGTGGATGCGGGTGGGAGAGCTACGGGCGGTGCTCGCACCGGTCGTCGCGGGCACGGGTCCGTCGGCGCACCCGGACATAGCCGCGGCCCGCCGTTTCGTCCGCGGTCTGGACGCCGCTGTCGCCGTCAGCTCCGCCCCGTCGCACGGTCCCCTCGTCCGTACGGTGCTGGCCGGCGTCGGCTGGGTGACCCGGCTGCTCCTGCGCGGCTGCCGGGCCCATGCGGCGGAGATGGAGCGAGGGGTGGCGGCCGCCGCGGCCGAGCGTGCACAGGCTGTGGACTACGGTCTGCGGATCGTCGCCCAGGAGCAGGTCGGCCTGGCCTACGCCGGCTGGGACCGGCTTCTCACACGCGTCGCGCTGCCCGCCTGGCGGATGGGCCGCTGGCCGTCCCGTCTCGACGCGGGCGTCGTCGCCGCGCTCACGGAGCTGTCCCGCCGCGACCGCCTCGCCGAGGGCTTCGCCTCCCGGCTCGGCGAGCGCCCCGCCTGCGACCTCCTCGAAGAACCCGGCACGATCGACGAGGCCGCGTCACTGCTCGCCGCGCGCCTCTTCCACGGCGGCCCCTCCGAGGCCGGCCGCGACTGGGCCCCGGTCGACTGGAACGCGTACCCGGACGAGGTAGTCGACCGCAAATGGCGCACGGAGGCGGCCCGGCTCCACCGCGTGCTCGACGCGCTGGGCGTCCACCGCACCACCGACCACACCGGCCCGGACCAGACCGGCCCCACCCTGGCCCGCGTCCTGGACCACCTGACGGCACCTACGGGGTCCCCCGAGGCAGGCCCCGACGGACAGCCGACCGGCCCCACGGCCACCGGCGCGCCACAAGACGCCACCCCTCCCACCGCTACGGAACCAGCCCCCGACCCGCAGCACCGAGGCATAC
>NZ_LIQX01001003.1 GCF_001418475.1 Streptomyces ossamyceticus | reverse complement strand
CCGTGGTGGTGGGCGTCGCTGTTGCGGAGGGCTCGTATTGGGGGCGAGGCTCGGGCCGCTTGGAGATCGGGGGCCTCCTCGCTGGGGATCTGATCTGTCATCGCCGGGTTCGGCGTTCGGCGCGAGGGGCTACGTGGTGTCGACGAACCACCGTGTGTTCGGTCTGCTGGTGAGCCGTCCTCTTGCTCGTTGGAGGCTGGCGCCTCCGGGTGCGTGAGGGTTGCCCTCTGTCTGTTCGTGTCCGGGGAGACGATGGTGACCGTCTCCGTCGAGGTGGTCGTCTTCTTCTTGGTGCTGTCGCCGGTTTCGTTGGTGGTCGTCTCCTCGGTCGTCTTGACGGAGGCCGTACGCTCGGTCGTCTCCTTCGATGCCTTGGTGACGATGTGCTTGTCCACGGCGGCGTCGGTCCTCGGGTGCGTCGCCTCCGTGCTCCTCTTCCTGCTGCTCGGGCGCAGCCGCAGTGCGGGGTTGTCGGTGGTACGGAGCGGCGAGGCGGGTGCTGGTCTTGGTGTGCGTCTGCTCGGCGGGGTGGCCGACGGGCTCACCTTCGCCCCGACCATCACCACCAGCAAGGGCACGCCCGTGCTGCGCCTCGTGCCGTCCGTCACGTCGGACGTCGCTATGGGCCACGTGCAGATGGCCTGGTGGGTGTGGGTGCTCGGCGAGGTCGGTGTGCTGGCTGCCGTGCTGAGCGAGGTTCTGCGCTCGGTCGTGCGCCAGCAGGTCCTCTGCGGCATCCGCGACGCCCTCGCCGTGTCGCCGACGCCCACCGAGGTCGCCATCGCGGGCGGTGACGACTTCAGCGTCGCCCAGTTGAGCCTCTACCAGCCCGCCGCCGAGGAGGACCCCGCCGTCGGTGGGTTCTTGGCGACCCGCCAGCACGACCTGGTCATCACGCTGACCGCCGTGCGGCCCTGGAGATCTCCTGCACCGCCAAGGACTCCGCCGACCCCGGTAACCGCTTGGACGCCGTGGGCGGGCTGCTGCCCAGCGGCCAGCCGTGGGCGATGAGCATCGACGAGGCGGTCGCCGCGGCCCGTACGGGCACCGTCTTCACCTCGGCCGCACCGGCCGGCACCATCGCTGCCGTCCGCGTCGTCCAGCCGCAGGGGCGTCCCGCCTTCCTGCAGACCGTCCCGGACTCCGATCCCGCGAACAACCTGTTCCGCCTGCCGAACTGCCCCTGAGGCCGCGGCCAGCGCCGGTATGAGCCGTGGCCCCCTGGGTGCGACTCGTACGGCGTTCACTCGATCGTGTGCTTCTCGGTGTGGCCGATGCCGAAGTTGCTCGCCGGTGCTCTTCTCGGCGAGCTCGTGAGCGAGGTCGTCTCCTTGGAGGCCTCGACGACGAGGTGCGCGGCGGCCGGTCGGCGGCGCGTCGGCCCGAACGCTCCCTGCGGCATGGCCCATGCGAGGGGGCCCGTATGCAGCGGTCGGCCCGGT
>NZ_LIQX01001002.1 GCF_001418475.1 Streptomyces ossamyceticus | reverse complement strand
GCGCCGGGGTGGGCTCCCATCCACATCTCCGCCTGCGGTTCGCCGGTGGGGGCCACGCCGAGGAGGTGCGGGATGGCGGTGGTCGAGCCCCAGGCGTAGGGGCGGATGGTGTTGTCGAGGCGGTCCATGGTGTGTGTTCTTCTCCGTACGCCGTTCGGGGGTCTGCCGGGGCCAGGTAAAGATCAGGCTCCCGAGGCGAGCGACAGGTAAACGGCGGCGAAATCCGTGATGGCGATCATCTCCGCGAGGGTCTCCAGGTCGCTGCCCTCCTCGGGTTCCAGCTCGCTGACCGCGGTCTCGTGGCCGAGGGCCAGCTCGCGGGCGGCCGGGGCGGCGCTCAGTCCGCCGGTGGGCCGGTCGCGCAGGAGGAGCACGCGCGCGTGGAGGGCGGGTGGCTCCTCGACGCGGTCGCGGAAGAAGGCCTCGGGATCGGCGCTCGCGGCCAGGGGGCCGGACAGCACCACCGCGTGCGAGGCGAGGGCCTCGGGAAGCTGTGCGGCGAGGGCGGGGCGGCCCGCGAGCTCGGCGAGCGCGGAGGCGAAGCGGCGGCCCACGGGGCCCGCGGCCTGGCCCTCGGTCCAGATCAGCGGGAGGGCGTCGGCGAACTCGGCGGCGAGCGTCTTGGCGGGGTTGCTGTACGTGGCGATGGCGGGGCCGCAGCGCTCGGCGACCTGGTCGAGGCGGTCGGCGACCTTCGCCAGGGCGTCCGGGTCGGCGGCGACGAGGCCCATGCGGTCGAGGATCGCCAGCATCGGGGTGAGCTGGGCCCACAGGATGCCGGGGGCGGCGGCGCCGAGGGGCACCTCCAGCTCGTACGGGGCGGTCGCCATCGGTACGAACAGGCCGTGGGCGCCCGCCAGCGCTTCGGCGACGGGGGTGCGGGGCGGGGCGACGGCCACGACGGTGCAACCGCGGCGGTATGCCTGGTCGACCAGGAGCGACAGGCCGGGTTCGGTGCCGTCGGCGGTGGCGATCAGGAGGAGGTCGACCGAGCCGGCCCAGCCGGGGAGGTCCCAGCGGAGGGCGCCTCCGGCGGGGGCCACACCGGTGGGGTGGATGCGGG
>NZ_LIQX01001001.1 GCF_001418475.1 Streptomyces ossamyceticus | reverse complement strand
ATCCAGAGCCCCCACCGCCCCCAGCGGACGCGACGGGAACCCGTCCAGCACCAGGGCCGCCCCGCGGGACGTCACCTCGGCGACGACCCCGCCGAGCACCTCACCGACCCGCACCCCGGCCAGGAACGCCCGTACGGCCCCCTGCTCGCCCTCCTCCACCCGCACCCCTTCCACCGTCCGAAACCCCCTGATCCCCGCGGCCCCGCCCAGGTGGCCGAAACCGCTCCCTCAGCCCTCCCTCCGGGCCGCGCCCCACCCGCCGAGCCTCCCTCAAGCGCCGAGGTACGGCCTAGGCTGGCGAACAAGATCACTTCCATGGGGAGCGGGACAGCAGTGCGCAGAGAACGCCACCAGGTCGACGCGGCGGCGATATCCGCGGTTCGCGAGGACTTCCACAACCGGATCGTCGGAGAGGTCTGGTCGATGTCGAGGGCCGGCGCCATGACGGCCCACGAGTGGTGGTGGATCTCGGACCGGCTCGTGGAGTACCTGGCCGCCCTCTCCCTGCAGAACCCCGACCTCGACGTCCCGGAGGCCAAGGCGGTCCTCGACGACGCCACCGAGGCGGCGGCCGGCGCGGTCGCATACACCGTGTACCACCCGCACAACCGCTTCCAGGTGTTCCTCAACTACGTGAACTTCGGCCGGGACTACGAGCCCGAACCGAGCCACCCCGAGACACCGGCCCCGACCACCCCGCACCGCTGGCTCGACTCCTTCTGCCTGGCCGTCCTCTCCGACAAGGCCGAATGGCACGGCGAGGCCTTCCACTTCGCCCGCGAGGCCGCCAGGGAAGGCGGCGCGGGCCTCCCCTCGGTCGAACTGATCAGCGGCTTCATGGCGTACGTCATAGGCGACACCGGGGACGACTCCGCCGCCCACCCGCCCACCCGGGCGGACGTCCTCGCCGCGCTCGACGCCGCGTACGCCCGGATCCACTCCCTGGAGCACATGACGGGCGGCGCCCAGGGTCTCCTGCGGCACCCCCACACCACGGCCCTGCACGCCCTGCACGCCCTGGCGAGCGGCGACCGGTCCGCCTTCGGCACCCATCTGACCGCCCTGCTCCGCCCGTACAGCGCCCTCTCCGGCCCGGTCACCAGCCCCGCCACCCTGCTGCCCCTCCCTGTCGCTTATCCACATCT
>NZ_LIQX01001000.1 GCF_001418475.1 Streptomyces ossamyceticus | reverse complement strand
CGAGGCGGGCATCCCGGTGTTCGGCCCCTCCGGGGAGGCCGCGCAGCTGGAGGGCTCCAAGGCCTTCGCCAAGGAGGTCATGGCCGGCGCGGGTGTGCCCACCGCGCGGTCGTACGTCTGCACCACCGCCCAGGAGATCGACGAGGCCCTCGACGCCTTCGGCGCCCCGTACGTCGTGAAGGACGACGGGCTGGCCGCAGGCAAGGGCGTCGTCGTGACCCCGGACCTCGACGCGGCCCGTGAGCACGCGCTGGCCTGCGGTCGCGTCGTCATCGAGGAGTTCCTGGACGGCCCCGAGGTCTCCCTCTTCGCGATCACCGACGGCACGACCGTCCTCCCGCTCCAGCCCGCCCAGGACTTCAAGCGCGCGCTGGACGGCGACGAGGGCCCCAACACCGGCGGCATGGGTGCGTACTCCCCCCTCCCGTGGGCCGACCCCAAACTGGTCGACGAGGTCCTCCAGACGGTGCTGCAGCCGACGGTCGACGAGATGCGCCGCCGCGGCACCCCGTTCTCCGGCCTGCTCTACGCCGGCCTGGCGATCACCAGCCGGGGCGTACGGGTCATCGAGTTCAACGCCCGCTTCGGCGACCCGGAGACCCAGGTCGTCCTGGCCCGCCTGAAGACCCCGCTGGCCGGTGTCCTGCTCGCCTCCGCCAACGGCACCCTCGGCGACCTCGAACCCCTCCGCTGGAGCGACGACGCGGCCGTCACGGTGGTCGTGGCCTCGCACAACTACCCCGGCACCCCGCGCACCGGCGACCCCATCACCGGGCTCGACGAGGTGGCCGCCGTGGACGCCCCGCACGCGTACGTGCTGCACGCCGGGACCAAGCGCGACGGCGACGCCGTGGTCAGCGCGGGCGGACGCGTCCTGTCCGTCACGGCCACCGGCAAGGACCTGACCCAGGCCCGTGACCGCGCGTACACCGCCGTCGCCCGCATCGGCCTGGACGGCTCCCAGCACCGCTCGGACATCGCCGCGAAGGCGGCGACCGAAGCCTGACCTGCGGCCTGACCGACGGCCGAACCGACATACCCGGGCTCCGCGCGGGGCATCTGACGCACGGCGTGACGGATGTGCCCCGCGCGGAGCCCGGGT
>NZ_LIQX01000100.1 GCF_001418475.1 Streptomyces ossamyceticus | reverse complement strand
CCCACCGCGAGGTACACCGTCGCCGGGTCCGAGCCGTGCAGCGCCACCAGCGAGTCGGCGACCTCCTCCGGCCCTTCCGCCCGTACGGATCCGGCCAATCGCTGCCCCGCGCCGAGCCGCGCCCGCCGCTCGGCCACTCCGACATACCGCCGTGCTTCCCCCATGCCGCCGCCTCCACCCGCACATCAGTCGACCCGTCCGCCCAATCCTCCCGGACACCACTGACAATCACCCCCGCGAAGGCGTCCGGACGCCCCACCGACCCCGATATTCGGATGCGGGCGCGTCAGCCCGCCCAGCATCCTGGACGGGCGCAGCCGAGCGTCCGGCACCGGACCGGTGCGGGACGGGCATCGCTGCCACCACCCACGCACACCCAAGGAGGCCCGCCATGGGCACCTTGATCCTTTCGGCGGCCGCGGTCCTGGTCGTCCTCGGTTTCTCCAACGAACTGCTCTGGCTCGCCGCGGTCGCGCTGCTCTACCTGTACATCCGCCACGGCCGCACCCGCGCTGGCTCGGCGTCGCCGTCGTCGCCGTCGAGCGGCAGCGCACAGCCCGCCTCCTACCGGGCCTACCGGGAGCGGCGTGACCAGCAGGCGAAGTGGGAGCGCCGCTACCGCCGTGAGCGGCCCTTCGAGGCCCGACGGCAGGAGCGGCAGAAGAGCGGAAAGTAGCGGCCCGTGCCCCGGGGCGGTCACAGCCCCGGGGCACCCCAGAGGGGGAACCAGCGGCCCAGGTCGGGCTCGATCCGCAGGTCCTCCGCGAGGACCGCCCTGACCCGCAGCTCCAGCGCGTTGTCACGCCGGTCCGCCTCGCCCGGCAGCGGCGCGAACGGATAGAAGGTGCCGCGCTTGTAGAGATAGACGAGCCCCAACCGCCGCTCCCCGTCCTCGCCGCCCCGGAACCCGACCACCGAGCACAGCAGCTGCGGCCCGAACCCGCCGCCCTCCAGGGCGCTGTTGACCGTGTGCAGATCACCCACCAGGTCCGCCAGCTCCTGCGGCCGCCGCCGGGAGACGAGCCAGGAGTACCCGTACTCGTCCCGCACGGCCTCGACACCCGCCGCACCCCGCTCCGCGTCAGCGTCCGCGTCGGCGCCGAGCAGCGCCCGCACCTCCCGTCGTACGTCGTCGAAGGCCGCGCCCTCGACCGACGCGAAGCACACCGCGCCGGTCCCGGTCGGGGTGAGGGAGGCCGCGGCCTCCAGGGTCACCGCGGCGGAGGGAAGGGCGAACAACCGGTCGAGGTCCGGCGGCACCGGCTTCGTACGGCCGAGGAGCACGTCCAGCAGCCCCATGGCGGTTCAGCCCGCCTTCCCCGGCCCGGACGCGGGGGCCTCACCCAGCTCCACGGAGATCCTGCCCAGCTGGTCGAGCCGCTGCTCCAGGGGCGGGTGGGTGGCGAAGAAGCGGGCCAGATGCGGGCGGTCGCCCAGGGCGGGGGTGAAGTAGAAGGCGTTGAACGCCTGCGACGTCCTGAGGTCCCGGGTGGGGATCCGCGCCATGTCGCCGGTTACCTTGGTCAGCGCGGAGGCGAGCGCCGAGGGCCGCCCGGTGAGCAGCGCGCCCGCGCGGTCGGCTGCCAGCTCCCGGTACCGTGACAGCACCCGGATCAGCAGGAAGCTCAGCACGTACACGGCGGCCGCGACCCCCATCACCACGCTGAACGCGACGGCGGTGTTCTGGTCCCGGCGCCCGCCGAACATGTGCGAGTAGAACGCGAACCGTACGACCAGACCGGCCAGCACCCCGAGGAACGAGGCGACCGTCATCACGGCGACATCGCGGTGCGCGACATGCGACAGCTCGTGCGCGAGCACACCCTCCAGCTCGTCCGGCTCCAGCCTTCTGAGCAGCCCGGTCGTCACACACACCACCGCGTGATCGGCGTTCCGCCCGGTCGCGAACGCGTTCGGCATGTCCATGTCCGCCACCGCGACCCGGGGCTTCGGGACGTCCGCGACCACGCACAGCCGGTCCACCACCCCGTGCAGCCGCGGATACTCCCCGGCCTCCACGATCCGCCCGCGCATGGCATACAGGGCGACCCGGTCGGAGTACCAGTACTGCGCCCCCAGCAGCAGGGCCGCCGCCACCACGACCAGCACCCATGACTTCAGCAACGCGATCAACGCGGCCGCGAACAGCACGTACAACAGCCCGAGCAGGAACAACGTGATCGTCATCCGGGCGGTCAGCCGGGGATCACTCCGGAACCGGTTCGACATCCGTACCACCCCGCACTCAGGCAGGCACCCGTCCCGCCTTCCATTGTGCGCTCGGACGGCGGCCACGGCTGCGGGGGCCGGCGGCGGGGGACGGGCTCAGTACGAGGACCGGTAGTTGAGGTAGCCGATCACCGCGATCAGCCCGGCCACACAGCCGAACACCACGAGCGTCGACACCCACGACGACCGGCGCGGTGCGCGCGGCCCGGGATCGGCGCGGAAGGGCTGCGGCGCGGGCGGATTCTCCTTCCAGCGCGCGGCCAGCATCCGGGCCCGCGCGGAGGGCTCCTTGTGCTCGGCGTTGTCCGCCCACCGAAGGTCGAACTCCCGCTCGCTGTCGTCCTGTTCGGGCATCCCCGTGTCTCCCCGTTATCCATCGAACAGTCGTGCAGGAAACCATACGACGGCGCCCCCGCCCTGGAAAGCCAGGACGGGGGCGCCGACCGAACGTACGAGCTCAGGCACCGATCACACGTCGAAGTACAGCTCGAACTCGTGCGGGTGCGGACGCAGCTGGAGCGGCGCGATCTCGTTGGCGCGCTTGTAGTCGATCCACGTCTCGATCAGGTCCGGCGTGAAGACGTCGCCCTGGAGGAGGAACTCGTGGTCGCGCTCGAGGGAGTCGAGGACGGCCGGGAGGGAGGTCGGGACCTGCGGGACGCCCGCGTGCTCCTCGGGGGCGAGCTCGTAGAGGTCCTTGTCGATCGGCTCGGCCGGCTCGATCTTGTTCTTGATGCCGTCGAGGCCCGCGAGCAGCAGGGCGGAGAAGGCCAGGTACGGGTTGCCGGAGGAGTCGGGCGCGCGGAACTCGACACGCTTGGCCTTCGGGTTCGAACCCGTGATCGGGATACGCATGGCCGCGGAGCGGTTGCGCTGCGAGTACACCAGGTTGACCGGGGCCTCGAAGCCCGGCACCAGACGGTGGTACGAGTTCACCGTCGGGTTGGTGAAGGCCAGCAGCGACGGGGCGTGCTTGAGGATGCCGCCGATGTAGTAGCGGGCGGTGTCCGACAGGCCCGCGTAGCCGGCCTCGTCGTAGAAGAGCGGGGAGCCGCCCGACCACAGAGACTGGTGGACGTGCATGCCCGAGCCGTTGTCACCGAAGATCGGCTTCGGCATGAAGGTCGCGGTCTTGCCGTTGCGCCAGGCCACGTTCTTCACGATGTACTTGAAGAGCTGGAGGTCGTCGGCCGCGGCGAGCAGCGTGTTGAACTTGTAGTTGATCTCGGCCTGGCCGGCGGTGCCCACCTCGTGGTGCTGGCGCTCGACCTGGAGACCGGACTTGGCCAGCTCCAGCGAGATCTCCGCACGCAGGTCGGCGAAGTGGTCGACCGGCGGGGTCGGGAAGTAGCCGCCCTTGTAGCGGACCTTGTAACCGCGGTTGTCCTCCAGCGCACCGGTGTTCCAGGCGCCCGCCTCGGAGTCGATGTGGTAGAAGGACTCGTTCTCCGAGGTCTTGAAGCGCACGCTGTCGAACACGTAGAACTCGGCCTCGGGGCCGAAGTACGCGGTGTCGGCGATACCGGTGGACGCGAGGTACGCCTCGGCCTTCTTCGCCACGTTGCGCGGGTCACGGGAGTACTGCTCGCCCGTGATCGGGTCGTGGATGAAGAAGTTGACGTTGACCGTCTTGTCGCGGCGGAACGGGTCGACACGCGCGGTGGACAGGTCGGCGCGGAGCGCCATGTCGGACTCGTGGATGGCCTGGAAGCCGCGGATCGAGGAGCCGTCGAAGGCCAGCTCCTCGGCCGGGTCGAAGGCCTCGGCCGGGATCGTGAAGTGCTGCATCACGCCCGGCAGGTCGCAGAAGCGGACGTCGATGAACTTGACGTCCTCGTCCGCGATGAACTTCTTGGCCTCGTCGGCGTTCTGGAACATCCAGCTCCTCCTACTCCCGACCATCCCGCCGGGGTGGTAGTTCGTTCGTGCGGCCAGTGCGGTGGCACACGCTGCTCTCGACCCTAGGGACGGGTGATTTCTCGTACGTGACCCATTTGTTTCGCACAAGTTAACCGGACATCCCGTACCTGACCCCACCTGTCCGAATGGCAGAACGGTCGCAGTACGGTGTTCGGGTGGACAAGAGGCAAGCAATCGGATCGTGGCTCTCCGGCCCCCGCGCGGCCGCCGAGGACGCGGGTGTCGACTTCGGATACCGGGGCGAGCAGCTCGGTCTGCCGGAGCACGGGCCGGGCTCCGTCGCCCGCCCGGGCCGCCGTCTCGGGGCGCTGGCCGTCGACTGGGGGCTGTGCCTCTTGATCGCATACGGCCTGATCACCGACGGCTACGACCAGGCCACCAGCAACTGGGCCCTGCTCATCTTCTTCCTGCTCCACGTCCTCACCCTGAGCACGGTGGGCTTCACGCCCGGCAAGCGCCTCTTCGGCCTCCGGGTGATCGCCCAGGACGCCGGCACGGCGAACCCCTGGCGCGCCCTCGTCCGCAGCGTCCTGCTCTGCCTCGCCATCCCCGCCCTCGTCTGGGACCGCGACGGCCGCGGCCTCCACGACCGCCTTGCGCGGACCGTGGAGGTGCGGATCTAGGGCCCTGGCACCGCCGCGCGGCACGAGGACGCCCGGGACGTACGAGCCCTGCGACGTACGAGCCTCGCTGCGCACGAACCCACAACGCACGAACCCACAACGCACCAACCCGCTACGCACGAACCCGCCACGCGCGAGAAGGGGGCGCCCGGAGTTTCCGGGCGCCCCCTTCGTCGTACGAGGAGAGTGGTGTCAGCCGGGGGAGGTCAGCGCATCTTCCCGCCGCGCGGCATGCGCATGCCCTTGGGCATCGGGCCCTTGGGGAGCGGCATGTTGCTCATCAGGTCGCCCATGGCACGCAGCCGGTCGTTGGTGGCGGTCACCTGGGGGCCGGACAGGACACGGGGCAGCTTCAGCATGGTCGTGCGGAGCTTCTTCAGCTCGACCTGGCCCTCGCCGGTGCCCACGATCAGGTCGTGCACCGGCACGTCCACCACGATCCGGGCCATCTTCTTCTTCTCGGCGGCCAGCAGGCTCTTCACCCGGTTCGGGTTGCCCTCGGCGACCAGGACGATGCCGGCCTTGCCGACGGCCCGGTGGACCACGTCCTGGCTGCGGTTCATCGCGACCGCAGGGGTGGTCGTCCAGCCTCGGCCCACGTTGTCCAGCACCGCTGCCGCGGCACCCGGCTGGCCCTCCATCTGCCCGAACGCGGCCCGCTCGGCCCGCCGTCCGAAGACGATCGCCGTCGCGAGGAAGGCGAGCAGGAGGCCCAGGATGCCGAGATAGATGGGGTGACCGATCAAGAAACCGATCGCGAGGAAGACACCGAAGGTGATGATTCCGACAGCCGCGAGTACAAGACCGATCTTCTTGTCGGCCCTGCGGGTCATCTTGTACGTCAGAGCGATCTGCTTGAGTCGCCCGGGGTTCGCAGCGTCCGCTGCGGGTTCCTTCCTCGCCATGGCACGAAGTCTACGTGTCCGGGGAAGCGAGGACGACGGCGGTGCCGGTGGGGTCCGGTGACCGGCGACGACGCGGGGGGAGCGGCGCCGGGCGGCGGCGGTGCCTGGGTGGTGCGGGGTCGTGCCGGAGTGGCCACGGTGTGCGGCCTCGACGGCCACGGTGCGGCACCTGAGTGGCGTCGCTGTGCGGTGCCTGAGCGGTCGCGGTGCGGATCGCGGTCGAGCCTTCGGGCGGTCGGCTCGTCGCCCGCTCACGGGGCCGTGGGTGGCCGGGGTGGTGCGTCAGCCGTGATGCTCAGCCGTGGTACGTCACGAGGTGCGCGTGGAGACGGTGGCCTCGAGGACGCGCTCGGCCTCGACGCGGTCCTTGGCGCGGCGGCGGTCCTCCAGGACGGAGGTCCAGGCGTTGCGGCGGGCGGTGCGCTGGCCGCTGCTCAGGAGCAGCGACTCGACGGCACGGAGTGCAGTGGTGAACGACGGGATCGCCGTGGCGCGAACGGGCGCGGCCTGCATGATGAGGTCCCCCCTAAGGGATCGGGTAACGGGCTGGGTCTGTACCGGGCGTGAAACCAGGGTCACTGATTGGTGTTACCAGGGCGTGACCGACCGGTCAAACGCCCATGAAGCCTGGATTGGCGGCGCTCAAACGTCGACGCGGCCCTGACAGTGCCCCCATCTGGGAGAACGGTCAGGGCCGCGGACAATTGGCCATTACTGGCCAGTAGGTTCTTGTGCTCAGATTCACACGTTTGCCTGGCACTCCGTGCCACTCGACTGGCCGCACGGCGTGTCGCCGCGTCGCCGCCGGGAGAGGGCCTCCGGGGGCTCGGAGCCGAGCCCCCGGGGCCTCGCGGCGACGGTCAGACGGCCTGCGACGCGACGTAGGCCCCGCGCTTCTCGACCGCCATCTGGTACAGCCGGCCGGCGCGGTACGAGGAGCGGACCAGCGGGCCGGACATCACACCGGAGAAGCCGATCTCCTCGGCCTCCTCCTTCAGCTCCACGAACTCGTGCGGCTTGACCCAGCGCTCCACGGGGTGGTGCCGGACGCTCGGCCGCAGGTACTGGGTGATGGTCACCAGCTCGCAGCCCGCGTCGTGCAGCTGCTTGAGCGCTTCGCTGACCTCCTCGCGGGTCTCGCCCATGCCGAGGATCAGGTTGGACTTGGTGACCAGGCCGTAGTCGCGGGCCTCGGTGATGACCTTCAGGGAGCGCTCGTAGCGGAAGCCGGGGCGGATGCGCTTGAAGATGCGGGGGACGGTCTCGACGTTGTGCGCGAAGACCTCGGGGCGGGAGGCGAAGACCTCCTGGAGCAGCTCCGGTACGGCGTTGAAGTCCGGGGCGAGCAGTTCGACCTTGGTGTGGCCGCCCTCGCGGCCGGCGGTCTGCTGGTGGATCTGGCGGACCGTCTCGGCGTACAGCCAGGCGCCGCCGTCCTCCAGGTCGTCGCGGGCGACGCCGGTGATGGTGGCGTAGTTCAGGTCCATGGTGACCACGGACTCGCCGACGCGGCGGGGTTCGTCACGGTCGAGCGCCTCGGGCTTGCCGGTGTCGATCTGGCAGAAGTCGCAGCGGCGGGTGCACTGGTCGCCGCCGATGAGGAAGGTCGCCTCGCGGTCCTCCCAGCACTCGTAGATGTTGGGACAGCCGGCTTCCTGGCAGACCGTGTGCAGGCCCTCGCTCTTCACGAGCTTCTGCATCGCGGTGTACTCGGGACCCATTTTCGCCCGGGTCTTGATCCACTCGGGCTTGCGCTCGATGGGGGTCTGGCTGTTGCGGACCTCCAGGCGCAGCATCTTGCGTCCGTCGGGTGAGACTGCGGACACATCGGCTCCCTGTAGCTTCGATTCTTCGGCGCACCCCAGGGTACGCCCGTGCTGTTGTCGCTCCCCGAGGTGGGCAACCTTCGGCTCTCGGGTCGCATTCCCCGGGCGGCGGGCCGCCGGCCCGCCCGGACCTCACGCCGAGGCGCGTTCCACGACCCTCGGCCGGAGGTCGGCGTTCTCCAGTACGTCGCGCAGGTGCTTCTCGGCGACGGGGAGGACCTCGGCGATGGTGATGTCGCGGCCCAGCTCCGTCGCGAGGGACGCGACGCCCGCGTCGCGGATCCCGCAGGGGATGATCCGGTCGAACCAGCGGTTGTCGGGGTTCACGTTCAGCGCGAAGCCGTGCATCGTCACTCCCTTCGCCACCCGGATCCCGATCGCCGCGATCTTGCGGTCCTCGCGCCGCTGCCCCGCGTTGGAGGGCGCGTACTCGGGGCCGTTGAGCCGGGGGTCGAACTCGTCGTCCTGCATCCGGGGGTCGAGGTCCAGGGAGAGGCCGCCGAGCCGCTGCTCGACGGGGTCGCCCAGCACCCACACCCCGCTGCGGCCCTCCACCCGCGTCGTCTCCACGCCGAACTCGGCGCACGTGCGGATCAGGGCCTCCTCCAGGCGGCGCACATGGGCCACGACGTCCACCGGGCGCGGCAGCTTCTGGATCGGGTACCCGACGAGCTGGCCCGGCCCGTGCCAGGTGATCTTGCCGCCGCGGTCCACGTCGACGACGGGCGTGCCGTCCAAGGGGCGCTCGTTGTCGGCCGTGCGCCGGCCGGCCGTGTAGACGGGCGGGTGCTCCAGGAGCAGCACGGTGTCGGGGACCTCGTCGACGAAGCGCGCCGCGTGCACCCGGCGCTGCTCGTCCCAGGCCTCCTGGTACTCGACGGCCTCCGTGCCGAACCCCATGCGGACGAACCGCAACCCACTCACGGCAAGCGCCTCCCTCGGCGGTACGGCCGTGCGGCGGTACCGCGATAGCTCTGTCAGGCGCGTGACGCGCCCACGCCACTGTACGACCGTGGGACCGCGCGATGTTCGACGCGGTCCCACCGGCGCACGGCGGCGACCGCCGGCGTACGCCGCACCCCCGCCCCGTCAGCCGCGCGGCCAATCCTCACACGATCGGATGAACCGACGCGGAAGTGTGCGATCGAGTGCTCACTCTCCGCTACATTCACGCCGTTCACAAGGCCGCAAAGGCTTCTCACCAGGCAATCCGGGCACCGCGCCGACACCCGGAAGGCAGGAGACCGCACCGCAGATGACGGAACGACCCGCGCAGCGCACCCCCAACCGCCAGCTCGCCGCCCTCATCGCAGAAGCGGGGTTCTCCAACGCGGGACTAGCGCGTCGTGTGGACCAGCTCGGTCTCGAACACGGCCTCGACCTCAGATACGACAAGACGTCGGTCACCCGCTGGCTGCGGGGCCAGCAGCCGAGGGGCACCACGCCCGCGCTCATCGCCGAGGTGTTCACCCGCCGCCTCGGCCGCAGGCTCACCGCACAGGACCTCGGCCTCGACGCCTGCGCCCCCGTGTACGCGGGGCTGGAGTTCGCCGCGACCCCCGAGGAGGCCATCGACATCGTCAGCGGTCTGTGGCGCAAGGACTCCGGCAGCCACGCCGAACTGCGGAAGATCGCCTTCACCCCGGCCGGACTCGTCGTCCCCAGCCGGGACTGGCTGATCGGCCGCGCCGACGACCGGGTGGGCCGGGGCGACCCGGCCGCCACCCGCGTCCCCCCGCAGGGCCGCCCGGCCGTCCCCCGGCAGCGCAGCCAGACCGAGCGCGGCCCCGGCCAGAAGGTCACCTCCGGGGACATCGCCGCCCTCCGCTCGGTCGGCGAACTCTTCCGCGCCCTCGACAACGCCTACGGCGGCGGCCACGCCCGCCAGGCCCTCGTGCGCTACCTGGAGCACGAGGCCGAGCCGATGCTGCGCGGCGCCTACGGCGAACAGGTCGGCCGACGACTCTTCGCGGCCGCCGCCGACCTCACCCGGCTCGCCGGCTGGACCTCGTACGACATCGGCGCCCACGGGCTCGCCCAGCGGTACTTCGTGCAGGCACTGCGCCTGGCGCAGGCGGCGGGCGACCGGGCGTACGGGGCGTACGTCCTCATCACGATGAGCCGTCAGGCGGTCTATCTGGGGCACGGACGGGAGGCCGTGCAGCTCGCGCGCGTCGCCCAGCAGGGCGTCGGGTCCGCCGTGCCGCCGGCCGTGCAGTCGCTGCTGCACGCCGTCGAGGCCCGCGGTCACGCGGTCCTCGGCGAGGTACGGGCCTCCACGGCCGCGCTGGTCCGCGCCGAACGGGCCCTGGAGGCCGCCCGCCCCGGCGACGAGGTCCCGTACTGGGCGCGCTTCTTCGACGAGGCCCAGCTCGCCGACGAGTTCGGGCACAGCCACCGCGACCTCCAGCAGTACCGCGCCGCCGCCCAGCACGCCGAGCGGTCGCTCCAGCTGAGGGCGCCCGCCTTCGCCCGCAGCCGACTCTTCTGCCGGGTCGTGCTCGCCTCCGCCCGTCTCGGGCTCGGCGAGCTGGACCAGGCCTGCCAGTTGGGCGCGGAGGCCGCCGGGCAGGCCGCGGAGATGCGCTCGGTGCGCGCCGTGGAGTACGTCCGCGACTTCGAGCGCCGTCTGGAGCCGTACCGGGACGCCGCCCCGGTACGGGGCTACCGGGACAAGGTGGCCGCCCTGGGATAGGGGGCGCGCGGCGGCCCGTGGGCCGCACGCTCAGGGGCGCCCGGAGACCATCCGGGCGCCCCTGCCGTGCCTCGGTCAGGCGGCTGCGTCGAGGGCCTCCTCCATGGGGGTCGGGTGGGCGTCCAGGTCCGTGAGGACGGCGTGGGCGGCCCGGCGGGCCGAGTGGAGGGCGCCCTGGACGGTGCTGGTGTCGCGGTGGTCGCCGCAGACATACAGCCCGTCCAGCAGCCGCACCGGGCGCCGCAGGTCGTGCGGCGCGGGCATCGCGGGCACGGCCTCGGGCTCGTGATGGACCGCCAGCAGCTCCCAGCGGGCCGTGGACGTGCGGTACAGCCGGGCCAGTTGGGCGCGGACGGTGGCGTCCAGATGGGCCGCGTCCGGCGGCGTGCCGAGCACCGTGGAGGTGATGAGGGCGCGGCCCGCCGGGGCCCGGGTCGGGTCGACCTGGCTGATGACCGCGGTGTGCGAGACGGGCCCGCCGCGGTCCGCGTCGAGGATCAGGGCCCCCTCGCCCGGCGGGAGTTCGTCGGTGGCGTGGTGCAGCACGGTCACCGGGTGGAAGTCCGGTACGCGCAGCCCCGGCAGCAGCTCGGCCGCGGACCGGGCGTCCGTGGCCAGGACCACGGCACGGCAGGGGAGTTCACCGTGGTCGGCCGTCGTCACCGAGGTCGTGCTGATCGCGGTGGCCGTGACCCCGGTGCGGACGGTGCCCGGCGGCAGAGCCGCGGCGAGCAGTTCCGGGAGGGTGTCGGCGCCGCCCTCCGGCAGGCACAACCGGCCCGTCGCGAAGGCGTGCAGGGCCAGATCGGCACAGCGGCTTGAGGTCCGCAGGGCCGGGTCGGCGAGCAGGGCGGCCAACAAGGGCCGTACGAAACCGTCGATCGTCCGGGGCGGGAAGCCGCGGGTCGCGAGGGCCTCGGCGATCGGGAGCTCCGCGCGGGTGGCGAGCCGTTCGGGCGCGGTCGCGGCGAGCCGGGCCAGCGCCATGGCCAGCCGGGACTGGTCGGCGGGGGCGCCCAGCCGGCCCGGCCGGACACCCGCCGGCCGGGCCTGGAGGCGGCCCTGCGCGCGGCCTCCGTGCCGGGGCAGCCTGGGGGCGCTTGCGAGGGCGCGCGCGGCTGTGAGTGCGCCCCTTGCGCTCCGTAGGGGCGGGGTGGCGCCGGCCCGGTGGTGGTGGCCGTCGGCGTACAGCAGGACGCCCGGGGCGAACGGGCGCAGGGGCAGGGTGTCCAGACCCGGCGTGCGGCGCAGTTCGGGGTAGGACGTGGAGAGCAACTGGGCGGTGCGGTCGAGGCGGAAGCCGTCGATCTTCTCGGTCGACATCCGTCCGCCGATGGCGGGGGCGGCCTCCAGGACGGTGGTCGTCAGACCCGCCCTGGCCAGATGTCCGGCCGCGGCGAGGCCGGCCACGCCGGCTCCGACGACGATGACGTCCACGGTCTCCGTGTCCGCTGAGTACGTCGATTGGTACACCGACTCAAGCACGTGCCCCTCCCGAGGTCGCGCGGCTGCTGGGGACGTCATGCCCTCAACGGCCTTCTGGAATACCTGAGTTCGGGACGAGGGTGCGGTTTCCGGCGCTGACCGGGGAAGTCGCGCGCGACCCTCGCACGGGGGCATGCCGGGAAGGCGCGTGCGCCCGGCGTCCCCGCGACGCCTCCGTGGCCCCACACCCACCGGCTCGGCCGGGCGGTGGGTGCGGGGCGGGCGCGGGAGGCCGGGGGCTTGCGACGCGGGTCCCGCGCCCCTGGTGAGCCCTGGAGAGCACCGGGCGCCCCCGGTCCGCCCGGGGGCGCCGGCCGCGACCCGGTCTGCCCAGGGGCGCCGGTCAACAACCCGGTCTACCCAGGGGCGTCGGCCGCGACCCGGACCGTCCAAGGGACGCCGGCCGGCGGGCGTCGCGCGCGGTCGGTGGTGCCTCAGTCCGTCTCGGCCGCGCGGATCGCCGACTCGATGTCCGGGTGTGTGAACACGAAGCCCGACTCCAGGAGCCGGGTCGGTACGGCGCGCGTACTGCCGAGGACGTCGGACGAGACGCCGCCGAGGGCGAGCCGGAGGGCGGCCGCGGGCACGGGGAAGAGCGTGGGCCGACGCAGCACCCGGCCCATCGCCGCCGTGATCTCCGCGTTGGTGCGCGGGTTCGGCGCCGTCAGGTTGAAGGGCCCGGACAGCGACGACGTCTCCATGAGGTGGCGCAGCGCGGCGACCTCGTCATGGAGGGAGATGAAGCTCCAGTACTGCCGACCGTCGCCCATCCGTCCGCCCACCCCGGCCTTGAACAGCGGGAACAGCGGCCCCCACGCGCCCCCACCGCGCGCCACGACCAGCCCGGTCCGCGCGAACACCGTCCGCACCCCGGCATCCGCCGCGGGCTTCGCCGCCCCCTCCCACTCCACGCACACCGACGGCAGGAACCCCGTCCCCGCCGACGCCGACTCGTCCACCACCCGGTCGCCCGTGTCGCCGTAGAACCCGATCGCGCTGCCGGCGACGAAGACGCTCGGCGGTGTGTCCAGGGAGGCGACGGCCTCGGCGAGCACCCTCGTGCCGAGCACCCGGCTGCGCCGGATCGTCTCCTTGTACGCGTCGGTCCAGCGGCGCGAGGCGACCCCCGCGCCCGCGAGGTTCACGAGGGCGGCACACCCCTCCAGACCGGCCACGTCGACCTGCTGGGCCTCCGGGTCCCAGCGGACCTCGTCCGCCGAGCGCGGCGCACGCCGCACGAGCCGGCGCACCTCGTACCCGTCGTCTGTGAGGGACCGTGCCAACGCCGAACCGATCAGGCCGGACGCTCCGGCGATCACCACACGGGAACCGGGCACCACGGGCGCATCTGTGTCCATGCCTCCCATCCTGCCCCTCCGTACATCGAATCAACGGACCGGGCCCCCGCGGCCCACCGTGCCGCCGTACGACCACGAGGACATCGCCTCCGGGGCCGTGCCGCCGGGCTGTCGCGGTGCGCGCCCGTACAGTTGTCCGTATGCCGCTTGCCTCCATACGGGTCGCGACCTCCGCCGACGAGGACGCGCTCGCCCGGCTCGACCGGGCCACCTGGTCGACGCTGCACTCGGTGCAGGAACGCCCCCGACAGCCGTACAAGCCGTTCTTCGACGACCGGTTCGGCCCCGGGGACCACCTCGTCGCGGAACTCGGGGGTGACGTGGTCGGCTATCTCCGGCTGGGCCGGCCCACCTCGCTGGACTGCAACGCGCATGTCCGCCAGATCCAGGGGCTCGCCGTCGCGGAAGAGGCGCGCGGGGCCGGAGTGGCGCGGGCGCTGGTGCGGGCCGCGCTGGAGGAGGCGCGCGGCCGGGGCGCCCGGCGGCTGACCCTGCGGGTCCTCGGCCACAACACCCCGGCCAGGAAGCTGTACGAGTCGGAGGGGTTCGTGGTGGAGGGCGTCCTCCCCGAGGAGTTCCTGCTCGACGGGGCCTACGTGGACGACGTGCTGATGGGCGTCCACCTCTGACGCGACGTCACGGCGACACCCACGCCGACGGCATGCCACCGCCCTGACCCGGCGTCACCGGGCCGTGCCACCGTGCGCCGCGCATGACGGCGGAAAACCGCCCACCCCCGCACGCGCGACCCCACGCTTCATACGCCCCCCTCTCCACGGCATGCCCATGACGCCGTGCCCGTGACGCCGTGCCCGTGACGCCGTGCCCGTGACGCCGTGCTCACGACGTCACGAGTTCCCCGGTGTCCACCGCCTTCGTCGCGTTCGCCGCGCTGTTCGCCTCGGGGGCGACCTCGTCGACCGTCAGGACGTACCCCGTCTCCGCGTCGGACGTGGAGCGGGCGAAGACGACGCCGTAGACCTGGCCCTCGGTGGTGAGGAGGGGGCCGCCGGAGTTGCCGGGGCGGACGGTGGAGCGGATCGAGTAGATCTCGCGGGTCACCGCGTCCGAGTTGTAGATGTTCCGGCCGGTCGCGTCGATACGGCTGGCGACCGTGGCCGCCTGGAGGTCGAGCCCGCCGTCCTCCGGGTACCCGGCGACGACCGCCGCGTCACCCCGCGAGGCGGTGTCGTCGAAGCGGAGGACCGGCGCCTCAAGACCCGGCACATAGAGCACCGCGACGTCCTTCTCCGGGTCGAAGAGCACGACCCGCCCCTCGAACGCCTTGCCCACGCCGCCCACCCGCACACTCGGGTCGTCGATGCCCGCCACCACGTGCGCGTTGGTCATCACGTGCTCGCGCGCGTACACGAAGCCGCTGCCCTCGCGGCCCTGCGTCCCCGCGACGCCCTCGATCTTGACCGTGCTGCGCTTGGCGGCGTTCGTCGCCGCGGCCGTCACACTGTCCCCGGAGGGCTTGGCGACCTCGGCCGTCGCCTCGTTCTCGAACGGGTTGAAGACCTGCGGGAAACCCGCCTCGGTGAGCGCGGACGTGGCGTTGGAGAACCAGGTCGGAGTCGTGTCCGGCATGGTGTTCTGCACGGCGCCCAGCAGCGCGGAGTTGCGGATCGAGTTGGTCACCAGCGGCGACGAGGACGCCCCGAGGACACTCGCGGCCACCCACGCCACGATGAGCACGGCAATGGAGTTGGCCGCCGCCCCGCCTATGCCGTCGGCCACGCGCAGCGGGCTGCGGTCTATCTCGCGGCGCAGCCGCAGCGCCAGCCGGCCCGCCAGCTCGTGCCCGATCACACCCGGCACCAGCACGGTCAGCACCGCCGTGACCGTCGCCGCGGGGGTGCCCGGCTCCACCAGCTCCATCATCCACGGCAGCATCCACACGCCCACCACCGCGCCGCCCACGAAACCGGCGAGGGACACACATCCCGCTACCAGGCCGCGACGGTAACCGGACGCCGCGTAGGCCAGGATCACCAGCATCAGCAGGATGTCGAGCACGTCCACTCCAGCGCCTCTCTCTTTCGGGACCCAGTAGTACGCGTGGGGTGGGCGCAGTGATCAGTCACCCCCGCCCGGCACGCCGGTGGCGTGCGGGAATCGGCCACCGGTACGCCCGTCCGCCTGAATCGTGAAAACGTCCCGGACCGGGACGATGGTTCCAATCCGTTCACCCGGGTGGCGCAACCCACAGGGCGGCGGGGGCGCATCGAGGTGAGGCTCGGTGCATGCGTGTGTTCCGGAAGTCGCGGGGATCGCCACGACGTCGGCCACTCCGTGCGGGGCGGCGCCGAACACGGACTCCGCGCGGCCTCTCGGTCGTGCGAATACGGGGTCCGCGCGGCGCCACCGCCGCGCGGACCGCACCCGCCCCCCAACCC
>NZ_LIQX01000010.1:8808-41287 GCF_001418475.1 Streptomyces ossamyceticus | reverse complement strand
CGGCCCCACCCACCCCCAGGACCACACAAAGTCCGACAGACTCATTGCTCCACTTCTGTTCGAAGTCCTAATGTGAGCGCGGTTTTTCAACAACAACGGACAGCATCCGACGGTCCTCAGTACGCGCACTCCCCCAAGTCGTCACGAGGAAGGCCCCGGTCATGCAGCACCCGCACCCTGGCGCCCACGCGGACCCGGAGGGCGGCGCCGCCCTCCTCGCCGGCCTCGCCCTGCCCGACGGCATCGCCCGGGCCGCGGCCCGCACCGCGACGGCGGGGGCGGCCACCACCGCGGCCACCACCGCGGCGGTCACGGTCGACGGCACCGAGTGGAACGGCGACATCGCCCTGTTCCAGGTCGGCGCCGAACCGCCCCACACGACCCTCATGCCGTACGCGGACGTCAGACAGGCCCTCAAGGCCGACCGCACCGACTCCCCGTACCGTCTCAGCCTCGACGGCCGGTGGAAGTTCGCGTACGCGGACCGGCCGGACGACCGGGACGAGGACTTCTACCGCACCGACGTCGACGACAGCGGCTGGGACACCATCCCGGTGCCGTCCTGCTGGCAGAACCACGGTTACGACTTCCCGATCTACATCAACATCACCTACCCGTGGTGGGGCCCGAACGGTCTCGGCGAGGAGGCACAGCCACCGGCCGCGCCGACCCGGTACAACCCGATCGGGCAGTACCGGCGCCGGTTCACGCTCCCGAAGAACTGGACGGCGGACGGCCGCCGGACCTTCCTCCACTTCGAGGGCGTCAAGTCCGCGCACTACGTGTGGATCAACGGCGAACTGGTCGGCTACCACGAGGACTCGTACGACCCGGCCGAGTACGACATCACCCCGCATCTGAAGCCGGGGACCAACCAGATCGCCGTCGAGGTGTACCGCTACTCGGACGGCGACTGGCTGGAGGACCAGGACATGATCCGGCTGAGCGGCATCTTCCGCTCGGTCTACCTCTTCAACACCCCGGCCGTGCACCTGCGCGACTTCAAGCTGGACACCCCGGTCCGCGACGGCTACAAGGCCGCCGACCTGTCGGTCACAGCGAGCGTCCGCGCCTACGGAAAGGGCGCCGGCAAGGGCGCGTACTCCGTGGAGACGCAGCTCTACGACGCGCGCGGGCACGCCGTCTGGTCGCGGCCCCTCGTCCGGTCCGTCGACCTGTCCGCGGCCCCGGCCGGCGAGGACGTGACCGTCAGCGCGAGCAAGGCGGTGCCGCACCCGGTGCTCTGGTCGGCCGAGCGTCCGACCCTCTACACGGCGGTGCTGCGGCTGCGGGACGCGCGCGGCAAGGTCGTCGAGACGCTGTCGCACCGCGTCGGTCTGCGCGAGTTCGCCCTGAAGGACGGGCTGATGCGGATCAACGGGAAGCCGGTGTCGTTCCGGGGCACCAACCGGCACGAGATGCACCCGGACCGGGGCATGGCGCTGACCCGCGCCGACATGGAGCGGGACATGCGGCTCGCCAAGCGGTTGAACATCAACACGATCCGCACGTCGCACTACCCCAACAACCCGCTGTGGCTGGAGCTGGCCGACGAGTACGGGCTGTACCTCGTCGACGAGACGAACCTGGAGACGCACGGCATCCGCGACCAGTACCCGGGCAACCACGCCGACTGGACGAAGGCGTGCGTGGCCCGCGCCCAGGCCATGGTGCACCGCGACAAGAACCACGCCTCGGTCGTCATCTGGTCCCTCGGCAACGAGGCGGGCGGCGGCAGCACCTTCGTCGCCATGCACGACTGGATCCGTTCCTACGACCCGACGCGCGTCGTCCAGTACGAGGGCGACGACCGGCCGACGATCAGCCAGATCAGGTCGGAGATGTACGACAGCCCGCAGCGGGTCGAGCAGCGCGCGAAGGACACCTCGGACACCCGCCCGTACGTGATGATCGAGTACTCGCACTCCATGGGGAACTCGACCGGCAACTTCAAGAAGTACTGGGACCTCGTACGCCGCTACGACGTCCTCCAGGGCGGCTGGATCTGGGACTTCATCGACCAGTCGCTGACGACGCCGGTACCGGTGCGGAAGATCTTCACGGACTCCGGGCCGAACGGGCTGAAGGGCGAACTCCTCACCGCCGCCGGGCGCTTCGACCGCGACAAGGGCGTCTTCGGCGCGACCGCCTTCGCGCGTGACCCGTCCGTGGACCTGACGGGGTCGCTGACCTTGGAGGCGTGGTTCACCCCGCACGTCCCCTTCAGCCACCAGCCGATCCTCGCCAAGGGCGACACGCAGTACGCGCTGAAGCAGACGAACCGGAGCGTCGAGTTCTTCATCCACGGCGGCGGCCAGTGGGTCAGCGCGAGCTGGAACGTGCCGGACGAGGGCTGGACCGGGCGCGAGCACCATGTCGCGGGCGTCTTCGACGCCGAGGCCGGTTCCCTCACCCTGTACGTCGACGGCGAGGCGAAGGCGACCCGCACCACCACGCGGCGCCCCAGCAGCAACACCGCGCCGCTGTCGCTCGCCACCGACATCGACAACCCGACGCGGGAGTTCAACGGGACGATACGGCGGGCGCGGGTGTACGCGCGGGCGCTGAGCGCGACGGAGCTGGCTTCCGACGGGCGGGGCCCGGGGGACGACGGGGTGCGCTTCTGGTTCGACGCGGCCACCGTGAAGGTGACGGAGAGGAAGCCGAAGGAGCGCACGTTCCTCGCGTACGGCGGTGACTGGGGCGACAACCCCAATGACGGCGCCTTCGTCGCGGACGGCATCCTCACCGCCGACCGCCGCCTCACCGGCAAGTCCGCCGAGGTCAAGCAGATCTACCAGGCCATCCAGGCGGCCCCGGCGTCCGGCTCCACCCTCGCGCAGGGCGCGGCGGTCACCCTCACCAACGAGAACCTGTTCACCGACCTGCGGGCCTACGACGGCCACTGGTCGCTGGTGGCCGACGGCGAGGTGGTCCAGCGCGGCCGTCTGACCCGCGCCCAGCTGAACGTCGCCCCGCTCTCCTCGAAGGACATCAAGGTCCCCTTCCGGCTGCCCGCCTCTCCCGCCCCCGGCACGGAGTACTTCCTCCAGCTCTCCTTCACCACCAGGGAACGCACCCCCTGGGCGAAGGCGGGCTTCGAGGTGGCCAAGCAGCAGCTGCCCGTCAAGGCCGCGGTCCCCGCGGTGAAGCCCACCCGGCTGGCGAGCGTGCCGGCCCTCCGCCACGAGGAGACGGCTGGGAAGGTCACCGTCAGGGGCCGGAACTTCTCCGTGACCGTCGACAAGGCGGACGGCCTGCTCACCTCGTACGAGGCGCACGGCGTCCGGCTCCTCGACTCCGGGGCCGTGCCGAACTTCTGGCGGGCGCCGACGGACAACGACCGGGGCAACGGCCACCACACCCGCAACCAGACCTGGCGGGACGCGGGCGCCCGGCGCAAGGTGACGGACGTGTCGGTACGGGTCCTCGGCGCCGACAGGGCCGTCCAGGTGAAGGTCGGCGGTACCCTGCCGACGGCCACCGAGTCGACGTACACGACCACGTACACGGTGTTCGGGAACGGGGAGATCAAGGTCGACAACACCCTGCACCCGGGGGCGTCGTCCCTGCCGTACATCCCGGAGGTGGGCACCCTGCTCCTGCTGCCCCGCAGGCTGGACCGGCTGCACTACTACGGCCGGGGGCCGGAGGAGAACCACTGGGACCGCAACGACGCCACCGACGTCGGCCGCTACTCGGGTTCGGTCGCCGGGCAGTGGACGCCGTACATCCGCCCCCAGGAGAACGGCAACAAGACGGACGTCCGCTGGGCCGCGCTCACCGACCGCGGCGGTGCCGGCCTCCTCGTCTCCGCCGAGCCCGGCTCCCTGCTGGAGGTCAACGCGTCGCACTTCACCCCGGAGGACCTCTCCTCCGGTGTCCGCCACGACTACCAGCTGACGCCCCGTGACGCCGTCGTCCTGCGCGTCAACCACCGCCAGATGGGGGTGGGCGGCGACAACAGCTGGGGCGCCCACACGCACGACGAGTACAAGCTGTTCGCCGACCGCGACTACACCTACACCTACCGGCTGCGGCCGCTGCGGGACGTGGACGCGGCGACGGTGGCCGCGCGGAAGTGGACGGCCACCGAGTAGAAGGGCCCTGAACGGCACGAACCCCGTCCCGCTGACCGCGGGACGGGGTTCGAAGTGGAGCGCCGGGCAGGCCTTGCACCTGCATTTCCCCACAGGAAGTGGGGCGTCTTTCCTTAGACGACCAACGCATTGAGTGCTTCCCGGTGTTCCGGTGAGCGGCTCGTGGTCAACCATAGCGGATCTTCGCGGGACCCGCGAACCGGTGATCGAGCGCGCTCAGAGCAGCTCCGCCTGGGGCGCGTACTCCACCCTGATGTACTTGGCGTTCCGCTCGCCGAAGGCGGCCCGGAGGATGGGTTCGGCCGTCTCGGGGTCGTCGACACCGACGAGGACGTGGCCCCTGCCGTCCTGGCCGACCTCGCGGAGCTGGAAGGTGCCGTCCCAGCGGCTCATGTCCTCGCTGATCCGGTCGGCGAGGGCGTCGATGTCCCCCGCGTTGATGTCCGTGTCGTGCAGCCGGACGGTGACGCCCTTCTCGGCGGTCCCGCAGACGGCGGCGTCGAAGGAAGCGGAGGGCATGCGGTAGATGCTCACACCGGAGCCCTCCTCGTCGACCTCCATACCGGTGAAGGTGTCGGCGTAGCGGCCGTAGGCGATCTTGTCCACGTGGTTGAGCGTCCGCTGCAACGGGGTGTCCTCCGGGCTGCCGAGGCCCGCGAGGCTGCCCTTCGGCCGGGTTCCCTCGCACACCGTCGCCGGCGACGACACGTCCGCCACCGTCTGCGCCCCCGAGCTCGACCCCTGGAGTGCCGCCAGCGCGAGCACCGCACCGGCCGCGGCCGTACCCACGCGCGCCCTCGTCCGCCTGTCCATACGTCCCTCCGGCCCCCGGGCGGCCGCCCGCGCGGCCGCTGTCCCCACTGGGACGGGGGAAGCGGCCGAAACGTTCGGCGCACCGGGGGCGAGGTGGGTGCCGACGGCTCAGTAGCCGACCCGGAACGTCGCGTCCGCGCGTTCCGCCGCCGTGGAGACCGGGTCGATCCGCAGGGCGTAGTCGAAGTGCCGGATGTAGCGCGTCGGGAAGTTGTACGACCGGAACGAGGACCAGGTGGAGTCCGCGAGTCCGGCGGTACGGACGAAGGTGGCGTCGGCGGCGAACGTGGAGGTGCCGTCGTTCGTGTCGAGCCGCAGGGCGTAGTTGTAGTGCCGCAGATAGCGGGTGGGGAGGTTGACGGACTGGAAGGAGACGCCGGAGGAGTCGGCCAGGCCGGGGACCAGCTTCCACTGGGAGTCGGGGAACGGGTCGAAGGGGTACTCGTCGATCCGGGCCGCGTAGTTGCTGTGCCGGACGTAACGGGCCGGGTAGTTGTAGGACTTGAGCCGGTTCCAGGCGGGGGTGCCCCACTTGGCGAGCAGGTTGGAGTACTCGGTCGAGGTGATCGGGTGGATGCCGCAGTGCTTGGAGTTGAGCGGCTGGGTGTACAGCTTCTGGTCGAGGGCCGTCCAGGTGCCGGACGCGAGGTCGGTGGACTGCCAGACGTAGAAGACGCCGTTGGGGGTGTAGGTGTCGCCCCACAGGTACCAGGCGTTGGAGGTCAGTGACTTCACGACCGTCGGCGCCTCGGTGCCGCCGTGGGCGACCGGGGTGCTGAACGGAGTGAAGCTGCCCGGGTTCAGGGACGTCGAGCGGGCTCCGACGAGCTGCTGGTTCCTCTTGTAGTAGAGGTAGTTGACGCCGTTCACGTCCTTGGCCAGGGTGCCGTCGATGATGTCGTAGCCCGGGTCGAAGAAGACCTGGGGGTCGGTGGTGGTGCTGAAGTCGGTCGTGTAGCTGACCATGATCACGTTGTGGCCGCTGCTGTTCACCGACGAGTAGAGGATGCCGTACCGGCCGCGACCGGGGTCCCAGAACGCCTCCGGTGCCCAGCTGTGGGTGCCGGTCATGTCGTGCAGCTTCAGCAGCCGGTAGCCGGTGAAGGTGCGCAGGTCGGTGGAGTCCCAGACGTGGATGTTGACGCTGTCGTGGTTCCAGTCGGTGCCGTTGAGGTCGGTGGCCAGGACGACGAAGGTGCCGTCCTGCTTGCGCATCACGAAGGGGTCGCGCAGACCGCCGGCGCCGAGGGTCGGGGTGACCACGGGGGCGTTCTGGTTGAGCGGCGTCCAGTTCAGCCCGTCCTGGCTGACGGCCAGGTGCAGCCCGTAGTTGGCCTCCAGCATGGTGGTGGACTCGGTGAAGTAGACCATGACGTACGCCGAGTCGGCGGCGTGCGCGGTGCCCGCGCCGAGCGTCAGCGCGCCCGTCGCGGCCAGCGGGACGGTCGCCGCCGCGCCGAGGAACGTCCGGCGGGACAGCCCGGTGCCGTGGTTCGTGTCGCTCACGTCAGGCTCCACTTCTGGTTGTTCTGACCGTTGCAGGACCACAGCACGAGCTTCGTGCCGTTGGTGGTGGCCGCCTGGTAGGCGTCCAGGCAGAGCCCGGCGTTGACGTTGGTGATCGTGCCGTCGGCGTTGACGTTCCACTTCTGGTTGCTGCCGCCGGTGCAGTCCCAGATGACGACGCGGGTGCCGTTGGTGGTGCCGCGGTTGTAGGCGTCGAGGCACTTGTTGCCGTACACCACCAGCTCCTTGCGGGTGCTGTGGTACGACCACTGCTGGTTGAGGCCGCCGTTGCAGGTCCACAGCTGGGCGTCGGTGCCGTTGGTGATGGTGTTGTCGTTGATGTCCGCGCAGCGGCCGGACTGGGTGCCGGTGACGAGGGTGGCGTCGGTGCCGGGCAGGGGTCGGACGACGATGCCTTCGAGCGTGGGGGCGCCCGAGAAGGCGATCGTGTTGGCGGCGCCCTTGGTGAGGCCGACCTGCACGGAGACGCTGCCGGGGGTGGAGCCGGTCGGCGGGAAGGAGACCTTCGTCGGGGTCTGGCCGTTGACCGTGAGGGTGCCGACGCGGGCCGTGGACGAGGTGTTGGTGTAGGAGACGTCGACGGTCTTCAGGCCGGTGCTGCCGGCGCCGACCCCGGAGAAGCTCGCTGTGCCGTTGTAGGTGGCCGCGGGCTGCTCGGTGCCCCCGGTGACCGTGAGCATGACGGAGCCGCCCGCGGGGACGCCGGTGGTGTAGCCGGTGCCGGGGGTGCCGACGTTCTGCCGCGCCCACAGGTCGCGCACGGTCGCGGCGGCGTTCGTCAGACCCAGGTCGGACCAGCGGACCGTCATGTTCTGCGTGGTGGACGTGCGGTTGAGCAGGACGACGGCGCGGTTGCCGGTGCCGGAGAGGACCTTGCCGTACACCTGGAGGCCGGAGGTGTCCTCGGCGACCTTGACGCCCTGGAGGCCGCGCCGGTCCTGGTCGACGGCGATGACCTCGGGGTTGGTCAGGACGCTTCTGGTGTCGGCGGACATGGTGGTGAGGTCGAGGCCGGTGAGCAGCGGGGCGCCGGAGATCGCCCACAGGTTCATGTGGGAGCGGTTCTGGGCGGCGGTCAGGCCGTTCATGCCGGTGACCATCATGTCGGCGTCGTTGTAGTAGCCGGTGTGCTGGGCGGTGGGGTGGATGTTGCGGTCGAACGCGGTGAGGACGTTGCCGTACGACGGGGTCCCGCCGTGGAAGAAGATGTCGGTGTTGGTGCGCCACATCGGGCCCATGCCCGGCGCCCAGTTCCAGGGGTTGGAGTAGCCCCAGTTGCACAGGGAGAGGGCGAGCGGACGGCCGGTGGTGGCGGTGGCCTGCGTCACGGCGTCGCTGATCGCCTGGTAGGTGGTCTTCGGGTCGAGGCCCTCAGCGTCGCCGCCGCACCAGTCGACCTTCACGAAGTCGAAGCCCCAGCGGGAGAACTGGGTCATGTCCTGGACGTAGTGGCCCTCGCTGCCGCTGCCGGGCGCGGCGGGGCGTCCGGTCGGGAAGTAGTAGCCGCAGCCGTCCTTGCCGGCGTCGGTGTAGATACCGGCCTTGAGGCCCTTGCTGTGGATGTAGTCGGCGATGGCCTTCATGCCGCCGGGCCATTCGGCCTCGTCGACCGTGATGTTGCCCGCGCTGTCGCGGGTGCCCTGCCACCAGCCCTCGTCGATGTTGATGTAGTCGTATCCGGCCTCCGGCAGCCCGGCGGCGACGAACGCGTCGACCTGCTTCTTGATGACGTTGTAGTCCACCTTGGCGGCGAACGCGTTCCAGGAGGCCCAGCCCATCGGGGCTGCGGGGACGGCCATCTGACGGTCGGTCACGGCGACGGGCCGTGCGTCGAGCGGGGTGGCCGGGTGCGGCGTCCGACCCGGCTGGGCGAAGAGCAGGGCCGCCGTGGCGGTGGTCGCGAGGGCGAGGGCGCGGACGGCCGCGGATCTGCAACGGCGCCTGAATCCGGGGGAGTCGGCGCGGGGGGCGGGGGACATGCGGCTCCTTCGATGGATATCCGGGGGGTCGATATCTCGAACAAGGATCGGCGTGCCGAACGTTTCGGCTGGCCGAAAGTAGAGCCGGACGGGGTGGAAGTCAACGGGTGGGACAGAACACGACGATGGGGCGCCGGCAGCGGCCACGGTGCCCGATTCCCGCACCGGGGGCGGCCCTCGCGAACGTTTCCCGCCCCCGGCCCGTCACAGGGGGACCGCCTCACCGAGGCGACTCACCAAGGAGGCTCTCCATGTCGAAGACACGTATCAGCACGCCGGTCGCCGCCGTCCTGGCCGTGGCGGTGTCGGGGGTGGTGGCGGGGTGCGGGAGCGAGTCGCCCTCGGGGACGGCGTCCACGCGGCCGACGTGGCGGGAGCCCGCCTCCTACACGTACACGCTCACGTCGAGCGAGGGCGAGCGGTCCCTGCTCGGGACGTTCGAGGTGACCGTGCGGGACGGGAACGTGACCAAGGCCGTCGGGACCGACGAGGACTCACGGCGTGTGGCACGGGAGGCGGACGGCCGGATGCCGACCATCGGGGACCTGCTGGCGGAGGCGGACGCGGCCAGGGGCGAGGACGCCGACCGGGTGGACGTGGACCGCGCGGCGGACGGCCGGCCCACGCGTATCTCCCTGGACTGGGACGAGGACGCGATCGACGACGAGGCGGTGTACGACATCAGCGACTACCGGCCTCGAACGGGCCCGGCCGGGACGGCCGGTGAGCCGCGGTCAGGACGCGCTCGGACCCGCGCCGCCCGTCCTGCCGTAGGTGCTCAGGTCCTGGACGGAGCCGCCGACCTTCTTCCGCAGCGGCTCCAGCACCTCCTCCTTCGCGGAGATGACCCAGCGCGGGCCGACCAGCTTCTTGCCGCCGTATATGGAGGCGGAGTCCAGCCAGACCTGGAGGAGTTCCTCCTTGGGGAACGTGGTGATGAGGTAGTCGCCGGCCTTGGTGTGGCAGACGCCCTCACGGAGCTCCTCCGCCTCGGTGCGGATCTTGACGTCGCAGCCGGTGAGCGAGGCCAGCACCTCGACCTTGGCGGGGGCCACGATCTCGGCCACCCTGCTGGTGTCGTCCCCCTTCTTGGCGGACCCGTCCCCGTCACCGCCGCCGCACCCCGCCACCAGGGGCAGCACCGCCAGACCGGCCGCCAGCGTGACTCCGCGCGTCAGCTTCCTCACCACGTGCCGTACTCCGTTCCGCGTGCTCGGTACCGGTCTGCTTCGTGCCGCGTGGGCTCCCGTTCCGTACGTACGCGGGCGCCGGAATGCTCAGCGCGGGCCCGGCGACATGATGGTGCGGGAGACCAGGAACGTCACCGGGACCGCCACCCCGGAGACGAGGAGCGGGGCAAGGCGATGGCCCTGGTGGAGCACGTCCACGACGACATAGACGCCCGCGGTGGTGATCAGGAAGTTCGTGGCGTTGCCCAGCGGGAAGAGCAGGAACTTCCGGAGCGTCGGGCGGGTGCGATACGTGAACCGGGCGTTGAGGAAGAAGGAGCCCGTCATGCTGAGCGCGAAGGCGACCAGGTGGGCGGCCAGATAGGGGACGACGGCCAGGAGCAGCAGGTAGAGGCCGTAGTAAGTGGCCGTGTTGATCACGCCGATCACGACGAAGGTGAGCAGCTGCGCCGCGAGCGGTCGCGGCGCCCGCGCCGGCCGGACGGGGCGCGCCTCGGGGGACGCCGTCGCGCCCGCCCGCACGGGTGGCGCAGCGTGGGTCACGGGACCCGGTCCTCGGTCGTGCTGCACGGCTGGGGCCCTCCGTCGGAGCGTCTGTCGTGCCGGTGCCCCGGCGGTGGAGTCCACCGTGACACCGCGCCGGTGTCGACGCGTACTACATCAGGGCCGGACAGACAGCCGTTTCGGGTGATTTCCCTCTCATCGCCCGGTTCCGCCGGGACGGTTGGGGCCCGAGCTGTCCGCCGGGCCTCGGCGGACGGACGACCGATGTGGGGGTACCACGCACGTGCGCATCCGTTCCATGGCCGCCGTCCTCACCGGCGCCCTGACCCTGTCGGCCCTCCTGACGCCGGCTACCCACGCCGCCGGTTACGGGGACACGACGATCACCGATGTCGTCGTCGACGGCGGGGCCGAACTCGCCCTCGGGCCCACCGCTCCGAAGACCTTCAAGGTGAGCGTCACGGCGCGGGACGATTCCGGGATCAAGGAGATGAAGCTGCGAGTGACGCTGTCGGGCTACGTCTACAGGTCGTCGGACCGCGGTCTCACCTGCACCGCCAAGACCGCCACGACCTCCACCTGCACCGGCTCCTGGACGGTCGACACGAGCAACGTCTCCAGCAACGACGCGGCCGACGACCACTGGTACGTCGAGACCAATGTGACCGCCAAGGACGGGGACTGGTTCGACACGGACCGGGCCGGCACCTTCACCGTGCGCCGGCTCGCCAGGCTGACGGCCGACGCGGGCCCCGAGCCGGTGGGGAGGAACGCGTCGCTCACCGTGACCGGCAGGCTGAGCCGCGCCGACTGGGCCACCGGCACGTACGCGGGATACGCCTCCCAGCCGGTGCAGTTGCAGTTCCGCAGGCAGGGCACCAGCACCTACACCACGGTCAAGACGGTGAAGACCGGAAGCGGCGGCGCCCTGCGAGCCACCACCAGGGCCGGCGCCGACGGCTCCTACCGCTTCGTCTTCGCCGGCACCACCACGACCGGCTCCGCGACGGCGCCCGGCGACCACGTCGACGTCAGGTAGACGGCCGAACCCGGCCCGGACCGCGGTGGCCGGTGCGTACCGGGGCGCACCGGGCACCGCCCGGGACACCCGGCGGGTCTCAGTCCTGCTCCGCGCGGGCGTCCCCGAAACGGCTCCCGGAGCGGCGGCGCGCCATCAGCGCGGCCAGAGCCGTACGCGAGGAGACCCCCGTCTTGCGGAAGACGCGGGAGACATGGGTCTCCACGGTGCGCCGGCTGACGTAGAGCCGGTCCGCGATGGCCCGGCTGGTGAGCCCCTGCGCCACCAGCTCGGCGATCTCCAGCTCCCGGGCGGTCAGGGTGGCCAGCAGCTCGGCGAGTTCGGCGCGGTCCGGGGAACCGTACGGCGCCTCGGGGCCGCGGCCGGGCGGACGGGTGGCGTCGGCGAGGCCGACCAGCAGACCGCTGCCGCCGGCCTCGGCGATCCGGCGCCCCCTCAGCCAGGCCCGCCCACCGGCCCGGCCCCGGCCCGCCGTCGCTTCCAGCGGGGCGCCGAGCAGCAGCGAGTGGGCCTCCCAGAAGGCCGCGCCGCAGCGGGCGCTCTCCGCCGCGGCCTCCGCGAACAGGTCCGCCGCGGCGGCCGTGTCCCCCTGCGCCAGCGGCAGATGGGCGGTGCTGCGCAGCGCCGACGCCCTCTGCATCGGCAGCCCCAGCTGTTCCGCCTCCTTGCGCGCCCGCTCGGCCCAGCCGCGGGCCTCCTCCGGCCTCCCCGTCACCAGCGCGGACGTCACCAGGATCTCCAGGTACAGCGGTCGCATCGAGGGCTGCATGCGCTGTAGTTCGGGCCCGCCCGCCCGGAGCATCGCGTCCCGCGCGCGCACCGGGTCGCCGGCCATCAGCGCGGCCCAGCCGAAGATGCACCAGGCCGTGGAGGCCCACCAGTCGACCCCGGTGCCGGCCGCGGCCACCGCCTCCTCGGCGACGGCGAGCGGACGCGGATCGCCGGGCGGGCAGGCGGCGACGAGGGCCGCCGCCTTGCTCGCCAGGACGAACGCCAGCAACTGGTCGCTGCCGATGCCGCGGGCGATGTCCTCGGCCCGGTCGGCGAGTTCCAGCGCCGAGGAGATCCGGCAGGTCTGGACCCGGACATGGGACAGGCACAGCAGCAGATGGGGCACGACGTAGAGCTGGCCGCTGCGGCGGGCGATGGCGAGGCCGCGCTCCGCGTGCCGCTCGGCGTCCGGGTAGTGCTCCAGGAACGCCTCCGCCCAGCCGAGCCGGGCAAGGGGTTCGCACAGCGCGGTGAGGTCGTTGTCCGGCAGGGAGTCGACCAGGGCGGCGGCCTGCCGGGCGAGCCCGTGCGCCGCGCTCATGTTTCCCTCGTACGCCTCTCCCAGGGCGGCGACGGCGAGGACGCCCGCCTCCCCGACCTCGTCCCCCGTGGACCGGGCCGCCGTGAGCGCCGCCTCGACCTCGTCGCGCACCCGGGTGTACGAGGTGTCGCTGTGCTCGGGCGCCGCCGAGCCGAGCTCCAGGCCGAGCCGGACCACATCGGCGGGCGCGGGGTCGCGGGCCAGTTCGCGGCGCAGCAGCGCGACGGCCTCGGTGCAACGCCCCAGATGACGCTCCACCAGCGCACACAGGACGACCGCGCGCACCCGCAGCCCCCGGTCCTCGTCGGTGGCCGGGGAGGCGGCTGATCGGCGCGGGGTGGCGATCAGCTCCTGGAGCAGGTCGCGGCTCTCACGCAGACCACCGCACGCGGCCAGGGCGCGGGCCCGCCGAAGCATCAACTTACGTCTGCACGGCGCGTGTTCGGGAGTGTGCGGGAGGTGGCGGAGTGCCACGTCGAGCCAGTGGGCGCAGCTCGCCGGGGCCGTCCGGGCGGTGCGTGCGGCGGCCTCGACGAGCACGGCCACCGCCTCCGGGTCCCAGGCGGTCAGTGACTGTTCCACATGGTGGGCCCGCTCGGCGGCGGAGGCGCCCGAGCGCGCCAGTTCCCGCGCGGCGAGCCGGTGGATCTCCACGCGCCTGAGGTAGGGCGTGCTCTCGTGGACGAGGGTCCGCACCACCGGATGCCGCAGGGTCAGCAGACCCTGCGGGCCGGAACGCAGCAGGTCGCGGCGGGTGAGGGCGTGGACATCGGCGGTGAGGGCGGTGCCGGAGCGGCCGGTCACCCGGCCGACCATCGCCGGGGTGGCGTGCTCGCCCAGGACCGCCACGGCCTCGACGACGCCGCGCCGGGCAGGGGAGAGCACGGTCAGTTCGTCCAGCAGCAGCGTGCCGAGCCCGGGCGGCGCGGAGGACTCGGGCGCCGTACCCCCGCGGTGGGCCTGGAGGAGGGTCAGGAAGTAGAACGGGTTGCCCTCGCTCGTCGCGTGCAGCGCGGCCGTCTCAGCGGGCGGCAGGGCGGGCCCGGCCAGTTCGGCGCAGTCGCGTGCGCTCAGCGGACCGAGGGCGAGCCGGACGACCGTGCCGGTGTCGAGCTCCCGGGTGAGCCTGGCGGCGAGGGACTCGGGGCCCTGGCGGTCCCGGCGCGTCACGGCCAGGACCACGGGGGCGTGCACGGGATGGCGTACGAGATGGTCCAGCAGCTCCAGGGACGCCGGGTCCGCCCAGTGCAGGTCGTCGAGGGCCAGCAGCAGACCGGACGGTGCGGCGAGCCGGGCCAGCAGGGCGGCGGTGGAGCGGTGCAGGGCGAAGCGGTCGACGGCGTCGCCCCGCTGGAGGAGCGGCGCCACCGCGTCGGGGTCCTCGAAGCCGTCCAGGGCGTGCGGGTCGAGGTGGGCGAGCGCGTCGGTGAACACCTGGAACGGCACCTGCCGCTCGTACTCCGTGGCCCTGCCGCGCAGGACCGTCATGCCGCGCCGGTGCGCCCGCGCGCACACCTCGCCCAGCAGCCGGCTCTTGCCGATGCCGGCCTCACCGGTGATGTCGACGAGCCGGGAACGGCCCCCGTCACAGGGCTCCCCACCTCCCGTCGTGCCACGGGATCCCCCGCCTCCCGTCGTGCCACGGGATCCCCCGCCTCCCGTCGTGTCACGGGACCCGCCGCCGCTCGCCGTGCCGCGCGCGCCGGCCGCCGCGCGGTCGAGCAGCGCGTCGAACCGGGCCAGTTCGACGGAGCGGCCCAGCAGCGGAGCCCCGCCACCGCCAACTACCGTGTCCGCACTCACAGTTGCCCCCTGACTTCACATTCCCCTCACATGTCATTCTCTCCTGGTGATCGTCAGGCAACCCCGGAGGGCGCCGGGCCCTCATACCTGTCGAAGCGTCGGAATATTCGCGAAGGAGCGTTCCGTTGGCTCGTCAGTTGTCGCGCCGGAAGTTCGTCGTGTACTCGCTCGCGGCGTCCACGCTCACCGTCGCCGCGCCGCTCGGCTGCGACGCGACGACGGCGGAAGGCGCCGAGGCCGCCGCTTCCGCCCTCCGTCGGCCGTCCGACGTCCTGGTGACCGGAACCGACGAGGAGATGCTCGTCCTCGAGGTCACCAAGGCCAACAAGGTCGTGGTCCGGCTGCCCCGCGTCGAGGTCGGCCAGGGTGTCACGACCGCCGTCGCCATGATGATCGCCGAGGAACTGGACGCCCGGCTCGCCGACGTCGACATCCCGCTCGCCGACGCCCGCACCAAGGGCAACCAGTTCACCGGCGGTTCCAGCTCGGTGAGTTCGCTGTACGGCCCGGCCCGCGAGCTGGCCGCCCTGGCGCGCGCCAAGCTGGTGACCGCCGCGGCCAGGCGCTGGAGGCTTCCCGCGCGGACCTTGAAGACCCGGAACACGAAGGTGGTCGCGCCGGACGGCCGCTCGGCCACGTTCGGGTCACTGACCGCGAGCGCCGCCCGGATCACCCGGCCGGCTGTGTCGAGCCGACCCAAGCCGGCGTCCAAGCACCGGGTGATCGGGAAGGCGACGACCCGGATCGACGCCCGCGACATCGTCATGGGCAAGGCCGTGTACGCCGGTGACCTGACGGTGGCCGGGGCGAAGCCGACCGTGGTGGCCCGGCCGCCGACGCTCGGCGGGAAGGCCGTCTCGGTCGACTCCCGGGCCGCGCGGGCCATGCCGGGCGTCCACGCGGTCGTCGAGATCGCCGGAGGGGTCGCCGTGGTCGCGGACACCTTCCACCACGCCTTCACGGCGAGGGACGCCCTGCGGATCACCTGGGCCCCGGGCCCGCTCGCGCCGCTCTCCGACGCCGCGATCCGCTCACGGCTGCGGGCCGCCGTCCCTCGGCTCGGCACCCCGCCGCGCGGCTCCACCCAGACGGAGGCCGAGTTCGAGTTCGCCTTCGTGAGCCACGCCCCGATGGAGGTGCTGACCGCGGTGGCGGACGTCCGCGCGACCCGCGCCGAGATCTGGTTCTCCTCCCAGACGCCGATGTACGCGCGGGACGACATCGCCTCGGCGATCGGGCTGCCCGAGTCGAAGGTCAAGGTCCATGTCGTACGCGGCGGCGGCTCCTTCGGCCGGAGACTCAACCACGACGCCGCGATCGAGGCGGCCCTCATCTCGAAGGCGGCCCGCCGACCCGTCAAGCTGATGTGGAGCCGCGCCGACGACCTCCAGCACGGCAGGATGCGCCCGGCCAGCCACCACCGGATCCGGGCCAGCCACGCACGCGGCCGCGTGGTGGCGTTCACCCATGCGATGGCCTCGGTGACCGAGGCGTTCGAGGCGCAGGGGTCGTCCGCGCAGGGGCTCTCCGCACAGGGAACGGCCGAGGGGCCCGGCCAAGGGCTCGCCCAGGGCCTGGTGACCCGGACCGCCGCCCGCGCCGCCGGTCCGCTGCCCAGCGGCAGCGGGCTGTACAACTTCGGCCGTGTCTCCGGGGATTCGGGCTCGGTCGAACTGGCGATGCCCCTCGGTGCCTGGCGGTCGGTGGACTCCGGCACGATGCGCACCGCGGAGGAGATCGTCGTCGACGAGGTCGCGAGGAGCCTGGGCAAGGACCCGGTCGCCTTCCGGCGCACCACCCTCAGGAACAAGGCCGTCAAAGCCGTGCTCGACAAGGTCGCGGACGCCGCTCACTGGGGCCGGACCTTGCCCGCCGGCCACGCGCAGGGCGTCGCCGTCCACGAGGAGTACGGCTCCCGCGTGGCCTGCCTCGTCGAGATCGACGCGGCCGACCCCGAGAACCCCCGCGTCACCAAGGTGGTGATGGCGGCCGACGTCGGAACGGCCGTCAACCCGCGCGGACTCGAGGCACAGCTCATGGGCGCTGCGATCGACGGCATCTCCACCGTCCTGCGGGCCGGCCTGCACATCGACGAGGGCGCCGTCCGCGAGAGCAGCTACGCCGACTTCGCGTACGCCCGCCAGCGGCACGCCCCGCTGCGGTTCGAGGCCCACATCATGCCCTCACGACGGGAACCGGGCGGGGCGGGCGAACTCGGCGTGCCCGCCGCGGCCGGCGCCGTCGCCAACGCCTACGCGCGGGCGACCGGCACCCGGCCCCGCCGTTTCCCCCTCAACTTCTGACCCGACTCCGAGAAGGTGCCGATGCCGTCCTACTCCTTCGTCCTCAACGGGAAACCGGTCACCGTCGAGGCCCCGTCCGACATGCCGCTGCTGTGGGTCCTGCGGGACATGCTGGAGGTCACCGGCCCCAAGTACGGCTGCGGCGTCGGCGTCTGCCGCGCCTGTACGAGCCACCTGGACGGCGAGGACGTCCAGCCCTGCGTCGTCCCGGTCGCGGACTGCGCGGGCCGCGAGGTCACCACGATCGAGGGGCTGGCGGACGGTGACGAGCTGCACCCCGTGCAGCGGGCATGGCTCGACCGCGACGTCGCGCAGTGCGGCTTCTGCCAGCCGGGCCAGATCATGGCCGCCGCGGCGCTGCTGAAGAAGACCACCCACCCGACCGACGCGGACATCGACCGCATCGAGAACGTCTGCCGCTGCGGCACGTACTGCCGGATCCGCGAGGCGATCAAGAAGGCCGCGGCGCAGGGCTGACGGCTCACCCGCGCCAGGGGGCGACATCCGGGTCCGGTGCACGGGCACGGAAGGTGGCGGCCGGGCGGCGGCCCTGTCCGATCGCCGTCGCCGTCGCCGTCGCCGTCGCCGTCTCGCCGGCACGGCCGTCGGCGTCCTCACCCACGAGGTCCCCGGTGCGCGGCGGAGGCCGGGGCGGGGTGCCGCCGGGACGTGAGCGGGGGCTCCCGCTCGCGAAGTTGTTTCCGCTGGTCGCGGGCGCGCGACAGCCGCGAAGTCCGACGTGACAGCCGCGAAGTCCGACGTGACAGCCGCGAGGCCCCGGGTGCTGCCCGGCTTCCCGCCGGGGTCGCGTCGGCCGGTGGCACGCGCGTCGGCGTGCCCGGAGACCGCGGGCAGGGGGCGGGCCGGGGCGCGGGCGGCCACGGGGGCTCAGCCCTGGTCGCCGGAACTCTTCTCCAGCTCCTGCGCCGCCTCGACGAGCGCCCGCGCGCCCTCCAGGTCGTCGCCGAAATCCACGGTCAGCGCGCAGTCGGCGCCCGGCTCCCAGAGCATGGCGACCTCGTGCTCCCTGCTCCGGACACCGCTGACGAGGGTCGCCACGTCCTGATCACCGATGTCGTGCAGCCCCAGTCTGACCGTGCAGTCGATCTCCTTGCTCAGCCGCATGGCGCCTCCAGATCTCGACCCCTGCGGCCAGTCTGCGCCTCACTCGAATGCCGCGCACATGGAGCCCGCCCCGTCACCCCGCGTCACACGCGTCGTCCTCTCCCGCGCCGCCGGGCCGGGGCCCCGGGGTCCTCGCGCTCAAGGCCCGCTTAAGACCCGCTCGGCAGGCTCGGTCCGGCCACCGGCAGTGGTGGTGGGCCCGGTTCCGGGACGGGGCGCGGGCCCGTAGCGGCGATCTCGTACCACCGCGAGCGCCGCGCGACGGGCGATTCAGTGAATGGAGACACCATGGCCACGGTTGTGAGCACCGCCGTGGGCGAGCGGACCGGACCGCTGGACCGGCTGCGCGCCCTCCACGCCGAAGGACGCCTCGCCGACGCGTACGACGAGGTGCCCGGTCTGCTGTCCGAGCTGGCCGCGGCGGGGGACCCCGCCGGACCGCCCGCCCCGGACCTGGCCCGGGCCGGGCAGCTGCTCTCCCGGCTGGACCGGGAGGAGGTGCTGCGCGAGCACCCCGGCACCGAGACGATCACCGTCGCCGTCACCGGCGGCTCCACACTGAGCGGGCTCACCGCCCCGCTGACCGCTGAACTCGCCCGGCACGGCCTGCTGTCCCGGCTGAGCGAGGGCGACTACGGCGCATGGCGGCGCGACCTCCACGACACCTCCAGCGACGTGTACGCCGCCGATCTCGCCCTGTGCGTCCTGGACGCCGAGATCGTCTTCGCGGAACTGCCGCACCCCTGGTCGGTGGAGGACGTCCAGCGCGTCCTCTCCGGGAAGCTCGGCCTGATCAGCTCGCTCGCGGAGCGCTATGTCACGCGCGGCGCCGGCACCTTGGTGCTCAACACCGTGCCCCTGCTCCGCACCCAGTTGCGCCGCCTGGTCGACGCCCGCTCCAGGGCCCGACTCGGCGTGGTCTGGCGGGAGTTCAACGCGGGGCTGCTCCGGCTCTCGGCCGTGCACGACCGCGTCCACGTCGTGGACCTCGACCCGCTGATCGCCGCCGGCGGCCCCGTCAACGAGCCCCGGCTCGCCGCCTACGCCAAGGTGCAGTTCGGCGAGGAACTCCTCGCCGGCTACGCCCGCGAGGTCGGCCACCTGGCCCGGGTGCTGCGCGGCCGCACCAAGAAGGTGCTGGTCGTCGACCTGGACAACACCCTGTGGGACGGCATCCTCGGCGACGACGGCCCGGACGGCATTGCCGCCGCCACCACCTACCGGGGCGAGGCGTTCGGCCGGTTCCAGAAGGCCGTCGGACAGATCGGTGCCCAGGGCGTACTGCTCGCCGTGTGCAGCAAGAACGACATCGAGCCCGTCCGGGGAGTGCTGCGCGACCACCCCGACATGGCGCTGCGGGAGAGCGACTTCGTCCAGGTCACCGCCAACTGGGAGCCCAAGGACCGCAACCTGCTGGAGATCGCCCAGAAGCTCAACCTCGGGGTGGACAGCTTCGTCTTCGCCGACGACTCCCCCTTCGAGTGCGGGCTGGTGGCCCGCAGCCTGCCCGGTGTCGCCGTGGTCCGGCTCGACGAGGAACCGGCCCTGCACATCGAACGGCTGCTCGCCGACGGCTGGTTCGACGTGCGGGAACTGACCGCCGAGGACCGCGCCCGGACGACCCAGTACCGCACCGAGGTGGCCCGCCAGGACCTCCTGGAGAGCGCCGACTCCATGGAGGAGTACCTCGCCGAACTGGGCGTCGAGGTCTCCTTCTCACCCGTACGGGACCACGAGATCGCCCGCGTCTCCCAGGTGACGCTGCGCACCAACCAGTTCAACCTCACCACCGAGCGGCTCCAGCAGGCCGACGTACGGGCCCGTCACGAGTCCGCCGACGGGCTGGTGCTGGCCATCCGCTCCGCGGACCGGTTCGGGGACAACGGCCTCGTCGGCGCGGTCCTGGTGAGCGGCGCCGAACCGGCGGGGGAGTGGCACATCGACAACATGCTGCTGAGCTGCCGGGTGTTCGCCCGCGGCATCGAGCAGGCCTGCCTGACCGCCCTGCTGCACGAGGCCCGGGCCCGAGGGGCGGGCGCCGTGCACGCCCGTTACCGTCCGACGGCCAAGAACCACCGGGTGCGCGACCTGTACCCGTCGATGGGCTTCGCCGAGACGGGTGAGGACGCGGACGGCACCGTGTCGTTCCGGCACGACCTGTCCGAGGAGCACCTGCCGACGCCGCCGGCGCACGTCCGACTGAGCGCGGACATCGCCCGGCGATCGTCCTGAGGCGGGGTGACATGGCGGCCCCGCCCGGCATGTGGTGGTCTCCGCGCCGCGTGTGGCGGGGCGTCGCCACGTTCTTCGTGGACGGTTTCGGCGCGCTCGCCGTCATCTTCGGCATGGTGCCGCCGGCCTCCGTCGAGCAGGCCAAGCAGTGGTGGCTCGGCGAACCGGACCCCGGTGCGCGGGGTGGTGTGCTGCCGCTCGACGAGCCGCCGCCCGCCCATCCCGAGCGCCTGGTCGCCGACGTGCCGCTCTCCCCGCGTGAACGGGAGCTGTGGGCGCAGCTGGAGGGGCACGGCCGGGTGGAGGACGGCCCCGGCCGACGGGAGTGACGTCGGCCGCAAGAGGGGCTTTAGAGACGGACCCGACGATCGGCACGACAGGTCGGGCGGACCAGTGGGTCCGGCCGGCCGCCCGGTCCACCCGGTGCGGCCGGCCCGGCCGGTTCAGCCGGTTTCAACGCGATACGAGTCGCTTCGAGGCGAGGGGAAAGACGGTGGCGGAATTCGGTTCATTCGCGGAGCTCGTGCTGACGCGGTCGGACGAACAGGGGGACAAGGACGCGTTCCTGTTCCTCGCGGACGGCGTACGGGGCAAGGAGCCCGAGCGACTGCCGTACCGGACCCTGGACCACGCGGCCAAGGACATCGCGTCCTGGCTGCAGGAACGGGGCCTTGCGGGACGACAGGTCCTGCTGCTGTACCCCTCGGGCCTGGACTTCGTGAAGGCGTTCGTGGGCTGCCTCTACGCCGGCGCCGTCGCGGTGCCCGCGCCGCTGCCCTCCGAGCAGGGCCAGCACTTCCGCCGGGTCTCGGGGATCGTCCGCGACGCCCGTGTCGGCGCCGTGCTGACCCTCGCCGAGCACGCCCCGGAGGTGGAGGCGTGGCTGGCGGCCGAGGGCTTCTCCGACGTGGCGTGCCTGCCCACCGACCAGGGGACGGTCGGTGACGTGGACGCCTGGCGCGACCCGCGGCTGAGCCCGGAGCACCTGGCCTTCCTCCAGTACACCTCGGGCTCCACCAGCGCCCCCAAGGGCGTGATGGTCTCGCACGGCAACCTGCTCGCCAACGAGGCGGCCATCGCCCGCTCCACGGGCAACACCCCCGACACGATGATCGGCGGCTGGCTGCCCTTCTACCACGACATGGGCCTGATCGGGCACATCCTCCAGCCGCTGTGGCTGGGCACCACCAGTGTGCTCATCCCCCCGGTGTCGTTCCTGCGCAAGCCCGCCCGCTGGCTCGAACTGGTCAGCGAGTACGGCGTCAACGCGAGCGGCGGCCCCAACTTCGCGTACGACCTGTGCGTCCGCCGGGTCACCGACGCGCAGCTGGAGGGCCTGGACCTGTCGACGTGGCGCACCGCCTGCAACGGCGCCGAACCCGTCCGCGCCGAGACCCTCCAGGCGTTCACCGAGCGCTTCGGACCCCACGGGTTCCGCGCGGAGACCATGTTCCCCTGCTACGGCATGGCCGAGACGACCCTGCTGGTGACCGGCACCCCCAAGACGCGGGGCGCGCTGCTGCGCGAGGTCGACGCGGCCGGCCTGGAGCAGGGCACCCTCGCAGGACCGTTCCTGGGCGCCCCGCGCCGCACCCTGGTCAGCAGCGGGGTCGCGCTGGCCGAGGACTTCGAGGTGCGGATCGTCGACCCCGAGACGCTCGCCGAGCAGCCCGAGGGCCGGGTCGGCGAGATCTGGGTGCGCGGCGCCAGCGTCGCCTCCGGCTACTGGGAGCGGCCCGAGGTCAACGCGGAGATCTTCGGCGCCCGCATCGCCGGCCAGGAGGAGCTGGGCGCCTGGCTGCGCACCGGCGACATGGGCGTCCTGGGCGGCGGCGAGCTGTTTGTGACGGGCCGGCTGAAGGAGATGGTCCTCATCAACGGCCGCAACATCTACCCGTACGACGTGGAGAGCGCGGTCCGCGGCCTCAACCCGGCGATCGGCGCCGGCGCGGTCTTCGCCGTCGACACCGGCGGCCAGGAGCACCTCGTGGTGATCCACGAGATCCGGGCCGCCGCCGCGGGCGACGACCTCAAGAGCGTCGCCACCGACATCCAGCGGCACATCGGCATGGAGTTCGCCGTACCGGCAGGCAACGTGCTGCTGGTCCGCCCCGGCACCGTCCGCAGGACCACCAGCGGCAAGATCCAGCGGACCCTGATGCGCAAGCTGTTCCTCCAGGGCGCCGTCACCGCGCTGCACTCCGTGCTGGACCCGTCGGTGCGCACGCTCGTCGAAACCGCCGCCAACGCCGCAGCCGGCGCAGCCGCCGCGGGCACCCCGGCCGCCGACCCGGCCATGGCACCGGTGGGCTGAACCATGGACCATCCCCCCTACCGCGTCGCACAGGAACTGGAGTCGCTGCTCGGCGACCCCGACGACCCCGCCACGCCCTTCTCCCACGCCCGCTGCCTGGAACTCGACGAGAACGAGGAGTTCCCGTCCGACATCTGCCGGGTGCTGGAGGGCTGGGGACTCCAGGAGTTCTACATCCCGGCCGAGCACGGCGGCAGGCTCACCGACTACGAGACCGTCATGCAGGTCATGCGGGTGGTGGCCCGGCGCGACATGACCGTCGCCGTCGGGCACGGCAAGACGTACCTGGGCGGGGTCTGCGTCTGGATCTCCGGCACCCCCGAGCAGGCCCGCCGGCTCGCCGAGGACATCCGGGCGGGCGTGCCCGTCTCGCTGGCCCTCACCGAGCGCGCCCACGGCAGCGACCTGCTCGCCGGGGACGTGCGGGGCGAGCCCGACGAAGCGGGCGGCTGGCGGATCAGCGGCGAGAAATGGCTGATCAACAATGCCACCCGCGGCAGCCTGCTCTCGGTGCTCACCCGCACCTCCGAGGACGGCGGGCCGCGCGGCTTCACCGTGCTGCTCGTCGACAAGCGGCCGATGACGCCGGGAGAGCACTACCGCTGCATCGACAAGATCCACACGCATGGCATCCGGGGCGCCGACATCAGCGGCATCGCCTTCGACGGCGCCCCGGTGCCGGCGGACGCGGCGGTCGGCGGTGTGGGTGGCGGCGTCGAGACCGTACTGAAGGCGCTCCAGCTCACCCGCACCATGTGCGCCTCGCTGTCCCTGGGTTCGGCCGACCACGCGCTGAACATCGCCCTGGACTTCGCCGAGCGGCGCGAACTGTTCGGACGGCGCCTGGTCGACCTGCCGCAGGCACGGCACGTGCTCGCCTCGGCCGCCGCGGACGTGCTCGCCGGGGAGGCGCTGGCCACGGTCGCCGCCCGCTCCGTGCACACCGTCCCCGACGAGCTGAGCGTGGCCGCCGCCGTCACCAAGTACCTGGTGCCCACCGGCACCGAGGGAGTGATCGCCGAGCTGACCCGGCTGCTCGGGGCGCGGGCCTTCCTCAAGGACGTCCACGCCCTCGGGATGTTCCAGAAGGTCGACCGCGACCACCGCATCGTCGGCCTCTTCGACGGCAACACCCTGGTCAACCTCAACTCCCTGGTCAACCAGTTCCGTTCACTGTCCCGCGGCTGGGTGCGCGGCACCGGCGACACGGCCGGCGCCGCCCGCGCCTTCGACCTGGCGGAGCCGCTGCCCCCGCTCGCCCCCGAGCGGCTGTCCCTGGTGGCCCGGCGGGGCAGCGGCATCATGGCCACCCTGCCCGCGTCGGTGGCGGCGCTGCGCGCCGAGGCCGGCCGGCGGCCCGAACTCAAGGGCGCGCTCGGTGCCGCGGAGCGGCTGCTCGCGGTGACCGGCCGGGTCCACGAGGCGATGGACGCCCACCGCGCCGTGGTCTCCGACGTGCCGCCCGCCGCCTTCGACGTGGCCCGGCAGTACAGCCTGTGCCTGGCAGGCGCCGCCTGCCTCGGCCTGTGGACGCACAACCACCGGGCGGCGCGGACCGGGAGCACCGGGCCGCTGTGGCAGGACGGGGTGTGGCTGTGGCCCGTCCTCGACCGGCTGCTGGGGCGGCTGGGCGAGCCCGACGCGGGCGACCCCGACGCCTACGCCCCGCTGCTGGAGCGGCTGCGCGCCGTACGGGAGGCGGGCGAGCTGTTCTCCCTGTTCCCGTTCGCGCTGCACGGGCCCGCCGACCGGCCGGCCGGGCCACCCGGCGACGCCGCCCCGCTCACCCACGCGTCCGGCGCGACCGGCGGTCCGCCGGCCGCCGCAGCGCACGCACACACCGACACCCGGGCCGCCGTCGGCGGCACCCGGACATCCGAGGGGACGTCATGCTGAGTGATCCCGCGGTCCAGGGGCTGCACGGCGACGCAGCCCCGAACGGCGCCGCCCCTGCCACCGACCCGGCCGCCCACCGGGCGGCGGAGGACGCGGTCCGGGCGAGGATCGCCGATTTGGAGAGCCGCTTCGGGGACCCCCAGGACCCCGCCAACCCGCTGGGCGCCGCCGGACTGCTGGCCGCCGACGAGGCCGGGGAACTGCCCGCCGCCGGTGAGCGGCTCCTCGACGACCTGGTCCTCAACGCCGAGTTCGTGCCCACCGACCTCGGCGGACGCCTCGACCGCCTCGACACCCTCGTCCGCGTGATGCGCCAGGTGTTCCGCCGCGACGTGGCGCTCGGCCTCGGCTACGGCATCACGTCGTTCATGGCCGCCGTCAACGTGTGGACGGCCGGCAGCGAGGAGCAGCGCCGCCGGACGGCGGAGCTGCTGCTCGGCGGCTCCAAGGTCTCCGTCGCCTACCACGAGCTGCCGCACGGCAACGACTTCGTGCGCAACGAGTTCCGGGCCGACCCCGTGCCCGGCGGCTTCCGTCTCAACGGCCGCAAGGAGGTCATCAACAACGCCGACCGGGCCGACGCCTACGCCCTGTTCAGCCGTACCGACGACAGCCCCGGCAGCCGCAGCCACTCGGTGCTGCTCGTCGAACGCGACCAGCTCGACACGGAGCGCTTCGCCGTCCTGCCCCGCTACAACGCCGTCGGTGTGCGCGGCTGCCGGCTGTCCGGGCTGGACTTCACCGACTGCCCGGTGCCCGACAGCACCCTCGTCGGCGCCCGCGGCCAGGGCGTGGAACTGGCGCTGCGCTCCTTCCAGATCACCCGCAGCGCCATCCCCAGCATGGCCGTCGGCGCCCTCGACACCAGCCTGCGCACGGTCGTGCGGTTCGCCCTCGGACGTGAGCTGTACCGGCGTTCGGTGATGGAGATACCGCACGCCTCCGCCACCCTCACCGGCGCCTTCCTCGACCTGCTGATCTGCGACAGCATGGCGACGGTCGGCACCCGGGCGGTGCATCTGCTGCCCGACGAGACCAGCGTGTACGCGGCCGCCGTGAAGTACCTGGTGCCCAAGATGCTCACCGACACCATGTACGACCTGTCGATCGTGCTCGGGGCGCGGTTCTACGTCCGGGAGGGCGAGTTCGGCCTCTTCCAGAAGCACGTCCGCGACCTGCCGGTGCTCAGCCTCGGCCACGCCGGCTCGGCGGCCTGCCAGGCCACGATCATCCCGCAGCTGTCCCGGCTGGCCCGGCGCGCCTGGTTCTCCGGGGACGAGGCCCCGCAGAGCCTGTTCCGCCCCCGCGAGGCACTGCCCGGCATCCCCTTCGACCGGCTCGCCCTCGCCAGCGGCCGGGACAGCCTCAGCGCCTCCCTCGTCGCCGCCGCCGACGACCTGCCGAGCGGCTCCCCCGAGGAACTCGCCGTCCAGGCCCTCGTCATGCGGCTCCTGGACCAGCTGCGCCAGATCCAGGAGGACAGCCTGAACCTGTCCCCGCAGGACCGCACCGCCCTCGCCAGCCCCGCCAGCTTCGCGCTCGCCGACCGCTACGCGGTGTTCCTCGCGGCGGCGTCCGTCCTCGGCGTCTGGCGCGGGGCACAGGGTGGCGACGACCCCTTCCTGGCCGACCCGGCCTGGGTGGCCGCCGCACTGCACCGGCTGGCGCGACGGCTCGGGCAGCGCCCCGCCGACCTGCCGCCCGGCTGCGAGGCCCGGGTGCACGAAGAAGTGCTCCGGCGCTTCCACGAACGCCGCAGCTACGACCTCTACGACACCCCGCTGGCCGGCTGACCGCCGGCCGACCGGACCTGACGCGCCTTCACGAGGAGTTACACCATGTCTGTTCCCGCGACCGACCGCACCGCGAACAACGAGCACACCGCACACACCGTCGAGTCGCTGAGCAGCTGGCTCGCCGACCGGATCGCCCTGTACCTCAAGCGGACGCCGTCCGAGATCTCCCCGACCGTGCCGCTGGCCGAGTACGGGCTGGACTCGGTGGCCGCGCTGAGCCTGTGCGGTGACATCGAGGAGGACTTCGACCTCGTCCTCGAACCCACCGTGGCCTGGGACTACCCGACCGTCGAGGCGCTGGCCGGGCACCTGGTGGAGGAGCTCGGGGAGATGGGGGGAGAGAATCGATGAGGCCCGTCGCCATAGTCGGCATCGACTGCCGATTCCCGGGGGCGCCCGACACGGCCGCCTACTGGGACATGCTGATGCGCTCCGGGGACGGGGTGGACAAGGTGCCCCGGCAGCGCTGGGACGCCCGTGACTTCCACTCCCGCGCCGGGGCCGAAGGACACTCCAACACCACCGAGGGCGGCTTCATCTCCGACCCGGACGCCTTCGACAACGAGTTCTTCACCGTCTCCCCGCGCGAGGCGGCCGCCATGGACCCGCAGCAGCGGCTGCTGCTCCAGTGCGCCTGGCGTGCCGTCGAGGACGCCGGGGTCGCCCCGCAGAAGCTGGCCGGCACCGACACCGGTGTCTTCGTCGGCATCATGGGCAACGAGTGGGCCCACCTGCACATGACCGACTACGCCAAGGTCACCGCCCAGCTCGGCTCCGGCAACGGCTACTGCATGACCGCCAACCGGATCTCGTACCACCTCGACCTCAAGGGCCCCAGCCTCGCGGTCGACACCGCCTGCTCGTCCTCCCTCGTCGCCGTCCACCTGGCGTGCAACGCCCTGCTGGCGGGGGAGTGCGACACCGCCATCGCCGCCGGGGTCAACGTGGCGCTCACCCCGGCGCTCGGCATCTTCTACACCCAGGCCGGACTGTCCGCGCCCGACGGCCGGTGCAAGCCCTTCAGCGCCGACGCCGACGGCATCGGCCGGGGCGAGGGCGTCGGCGCGGTGGTGCTGCGCCGACTGGAGGACGCGATCGCCGACGGCCAGCCGGTGTACGCGGTGATCCGCGGCACCGCCGTCAACCAGGACGGCCGCAGCAACGGCATCACCGCCCCCAACCGCTGGTCGCAGCAGGAGGTGCTGGCCGCCGCCTACCGCCGCGCCGGGGTCGACCCGTCCGAGGTCACCTTCACCGAGGCCCACGGCACCGGCACCGTCCTCGGCGACATGATCGAGATCAAGGCGCTCGGCCATCTGCACTCCGGCCGCTCCGGGCGCCCGCTGGCCCTCGGCTCCGTCAAGGGCAACATCGGGCACACCGAGGGAGCCGCGGGCATCGCCGGCCTCATCAAGGTCGCCCTGTCGCTGCACCACAAGACGGTCCCCGCCAGCCGGTTCGCCGCCAAGGAGAACCCCGCCCTGAAACTCGCCAAGCAGGGCATACGGCTCCTCAAAGCGCCGCTGCGGCTGCGCTCCGGGCCGGCCATCGGCGGCCTGAGCAGCTTCGGCATGGGCGGCACCAACGCCCACGCCGTCCTGGAGTCCGCGCCGCCGTACGCCGCCCGCCCCGAGGAGCGGGACCCGGAGTCCGGGCACACCGGCCGGACCACCGGCGCCTCGGGCCTCGGCGCCGGCGTCTTCACCCTGACCGCCCCCTCCACCGCCGCGCTCCGCCGCAACCTGCTCGTCCAGGCCGACGCCCTGGAACGGCGCCGGGTCCCGGCCGGCCCGCTGTGCTGGAGCAGCAACAGGACCAAGACCGGGCACCGCTACCGCTTCGCGCTGCCCGCCAAGGACACCGGCGAACTCGCCGCGACCCTGCGCGAGGCCGCCGGCGACGACGACCTGCTGGCCCGGCTCGTCGGCAACGCCACGGGCAAGCCCCAGGTGGGACTGCTGTTCACCGGCCAGGGCTCCCAGTACCCGGGCATGACGGCGCGCCTGTACCTCCAGTCGCCGCTGTACCGGCGGTTCCTCAACGAGGCCGACGAGGCGCTCGCCCCGCACCTCGGCGGCTCGGTGCGCGACCTGCTGCTCTCCGGCGACGAGGCCGTGCACCGCACCGGCTGGACCCAGCCCGCCCTGTTCGCCGTCGAGTACGCCCTGGCGGCGAGCCTGACCGAACTCGGAGTGCCACCGGCGCTGCTGCTCGGCCACAGCGTCGGCGAGTACGCCGCCGCCGTCCTCGCCGAGGTCTTCCCGCTGGAGCAGGCAGCACGGCTGATCGCCGCCCGCGGCGCCCTGATGGAGCGGCTGCCCGAGGGCGGCGGCATGCTCGCCGTACGGGCGCCGCTCTCGGAGCTGGCCGAACTCGTCGACGCGGAGCCCCTGGTCGGGGTGGGCGCGGTCAACGGCCCCCGGGCCACCGTCCTCTCCGGGGACCTGGCGGCACTGGAACGCATCGACGAGACGCTCGGACGACAGGGCGTCAGGACCCGGCGCCTGGAGGTCTCCCACGCCTTCCACTCCCCGCTGATGGAACCCATGCTCGACACGTTCGCCGCGATCGCGGACGAGACGGGCGGCGGCGTCCCCAAGCTCCCGGTGTACTCCACCGTGCGCGGGCGGCTCCTGGAGGCCGAGCCGATGGACGCCAAGTACTGGACCGAGCACATCAGCGCCCCCGTCCTGTTCGGCGACGCGATGAACCGGCTGCTGGAGGCGGGCCCCACCCACCTGGTGGAGGTCGGCCCCCGCCCGGTGCTCACCGGCATGGCGCGCGCCCTGCGCTCCGCCGCCGGAGCCGGCGTGCACAGCGTCGCCCCCGTGGCGGGTGAGGAGGCCGACGGCAGCACCTTCGCCGAGGCGCTGGCCGAACTCTTCCGCAGCGGCCTCGACCCCCGGTGGGACGCCGTCTACCCGCAGGAGGAGCGGCAGCCGCAGCGGCTCGCCCCGTACGCCTTCTCCGACGCCCACCGGTTCTGGACCCGCAGCACCGTACGGGCCGCCCCGGCCGACCTCAGCGTCGTCCCCGACCACGCGGACACCGCCTCGGCGCACCCGCGGGACGAGACGGCCGCGCACGGGCACGGCGCCGTGCTCACCGCCGTCCTGCCCTCCGCCGCGGAGGACACGGCGGTGGACCCGGTGACCCGCGCCGTCATCGAGGCCGTCGCGGAGGTCGGCGGCTACGCCACGGACGAGGTCTCGCGGCTGTCCCTGCTCTACGAGGACCTCGGCTTCGACTCGGTGATGATCATGGAGTTGAAGGACCGGCTCCAGGAACGCCTCGACGGGCTGGACACGATCAGCGTGCAGGACCTGCTCCCGCGGCTGTCCTCGGTCGGAGACCTCGTCGACTACCTCCAGGACCGCGCAGGCTCGGCCGTCGCCTAGGGACTGTCGTCACACTCCCGCCTGCCCTGCGACGCCCGGCAAGCTCCCCCAAGCTCTTCGAGCAGGGGGGACCCCGGAGCACGCACCGGACGCCGCAGGGCCGCCCTCCGGGCGACGACGGGAGTGTGACGACAGACCCTGGGCCGCGCGCCGCCCGCGCGGCCGGGCGCTCCCCGCTCCCGTCACGGACTTCAAGGAAGGACCGCTCGTATGCAGTCGGAACACTCACCCCAGCACGACTCCGCCCCGCCCGGCGCCGTCTCCTACCTCGCCTCGGTCGGCACCGCGCTGCCGGGCGACCCGGTCGACAACGCGGCGCTGGCGAGGACACTCGGCGTCAACGAAGAGTGGATCGACGTGTTCATCGGCACCCGGACCCGGCACTTCGCCCGCGACCTGGAGACCGGCGAGGTCCGCTGGTCGCTCGCCGACCTGTGCGCCCGCGCCGCCGAGCAGGCACTCACCGCCTCCGGGCTCGCCCCGCACGAGATCGACTTCGTGGTCATGGGCACCGCGACCCCGGACCACCTCATGCCCGCCACCGTCAACCACGTCGTCGACCAGCTCGGCCTGGACCAGATCCCCACCTACCAGCTCCAGTCCGGCTGCGCCGGCGCCGTCCAGGCCCTGCAACTGGGCCACACCCTCGTCACCGGCGGCGGCCACAAGGCGGGACTGGTCATCGGCGGGGACGTCTGCAGCAAGCACCTCGACCTCGACCGGGACCTGTCCTCTGCCGCCCCCAGCGACCTCGTCAACTACGTCCTCTTCGGCGACGGGGCGGGCGCCGCCGTGGTCACCTCGACCCCGCGCGGCGAGCGCCTCGCCCTGCGCACCGTCCTCAACCGGTTCACCGGACTGGGCCGGGAACCCGGCCAGGTCATCGACTGGTTCGGGCTCGCCGACCGCCACGAGGACCGGCAGGCCGTCCGGGAGGACTACAAGGCCATCGAGGAGTCCGTCCCCACCATGGCGGTGGAGATCCTCTGGGAACTCCTGGAGGAACTCGACTGGACCCCCGAGGACGTGGACTTCCTGCTGCCGCCGCAGCTGTCCGGCCGGATGACCCGGCGGATCACGGACGGACTCGGGCTGCCCGACGCCGTCGAGGTGTCCTGCGTCGCGGACACCGGCAACAACGGCAACGCCCTGCCCTTCCTCCAACTGGAGGCGCTGCTGGGCAAGATCGGCCAGGGGCAGCGCGCGCTGGCGGTCGCCGTCGAGTCCAGCAAATGGATCAAGTCCGGTTTCGCGCTCGAGAAGATCTGACGTCCGCACACACCCGCCCCTGGGAGGGCCGTACAGAATGCACACCATCGACGATTTCGTCCGCCTCGTCAGGGACGAGCTCGGTATGCCGTTGGAGGAGTACCAGGTCTCCGCCGACCTGGACCAGTTGCCCGCATGGGACTCGCTGTACCTGCTGAAACTGGTCACCGCGCTGGAACAGGCCACCGGCCGCAGCCTGCCCGTGGGCAGGCTGCTGGAGGCCCGCAGCCTCGGCGAGATCTACCAACTGGCGGCCCGGACATGACCGCTGCCGGGGCCGGCGGGAACCCGCCGGCCCCCGTCCGGGCGCACCCCGAGCGCCGGCGGCGGCACACCCTGTACTTCCTGGAGCACGCCGCCCGGCAGCGGCCCGTGCACCTCGACACCGACATCGACATGACCCGGATCGAGGCCCACCGCGGGGCCGCGCGGGCGGCCGGCCGCCGCTACTCCGTCGTCACCTATCTGCTGCACGCCACCGGCCGGGTGCTGCACCGCCACCCGGAGGCCAACGCGGCCCTCGCCCCGGCCCGCCTGTTCGGGCTGCGCGGACCGCGCACCGTCCGGTTCAGCGGGGTCACCGCCAAGCTGGCGCTGGACCGCACCGTGGACGGCGAACGGACCGTGCTGTCCGCGCTGCTGCCCGACCTGGAGAGCGCCGACCTCGACGAGATCCAGGCACGCGTCGACCGCTACCGGGGCCCCGGCACCGAGCGGATGGCCGAGTTCCGCGGGGTCCGGATGCTCGGCCGGCTGCCGGTGCCGCTCGGCCGGCTGGCCTTCGCCGCCGCGACCCGCGACCCGGCCAGACGGCCGGCCGTCCTCGGCACCGTCGCGGTCAGCTCGCTGGGCCACCGCCCCGTCGACGGATTCCACTCCAGCGGCGGCACCGCCATCACCCTGTGCGCGGGACGCGTCGTCGAGCGGCCCGTCGTCAAGGACGGGCGGCTCGCCATCGCCCCGGTGATGCGGCTCGGACTCACCTTCGACCACCGGGTCGTCGACGGCGCGGCCGCCGCCGACGTTCTCGGGGATCTCAAGCAGGAATTGGAGGGCTTCGATGACGCGGAGGAGGACGGCACCCAGCCCATCGCTCGGGGAGCCGGTGCGGATCTCCGGCCGTGACGGAGCCTGGGACCAGGTCCGAGCCGACCTGGAGGAGCACGAGGTCGCGGTGTTGCACGCCCGGCTCGCCGACTGGCGGCCGGACCGGGCGGGCGCCCCGCGGCTGCGTGCCCTGCTGGGCCGGGACTGGGACCGCTACCTGGAGATGACGCACCCGGACGTGCGGACCCGGTTCGCCGCGTCCCGGGTGCTGCTGAAGTTCGCCGCCTCGGTGGCGCTGCGGGTGCCCCCGCAGGCCGTCGAACTCGGGTACGGCCCCACCGGCCGCCCCTATCTGCGCGGCTACGACGCGGTGGACATCAGCCTCAGCCACACCGAGGACCTGCTGCTCATCGGACTCACCACGAAAGGGCTGATCGGGGTGGACGCGGAGCGGGCCGACCGCCCGCTCTACACGCGCGGGCTGCACCGCCATGTCTGCACGCCGCACGAGCTGACCGTCCTGGAACGGCTCCCGGCGCAGCGGCGGGGCGCCGCGCTCGTACGGATGTGGACCCTCAAGGAGGCCTACAGCAAGGCGATCGGGCAGGGGCTGCGGTTCCGCTTCACCGACTTCGGTTTCAGCGGCGACGGCCGGCCCGCCAGGGTCCTGGCTCCCGACGGCGCACCGGGCACCGGTGTCGAATGGCAGTTCCGCACCTTCTCCGTCGACGACGGCTACGTCGTCAGCGTCGCGGTCAGCGACGCCGGCTTCGGCGGCACCCGCGACACCGCCGCCCGCACCATGCTCGACCCGCGGGTCGTCGCCGCCGTG
>NZ_LIQX01000010.1:0-8785 GCF_001418475.1 Streptomyces ossamyceticus | reverse complement strand
CGCCGCCGTGTGCCGTGCGCGCCCGGCGGCCCCGCACGGCACACCATGCACGACGCACCCTGCACCTCGCGCCGCACACGGCACTCCACGCGCAGCGCTTAGCGTGGCGCAACCCGTGCGCCAGCAGGGCTTAAGGGACGGCGGCCAGGATCTCTCCGGGCGGGCCACCCGGCCGGGGGACATCCCCCGCTCCCGACCGGGCAGGCCCGCCCGCCGTACGACCGGACAGCCCCGCCCGCCGCCGGTACGACCAGGAAGGCCCCGAGCCCTCCGGCCGCATCCCCCGGGCATCGGACCCGCATCCCGGAGGAGACGGAGAACAGCGATGGACCATCTCGCGGAACTCAAGGAGTTCGCGCGGCTGCACGCCCGCGGCCAGGGCATCGGTGACCGCCAGGTCGCGGCCGTACTGCCGAGGATCGCCAACGACGAGCCGGGGCACCCCGCGTCGTGGGCCCGGGTGTGGACCGGAGAGGCCGACCGGCTGGCCGTCGCGGGCCGCCCCCTCGACGCCTGCCGGCACTACGCGCTCGCCCGTTTCCCGTACCACGGCGACGACGTCCGGCGCCGGGCCCAGGACAACTGCGTCCGCACCTTCGACGACTGGCGCCGCCGGCGCGGCGTCGAACGCCTGGTCCTCGACCACCCCGACGGCACGGTCGCCTGCTGGGCGAGCGGACTCGACTCCCGCCGCCGGCGCCCGCTGCTGCTGGTCATGGGCGGCATCGTCAGCGTCAAGGAGCAGTGGGCGCCCCTGCTGCCCCGGCTCGCCCGCCTCGGCTGGGCGGCCGTGGTCGCCGAGATGCCCGGCGTCGGCGAGAACACCCTGCGCTACCACGCGGACTCCTGGCGGCTGCTGCCGTTCCTGATGGACGAACTCGCCGGCCGCGCCCGGGTGACCGACACCTCCGTCCTCGGCCTCAGCTTCAGCGGCCACCTGGCGCTGCGCGCGGCGGCCGAGGACCCGCGCATCCGCTCCGTCCACACCGTCGGCGCCCCCGTCGCCGGGTTCTTCGACGACCCCGACTGGTGGCCCCGGGTCCCCGGGATCACCGTCGCCACGCTGCGCCGGCTCACCGGCGCCCCCGACGACGACGCGCTGCGGGCGCTGCTCGCCGACTTCCCGCTCGGGCCGGACGTCCTGGGCGCGGTCGACATCCCCGTCGGATACGTCGTCAGCTCGCGGGACGAGATCATCCCGCCCACCGAGCGGCAGCTGCTCGGCGCCACGCTGCCGCGGGTGCGCTTCAAGGAGTTCGACGACGTCCACGGCTCCCCCGCGCATCTGGGCGCCATGCGGAAGTGGCTGATCGCGTCCCTGCTGCGGGCCCGCCTCACCCACCGGCTCGGCGGCCACCGCGCCCTGCCCGCCACCGGCGCGGGGCGTCGACGCGGTGTGTCCGGCGGCGGTGCGGCCGGTGTGTTCGGAGCCGGTGCGGCCGACGGCGGTGCGAGCGGTGTGTCCGGCCGGTCCCGCGCGGTCGGCGCCGGTGCGCCCGGCCCGTCCGGCGCGGCGCACCCGTCCGGCGCGGCGCACCCGTCCGGCGCGGCGCACCCGTCCGGCTCCGGAGCCGCGGGCCTGGCCGACGCCGTACCCCGTCAGCCGCGCCGGTCCCCCGTCGAGTAGAGCTCCGAGCAGAGCTCCGAGCAGAGCTCCGAGCAGAGCTCCGAGCAGAGCCCCGTACCCCTCCGCGGGCTCCCTCGCACCGGGCGCCGCCGCCGAACGGCGGCGGTACCGCGCCCCCTCCCGGTGCGCTTCCTCGCACACCTACCCAGAGGTGGCTGTCATGTCCTCCGTGCACACCCTCCGCGCTCCCTCCTCCCCGGCCCAGGCGCACACTCCCTGGCGGACGAGGAAACCCGGCCAGGCCCAGCCCTGGCGTTCCCTCACCTCCCTCGGCCTCGACCCAGACCCCGAGGGCGTCCCCGGCGACCCGGTCCTCTTCCGCGCTCCGCGCGTCCCCCTCCCCGGCCCCGCCGACACCGAGGCTCCGGGCACCCCGGACGTCGTCGAGTCCGCGCCGGTCCCGCGCCGCCCTGTCCGTGACCACCATCCGATCCCGCAGGAGGCCTGACCGATGGCCGACGACCCCTTCACCGCCCGTTCGCCCTTCCGGCCCAGCCGGCAGCCGGGGCGGCCCAGGCCGCGGGCGGTGGGCCGCAACGAGATCCGCGTCCGCACCCGTGAGCTGCACGGCTACCGCTTCGCCTACCGCATGGCCGGCAAGGGCGAGTCCGCGGTGGTGCTGATCCACGGCATCGGCGACTCCTCCGCGACCTGGGCCGACATCATCCCGGGTCTGGCCGCCCGGTACCGGGTCCTCGCCCCCGACCTGCTCGGCCACGGGGCGTCCGCCAAACCCCGTGGCGACTACTCTCCCGGCGCGTACGCCAACGGGCTGCGGGACCTGCTCAGCGCGCTGGGCATCGAGCGGGCCACCCTCGTCGGCCACTCCCTCGGCGGCGCGGTGGCCGCCCAGTTCGCCTACCAGTTCCCCGAGCGCACCGAGCGGCTGGTCCTCGTCGGCAGCGGGGGCATCGGCCGCCAGGTCTCCCCGCTGCTGCGGGCCGCCACGCTGCCCGGCGCCGAACTGCTGCTGTCGGCCTTGCAACTGCCCACCGTGCGCTGGCAGTTGCAGATGGCCGTGCGGATCATGAAGACGCTGAACACGGGGCTCGGGGTCGACGCGCCGGATCTGCTGCGGGTGGTGGACGCCCTGCCGGACGCGAGTTCGCGCAGCGCGTTCGTCCGGACCCTGCGGGCCGTCGTCGACTGGCGGGGCCAGGTCGGCACGCTGCTCGACCGCTGCTATCTGACGCAGGGCATGCCGACCATGCTGGTGTGGGGCGGACGCGACATGGTGGTTCCGGCCCTGCACGCGGGCCTCGGCCATGTGTCCATGCCGGGCAGCCGGCTGGAGATATTCGAGGACGCCGGGCACTTCCCGTTCCACACGGATCCGGAGCGCTTCCTCGGTGTGCTCCACGACTTCATCGGCCGCACCCGGCCCGCCCGGTTCAGCCCCGAGGAGTGGCGGCAGCTGCTGCGCACCCGCCGCGCGCAGGCCCGCACCCGGGGTGCCCGTCCCCTCCAGGGGCGGGCCACCGGCTGACGGCCGGCCACGCGGGGGACCGGAGTGGAGAACCGAACCCCCGCCACTGCCGTCGCCGGCCGTCCGGGAGCCGCGTGCAGGACGTCACGCGGCTCCCCCCGGCCACGACCGCGACGCGGCCTGCCGCCGGTTAGGACCGCGACGCGGCCGAGGCCGGCCACGACGGTCACGCGGCCTCCCGGCTACGACCGCGACGCGGCTGCCGCCGGTTAGGACCGCGACGCGGCCGAGGCCGGCCACGACGGTCACGCGGCTCGCCTCGGCTACGACCGCGACGCGGCTCCTCCCGGCCACGACCGCCACGCGGCCGAGGTGTGGCGGCAGCGGGCGGCGCGCGGCCCACGCGCGGCGGGACGACGCGGCGAAGACCAGCGCCACCAGCACCGTGCACTGACCGGCTACGACTGTCACTCGCCGCCGGGGGCTACGACCGGTCACGTGGCCGACCCCGGCCACAACCGCCACGCGGCCGACGCCGGGACAACCGCCACGCGGCTGACGCCGGTTACGACTGCCACGCGGCCTCCCGGCCACGCCCGCCACGTGGCCGACCCCGGCCACAACCGCCACGCGGCCGACGCCGGGGACGCGTCATGCGGTCCTCGCCGGGGAGCAGGCCGTACGGCTCCTGCCGGGGAACGGGGCATACGACTCACGCCGGGGGTGACGCGTGCTCCCGTCGGGAGCTGTCACCCCACTCCCGGCGGGGACGACCTCGCACAGCTCCCTCGGGGGACACCCTCACGCAGTTCCTGGCAGAGACACCGTCGGGCCGCCCCCGTCAGGGACGACCTCACGGCGCTCCCGCCGGCTCAGGCGGCCGTCGCCGTTCCGATGAGCCACATGCCGGGGCCCACCTCGACCGCGTGGCCGACGGGGGAGAGGCGGTGGGTGGGGTCCGGGGCCAGGCGGGCCGTGGTGCGGCGGACGTACTCCGTCCAGCGGCGGTCGCCGAGGCGTTCCGCGGCGCGCCCGCACTGCTCCAGCTGCCGCCGGGCCACGTCCACGCGGCCACGTCGCAGGTTGACCAGGGCGAGCCCCTTCAACGCGGCCACCTCGCCCCGCAGGTCCCCTTCGGCCGAGCAGAGCGCCAACGCCCGCCCGTACCGCCGTGCGGCGTGTTCCAGCAGGCCCTGGCCGAGCAGGACGTCGGCCGCGCCGATCCGGCAGCGTGCCACCCCGGTCCGGTCGCGGACCAGCTCGAACGCGTGCTGGGCGGCGGTGTGGTGGCGCAGCGCCCGGTCGGCCTGGCGGCGCTGCCAGGCCAGGTCGCCCAGCGCGTACTGGACGGCCGCCTCGGCCTCGGTGTTCCGGGCCCGCCGCGCGGCGTCCAGGGCGAGCCGGTGGGTCTCCTCCCACTCCTCCCACGCGGCGCGGGCGTGGAAGTATCCGGCGGCGCTGCCCGCGAGGTCCCACACCAGCGGCCACAGCCCCGCCGCGTGCGTCTGCCGTACCGTCTCCACCAGGCCCGTGGCCTCCTCGCGGAACCATCCCAGCGGACTCGCGCCGACGATCTCGGCCGCGTCCGGCGCGAGGTGCCCGGCGTCGGGCCGGGCCCGCCAGTTCCGTCCGGGGGCGAGCCGTTGGTCCGCGTACCGGGCGAGGCTCCCGTAGGCCCGGCCCAGCCGCTCCACGACCTCCCGACGGGTCCGGGCGGCGTCCGGCTCCGCCTCCCGCAGTTCGGTGGCCAGCACCCTCAGCAGCGAGTGGAAGCCGTAGCGGACGGACCGGCCGTCGGTGCGGGCCTCCAGCAGCTGGGCCCGGACGAGTTCCTCCGCCGCCTCCTCGGCCTCCGCCGGCCCGGTGCCCAGCAGGGCCGCGACGGTCCAGCCCGAGAAATCGGGGGCCGGCGCCAGGGACAGCAGCCGGAAGGCGCGCCGCAGCGCGGGCCCCGCCTCCTGGTAGCCCGTCAGCAGGCTGGAGCGCAGGTCGAGGTCGCCCTCGCGCAGCACACCGAGCCGGGTCCGCTCGTCACGCAGCCGGCCCGCCAGCGCGGCGGGCGTGGTGTGCGGGCGCGCCGTCAGGGCCGCCGCGGCCACGCGCAGCGCCAGCGGGAAGCAGCCGCACAGCCGGGCGATCTCGGCGACCGCCACCGGGTCCTGCGCCATCCGCTCGCCCCCGGCGGCGAGCAGCAGCTCCACCGCCTCCTCCGGCCGCACCGCGTCCAGCCGCAGGTGCTCCGCCCCGTCGAGGGCGGCGGCCCGGCGGCGCCCGGTGAGGATCACCGAGCCCTCCGTGACGGCCTGGAGCAGCGGCCGTATCTGCTGTTCGGACGCGGCGTCGTCCAGGATGAGCAGCATCCGGCGCCCGTGCAGGGCCCGCCGCAGCCGGTCGGTCAGCTCCTCCGGGTCGGTGAGCGGGACGCCGGGGACATCGTCGGTGAGCCGGCGCAGCAGGGCCGCGCCCGCCTGCGCGGCACTCAGCGGACGGCCCTGCGGCCCGCGCAGCCCGAGCAGCAGCCCGCCGTCGGGGAACAGGTCCGCCGTGCGGTGCGCGAGCCGCAGCGCCAGCGCGGTCTTGCCGACGCCGGCCGGCCCGGACACGGCCAGCACCCGTACCGCCGGCCGGCCGACGCCACCGCGCAGCGCCCGTTCCCCGTACGCCAGTTCCTCGTCGCGGCCGACGAAGCCGGGCGGCGCCGCGGGGAGCGTAGGGGCCGGGCCGGGCAGGGACCGCGGCCCGTCGGCCGGTCCCGCCGCCCGCCGGTGCGCGGCCGGGCGTCCCGGTGCGCCGGCGGCGCCGTCCGGGGCGTCGCCGTTCGCGGGGCGTGTGGTGCGGGGTGGCTGCCAGTCCAGGGAGGGCTCCCGGCGCAGGACGCGTTCGTGCAGCCGGGACAGGCCCGGGCTCGGCTCGACGCCGAGTTCCTCCACGAGGGAGTGGCGCAGCCGCCCGTACACGCGCAGCGCGTCGGAGCCGCGGCCCGTCCGGTACAGCGCCACCATGAGGTGTCCGTGCAGGGTCTCCCGCAGCGGATGCTCGTTGGCGAGGGCCAGGAGCTCGCCTGCGAGCTCCTGGTGGCGGCCCAGCCGCAGGTCGGCGACGATCCGCTGCTCCAGGACCTCCATCCGCAGCTCGTCCAGCCGGATGGCGGCGGACTCCAGCCGCACCCCGTGCGGGATCCCGGACAGGGCGGGGCCCGTCCACAGGGCGAGCGCCTCGTGCAGCAGTCCGGAGGCGCGGCCGAAGTCGCCCTCCTGGTAGGCGGCGCGGCCCTCGGCCCGCAGCCGTTCGAAGCACGGCAGGTCGAAGTCCCGCTCGGGAACGGCGAGGAGGTATCCGGGAGCGCGGGTCAGCAGCTCACCGGAGTGCGCGGAGCCGCCTGCCTCGGCGAGGACCTTGCGCAGCTGGGAGACGTACACCTGGAGGGTGGTGGTCGCGGTGCGCGGGGGTTCCGTCCCCCACAGCTCGTCGATCAGGCTGTGCACGGGGACCACCTCACCGGCCTGCACGAGCAGGGTGGCGAGCAGGGCGCGCGGTTTCGCGGCGGAGGGAGTGCGGGGCGACAGACTCACCGGCCCCAGTACCCGGAAACGCATCGGAGAGCTCCTTGATCATGAGAACGAGGGGAGAGGAGAGCGTCGGCCGGTCCGGGCGGCGGCGTACGGTCAGCAGTCCTGGAGGAGGACGGCCGAGGCGGTGCACAGGACTCGGCTGCCCTGGCTGAAGGCGAGCCGGGTGCGTACGGTGGGCCGGCCCGCCTCGTCGCGGACCGGTTCCTCCGCCACGACCGTGCAGGTCAGCGGAAGGTCGGCGTCCCCGAAGCCGCGGAAGGACGCCCGCCAGCGGGTCAGCAGGGCGTGGGCGGGCCGCAGCCCGTGCAGTTCGGCGGCGGCGAGCAGCGACGCCTGCCGGGACGCCTCCAGGAACACCGGGCCGGGGACATGGTCGCCGGGCACGGCCGTGAAGACCTCGTGGCCGGGATCGGCGGCCACGGGCAGCACGAACTCGCCGTAGGGCGCCCGCAGCGGCGGTCCCACGACGACGTTGCGCGGGTCCTCGCGCCCCACCGACTCCGGTGCCACGGCGGCCGGTTCCTCCTGCGTGACCACCGTCATGGAGGCCAGCGGGCGCACCACCGGAGCGGTGCTCCGCAGACTCTCCTGGCGCCCGACCTCACGGTGCGACCGGTACACCCCCGGCATCAGGAACTGAAGGCGCGCGGAAGCGCTCCCACAAGGGACACCGTCGATCGCCACGTCGCTGCGGCAGTCGAGGCCGCGCGGGACGCCGTTGACCACGTCCACGGGCGTCACGGTGAGGTCCAGCGTCAGATGGGCCGGCCGACCGGTGCGGCGCCACGGGGCCGGGTCGAGGACGTCGAGCCCGCTGGAGACGAACACCGCGGGGCGCTCGGTGGGCACCCGGAAGTACTGGTGGGCGACGAAGTGCGTCGCCTGGCGCAGGGTCTCCGCGATGTAGAGCAGATCGTGGAAGGTGCCCGGCCCGTCGGTGAACGTCCCGTGTTCCTGGGGCAGTTCGGCGGAGAGCGCGAAGTGCTGCTCCACGGGAGCGGCGGCGTCCAGCAGGAACCCCTCCGGTGTGACAGGTCTGTGCAGCAGGTGGAGCGGTGCGACCAGACCTCTGGCGTCCGGGACGGACGGGACGGACGGGGCGGGCTGAGAGGTGAAGGTGATGTCCATTGCAGCTCCTTCTGGGATGGCCGGCCCGGGATGCGCGTGGGGCGCGGCCGGCGCGCACAACGCCACAGGGCGGTGGCGAAAAGATTCCGCCACCGCCTCCACGGTGTCCTGGATCACTGGTATCGGCCTGTACCTGGCCTGGAACCGGGCTGGATCACCACGGAATCGGGCCATCCGGCGACCGGACACCGGGCGGTGCGAGGGTTACGCGGCCTGCGGGGAACGCGCGGCGACCAGGGGATGGTCGGCGGCGAGCGGCCCCGCCGCGCTCGCTCCGCCCGGCGACCCGAGTTCGGCGAACACCTCGGCGTCCGCGGTCCGGTACTCGCTCCACTCGGCCGGGACGTCGTCCTCGAAGAAGATCGCCTCCACCGGGCAGACGGGTTCGCACGCACCGCAGTCGACGCATTCGTCGGGCTGGATGTAGAGCTTCCTCGGCCCCTCGTAGATGCAGTCGACCGGGCATTCGTCGATGCACGCGCGGTCCTTGACGTCGACACAGGGCTGAGCGATCACATAGGTCATCTGGTGTCCCTCCCCGGGGGTACTGCGGTCGAACGGCGATGGTGTTGCGGTAACGGTGTTGCGGTAACGGTGTTGCGATGACGGTGCTGTGGTTCACGGGTTCCGCGGTTCACGGTCCTGCGGTGACGGATCCGCGGTTCACGGCCGGGTGGCCGTGGTGGAGCGGGGGCGCCGGGCGGAACGCCCGACCGTCCAGGTGTCGTTGCCGGCGAGGAGAGCGCCGAGGTCGCCCTTGCCCTTCGACGTGACGGCCCTGTCCAGTTGGTCGGCCATCTGTGTGTCGTAGACGGGTCGGTCGACGGAGCGGAACACGCCGATGGGGGTGTGGTGCAGGGTGTCGGGGTCGGCGAGTCGGGAGAGGGCGAACGCGGTGGTGGGGGAGGGGGTGTGGGCGTCGTGGACGAGGATGCGGGCTTCGTTGTCGGGGGTGACGGTGACGACCTTCAGATCCCCGGTCGTGTCGTCGCGGATGACGCCCCGGGTGCTGTCGGTGCCGAAGCGGATGGG
>NZ_LIQX01000001.1 GCF_001418475.1 Streptomyces ossamyceticus | reverse complement strand
TCGTCCGGGGCACCGAGGGCGCCCGCGTCGCCGTCGAGTGGGCGCCCGCCGCCGGGGTCCCCGAAGGCGGGGCGACCCCGACCGAGCCCGTCGAGTTCTCACCCGGCGACCTGCCCGTGCTGCGCGAGGCCGGGGCCCGCTACCTCCGCGAGGAACCCTCCGTGCCCGTCCGCCTCACCGGGGCCGTGGTCCGGATGCGCCGGTCCGCCGCGCGCGGCGAGGGAACCGTACGGCTGCGCGTCCTCGCCGGGGCCGAGGTCCCGCACGTCCGTATGACCCTCGACGAGGAGGCGTACCGGATCGCGGGGCACGCCCATCTCGTCGGACTGCCGGTACGGGTCCACGGACGGCTGGAGAGCCGGGGTGGCTTCCGGCGGCTCACCGACGCGGGCGGCGTCGCACCCGTGGAGGTCGACGAGGCGGAGCGGGACCGCCTCATGAAGTCGCTCCAGGAAACGGCGGAGATCACCGCCTTCTTCGAGGAGGCGTGCGGAGGGGAGTGAGAGGGCCCCTGTGGGGCGCGGGCGAGCGAGAGTCCGCGCGGGGCGGCGAGTGAGAGCCCCCATACGCGGGTCGCGGCGCAGACCCCCGCGCGGGAGCGAGCGGCAGCCACGTACGGGCCCTCGGCGTCCCTCGCCGGGTCGCGAGGACCGGCGAGGGCGTAACCGTTTCGCAGAGGGCACCCCCGGCTCGGTACGATTCCTGTCTGCGTACGCGGACGCGTGCGCGACCACCATCAGGCAGGAGAGACCGGTGTCAGACGTCCGTGTGATCATCCAACGCGATTCCGAGCGGGAAGAGCGCGTGGTGACGACGGGCACTACGGCCGCCGACCTCTTCGCCGGTGAGCGCGCCATCGTCGCGGCCCGCGTGGCCGGTGAACTGAAGGACCTCGCGTACGAGGTGCAGGACGGCGAGACCGTCGAGGGCGTCGACATCTCCTCCGAGGACGGCCTGAACATCCTGCGGCACTCCACCGCGCACGTCATGGCCCAGGCCGTCCAGGAGCTGTTCCCGGAGGCCAAGCTCGGTATCGGACCGCCGGTCCGGGACGGCTTCTACTACGACTTCGACGTCGAGAAGCCGTTCACGCCCGAGGATCTCAAGGCCATCGAGAAGAAGATGCAGGAGATCCAGAAGCGCGGCCAGCGCTTCGCCCGCCGCGTCGTCACCGACGAGGCCGCCCGCGAGGAGCTCGCGGCCGAGCCGTACAAGCTGGAGCTGATCGGTCTCAAGGGATCGGCGTCCTCCGACGACGGCGCGGACGTCGAGGTCGGCTCCGGCGAGCTGACGATCTACGACAACCTCGACGCCAAGACCGGTGACCTGTGCTGGAAGGACCTCTGCCGCGGTCCGCACCTGCCCACCACCCGGAACATCCCGGCGTTCAAGCTGATGCGCAACGCCGCCGCGTACTGGCGCGGCAGCGAGAAGAACCCCATGCTCCAGCGCATCTACGGCACGGCCTGGCCCTCGAAGGAGGAGCTGAAGGCGCACCTCGACTTCCTCGCCGAGGCCGAGAAGCGTGACCACCGCAAGCTGGGCAACGAACTCGACCTGTTCTCCATCCCGGACGAGATCGGCTCCGGTCTCGCCGTCTTCCACCCCAAGGGCGGCATCATCCGCAGGGTCATGGAGGACTACTCGCGGCGCCGCCACGAGGAGGAGGGCTACGAGTTCGTCTACACCCCGCACGCCACGAAGGGGAAGCTCTTCGAGGTCTCGGGCCACCTGGACTGGTACGCCGACGGCATGTACCCGCCCATGCAGCTCGACGAGGGCGTGGACTACTACCTCAAGCCCATGAACTGCCCGATGCACAACCTGATCTTCGACGCGCGCGGCCGCTCCTACCGTGAACTGCCGCTGCGCCTCTTCGAGTTCGGGACCGTCTACCGCTACGAGAAGTCCGGCGTCGTACACGGGCTGACCCGGGCCCGCGGCTTCACGCAGGACGACGCGCACATCTACTGCACCCGCGAGCAGATGGCGGAGGAGCTCGACAAGACGCTCACCTTCGTCCTGAACCTCCTGCGGGACTACGGCCTCACCGACTTCTACCTGGAACTCTCCACCAAGGACCCGGAGAAGTTCGTCGGCTCCGACGAGGCGTGGGAGGAAGCCACCGAGACGCTGCGCCAGGTCGCCGAGAAGCAGGGCCTCCCGCTGGTCCCGGACCCGGGCGGCGCCGCCTTCTACGGTCCGAAGATCTCCGTGCAGGCCCGTGACGCCATCGGCCGCACCTGGCAGATGTCGACGGTCCAGCTCGACTTCAACCTGCCCGAGCGCTTCGACCTGGAGTACACCGGCCCGGACGGCACCAAGCAGCGCCCCGTCATGATCCACCGCGCGCTGTTCGGTTCCATCGAGCGCTTCTTCGCGGTGCTCCTGGAGCACTACGCGGGCGCGTTCCCGGCGTGGCTGGCGCCCGTCCAGGCGGTCGGGATCCCGATCGGCGACGCGCACGTCGAGTACCTGCAGAGCTTCGCCGCGGAGGCGAAGAAGAAGGGGCTGCGCGTCGAGGTCGACGCGTCCTCCGACCGCATGCAGAAGAAGATCAGGAACGCCCAGAAGCAGAAGGTGCCGTTCATGGTCATCGTGGGCGACGAGGACATGAACGCGGGCACGGTGTCGTTCCGCTACCGGGACGGCTCGCAGGAGAACGGCATCCCGCGTGACGAGGCGCTGGCGAAGCTCGCCGACGTGGTGGAGCGCCGCGTCCAGGTGTGAGCCGCCCTCGCCGCTGAGCGCGTGAGAAGGAGGCCCCCGGGGGTGTGGATCCCCGGGGGCCTCCGCTCGTCCTCGCGGGCGAACATCATCGGGAGCCGGGGCCGGTTGGTCCATCGCCCCGGCCTGGTCCCGGCCGTCCCGCCCCGGCACCCGGCGACACGCCGCGAACGGACGAAGCCATATGCTGCACTGCATGACGAGTGAGCCGGAACAGCAGATCGGAGTGGGAACGCAGGACGCGTTCCAGCGCCTGTGGACGCCCCACCGGATGGCCTACATCCAGGGCGAGAACAAGCCGACCGGTCCGGGGGCCGACGACGGCTGCCCGTTCTGCTCCATCCCGGCCAAGTCGGACGAGGACGGCCTGATCATCCGGCGCGGGGAGCACGTGTACGCGGTGCTCAACCTCTACCCGTACAACGGTGGCCACCTCATGGTCGTGCCGTACCGGCACGTCGCCGACTACACGGACCTCACCGTCCCGGAGACCGCCGAGCTGGCCGAACTCACGAAGCAGTCCATGACCGCCCTGCGTACCGCCTCCGGCGCGCACGGCTTCAACATCGGCATGAACCAGGGCACGGTCGCCGGCGCTGGCATCGCGGCCCACCTCCATCAGCACATCGTGCCCCGCTGGGGCGGCGACACGAACTTCATGCCGGTGGTGGGCCACACGAAGGTGCTGCCGCAGCTCCTGGGCGACACGAGGAAGATGCTGGCGGAGGCGTGGCCCAGCGTGTGAGAGAGGGCCGCCTGTCCGTCTGCCGGGTGCCTGATCGCCGGCGGGTGCAGGTCAGCTGTGGCTGATCGCGCAGTTCCCCGCGCCCCTGAAAAGCCGGGGGCTACGCCCCCAGGCTTTTCATCTGAAGGCCGGGCCGCAGGCCCAAGCCTTCAGGGGCGCGGGGAACTGCGCGAGCAACCACACACCACCCGCACCCGTCAACGAACACGCACCCCCGAGCTACAAGGCACCCCGCCCAAGCCGGCGCAGCGCTCACGCGTCGTAGACGTCCGCCTTACGCGGCGTGGGATCCTGCACCGCCCCGCTGAGGAACGCCGAGCGGGAGCCGAACTTCTCCGTGTCCACGCCGTTCTCCGCCAGCACCTTGATCGCGGCGTTGTGGACGACCCGCAGGACCGGCGTCGCGGCGCGCAGCGCGTCGTCGGCCATGAACCGGTGCCGCCACGGCTGGTCCGCCCAGGCGTGCCGCAGACCGAACGGCTCCGGCAGGCCCATGGAGCCGCCGAGCCAGTTGAGCAGCGGCGGGTACCAGGTCAGCGGGGCGCGCGCGGTGAGCCGTACGACCTCGTCGGCGTCGACGAGGGGGAGCTTGATCTTGCGGGTCTCCCAGAACCTGACCGACTTCTGGACTTCCTTCTCCTTGGCCGCAGGCCCGGTCGTGAACAGGCCGTGCACCGGACCCAGGGCGTGCCCGGTCACCTCGATGCGGAGCGTCTGGTGCAGGACGGTGACCGTCACCAGCATCGTGATGATCAACTGGCCGTCCCAGAGCGTCCATTGCACACCCAGGTAGTGCCGGTTGCCGCTGCCGAAGTGCTGCTTGTTGCAGATCTCCTGTATGGCGTGGTTCTTGTACTGGTACGCCTCCACGTCGGTGCCGTCGGGCCGTGCCACGGCCCCGGCGCCCTCACCGATGGGGCTGACGATCCAGTGCTTGATGGAAGGAGCCGTGAAACCACCCGTGTTGAGGGGGGTGCGCTCCAGCATCCGCAGCTGGTCGTGGATGGCCCGTATGACGTCCCAGCTGCGGAACGGGTGGATCTCCTTGCCGGACTCGGCGGGCACCAGGTCCTCGGCCAGCTGCCAGCTGCCCCACCGGGTACCCATGCCGAGGATGCCCTTGGGGCCGGCGTAGAAGACGAGATTGGAGCGCTGCTCGGCGCTGAGCCGGGCGAGTTCCTTGCGCAGCTGCTCAGCCTTGGTCTCGCCGGGGCTGCCCGGCACGGCCTCGGGGACCTTGGCGCCGATGCCGCCGCCGGACAGCAGGCCGGACCAGCGGTCCCGCAGGTCCTGGGCGGTGCGCTCGCAGATCTGCTTGGCCCAGAACCAGCCGACGACCGGCAGCACCACGCACGCGCGGGCGTACCAGGCCCAGAACCCGTCGAACGGCATCCTGAGCAGGATGATCACGGCGAGAGCGCCCACGGCGACGAGCAGGGTGCTGCCCAGGGCACCGGCCCGCTTGTCCTCACGCTTGGAGATCGTCGTGCGGATCTGGAAGACCAGCAGCCACAGCAGCAGGCCGGGCAGGAAGAGCAGGCCGCACAGGACCATCACCGCCGACAGCCAGTTGTCGCGCTCCCGGCGGATGTTGGTCGCCGCGAGGCAGTGCTCGACGACGACCTGCGGCTCCATGCCGAAGGACTGGATGAGCGGTTTGCGGCCCGCACCGACCATCCGGTCCCGCACCGCGAGGGAGAACGCCTCCCCGAGGTTCGGCCGGAAGATCGTCGCCCACTTGCGGCCCGGTTTCACCGAGGACTTGTGCCACTCGTTGTTGGCCTTGAGGATCTCGTCGACCTCGTTGTCCCGGTAGGCCGCGGACGCCAGGGCGTACGTCGCCGCCGTCTGTCCCGCGGTGCCCGTCAGAGGCACCTGTGCCCCGGGAGTGAAATCGAATTCGTCCGCCACCGCCGCCCCCATCGCCGCACATTCGCTCCTGCGGCTCTTCCCGACTTCCGTGCTCCGCACACCTGTTGATCAGGTCATCACCCGATCCGGAGCTGATCAAGCAACACTTGTCGATCAGGTGATCAGCCTATCCACAGCCACGGACATCGCGCGGCGCGAAGAACGGACATTCACGGAACCCCCCGGCCTTGCCCTCCCGAGCGGGAGGACGGGGCCCCGACACCCGTCGGCGGACGGCCGCGGCCGCCCGCCGACATGCCGGCAGTCCCTTCCGCCGATCCCGAACCGTCAGTTCGCCCTCAGTTCTCCTTCGCCCGTTCGCGAAGCCGCTCGGCCACCTGCGGCGGCATCGGCTCGTGGCGGGTGTAGCGGCGGCCGAAACGCGCGGTGCCGTGGGAGAGCGAGCGCAGATCGACGGCGTAGCGGTCGATCTCGATCTCGGGGACCTCGGCGCGCACCAGGGTGCGCCCGCCGCCCGCCTGCTCCGTACCCACGACCCGGCCGCGCCGCCCCGACAGGTCGCTCATGACCGGGCCCACGTACTCGTCGCCGACCAGCACCGACACCTCGGCCACCGGCTCCAGCAGATGGATCTTCGCGTCGGAGGCCGCCTCGCGCAGCGCCAGCGCGCCCGCCGTCTGGAACGCGGCGTCGGAGGAGTCCACCGAGTGCGCCTTGCCGTCCCGCAGCGTGATCCGCACGTCGATGAGCGGATAGCCGGCCGCTACCCCCTTGGCGGCCTGTGCCCGCACGCCCTTCTCGACGGACGGGATGAACTGCCGGGGCACCGCCCCGCCGACGACCTTGTCCACGAACTCGATGCCCGAACCGCCGGGCAGCGGCTCCACGTCGATCTCGCAGATCGCGTACTGCCCGTGCCCGCCGGACTGCTTCACATGGCGGCCCCGCCCGGCCGACCTGCCGGCGAACGTCTCCCGCAGGGAGACCTTGTGCGGGACGACGTCGACCTGGACGCCGTACCGGCTGCGCAGCCGCTCCAGTGCCACGTCGGCGTGCGCCTCGCCCAGGCACCAGAGCACCACCTGGTGGGTGTCCGGGTTCTGTTCGAGCCGCATCGTCGGGTCCTCGGCGACCAGCCGGGACAGGCCCTGGGAGAGCTTGTCCTCGTCGGCCTTGCTGTGTGCCTGGATCGCGAGCGGCAGCAGCGGGTCGGGCATCTCCCAGGGCTCCATGAGCAGTGGGTCGTCCTTCGACGACAGGGTGTCGCCGGTCTCCGCGCGGTTCAGCTTCGCCACGCACGCCAGGTCGCCCGCGATGCAGTGCGTGAGGGCTCGCTGCTGTTTGCCGAAGGGCGCCGACAGGGCGCCGATCCGCTCGTCGACGTCGTGGTCCTCGTGTCCGCGGTCGGCGAGCCCGTGCCCGGAGACATGCACCGTCTCGTCGGGGTGCAGCGTCCCGGAGAAGACCCGCACCAGCGAGATACGGCCCACATAGGGGTCGCTGGCCGTCTTCACGACCTCGGCGACCAGAGGCCCGTCCGGATCGCAGGCCGCCCCGATCTCCCGCGGCGCGCCGTCCGGCGTGGTGACCGACGGCGCCTCGCGCTCCAGAGGTGTGGGGAAGCCGCCGGTGATCAGCTCCAGCAGCTCGACGGTGCCGATGCCCTGGCGGGCGCCCTCGGCGGCGGGTGCAGCGGCGAGCACGGGGTGGAAGACACCGCGGGCGACGGCCCGTTCCAGGTCGTCGACGAGCGTCTTGAGGTCGATCTCCTCGCCGCCGAGGTAGCGGTCCATGAGGGTCTCGTCCTCGCTCTCCGAGATGATCCCCTCGATCAGCCGGTTGCGTGCCTCCTCGATGTCCGGCAGCTGCTCGGGGCCCGGTTCGGACTCCTTGCGCTCCCCGGACGCGTAGTCGAACAGCTTCTGCGACAGCAGGCCGATCAGCCCGGTCACGGGCGCGTGCCCGTCCGGGCTCTGCGGGCCGTGCAGGGGCAGGTAGAGCGGCAGTACGGCGTCGGGGTCGTCCCCGCCGAACGTCTCCGCGCAGATCCGCGTCATCTCCTCGAAGTCCGCCCGCGCGGCCTCCAGATGCGTGATCACGATCGCCCGCGGCATGCCGACCGCCGCGCACTCCTCCCACACCATGCGGGTCGAGCCGTCGAGGCCGTCGGAGGCCGAGACGATGAAGAGGGCCGCGTCCGCCGCTCGCAGACCGGCCCTGAGTTCCCCGACGAAGTCGGCGTATCCGGGGGTGTCCAGAAGATTGACCTTGTACCCGCCCCATTCCACGGGTACCAGGGAGAGCTGCACCGAGCGTTGCTGCCGGTGCTCGATCTCGTCGTAGTCGGAGACGGTGCCGCCGTCCTCCACACGGCCCGCCCGGTTCACGGCTCCCGCGGTCAGCGCGAGAGCCTCCACCAGAGTCGTCTTGCCCGATCCGGAGTGGCCGACCAGCACCACATTCCGTACGGACGCGGGGTGGTCGGCCGCCGTAGCTCTGCCGGCGGCCCCGGGGTGTGCGTTCGCCTTGTCGCCCATGGTCCTGCCTCCCGTGCACGGTGAGGTCACTGTGGGCGCGGACACGCGAGGGCCGCGTGCGGTGGCGGCTCCGGCGACGCCCGCGGTCCTTCGAGCTTTCCACTCCCGTCGTGGTGCGTCCATACGACGGACGTGATCCCTCCTCCCGAGCAGGTGGGGCGCGGTGACGGCCGGCCGCGCCCCCGCCGCGCCACCGGTGCGTTCAGGACAGGACACGGCAGGCCGATGCCCGACGGTCGCCCGTGCACACCCGTGGCTACGATGGGCCAGCCGACGGCCAGCAGGGGCCGCCCGGCGACACCGACCCTCGGGAAGGCCATGCTGAACAAGTACGCGCGTGCATTCTTCACGCGTGTCCTCACACCGTTCGCCGCGTTTCTGATCCGCAGGGGCGTCAGCCCCGACACGGTCACGCTCCTCGGCACCGCCGGAGTGATCGCGGGCGCGCTGGTCTTCTACCCCCGGGGCGAGTTCTTCTGGGGCACCGTCGTCATCACGCTGTTCGTGTTCTCGGACCTCGTCGACGGCAACATGGCCCGCCAGATGGGCCGTTCCAGCCGCTGGGGCGCCTTCCTCGACTCCACCCTCGACCGTGTCGCCGACGGCGCGATCTTCGGCGGCTTCGCCCTGTGGTACGCGGGCGGCGGCAACGACAACGTCCTGTGCGCGGTGTCGATCTTCTGCCTGGCCAGCGGCCAGGTCGTGTCGTACACCAAGGCGCGCGGCGAGTCGATCGGTCTGCCGGTGGCGGTCAACGGCCTCGTGGAGCGCGCCGAGCGCCTGGTGATCTCGCTGGTCGCGGCCGGTCTCTCGGGACTGCACACGTTCGGCGTGCCCGGCATCGACGTCCTGCTGCCGATCGCCCTGTGGATCGTCGCCGTCGGCAGCCTCGTCACGCTGATCCAGCGCGTGGTCACCGTGCGTCGTGAGTCCGCCGAGGCGGAGGCGGAGGCCGCCGCGTCCGCCCCCACGGACACGACTTCGGGGGACTCCCCGCGCAACAGCGAGGCGACCTCGTGAGCGGTCTGCAGGAGCGCCTCACCGACGGGCTGTACGGCCTCGGCTGGGGCACCGTGAAGAAGCTGCCGGAACCCGTCGCCGTCCGCCTCGGCACCACGATCGCCGACACCACCTGGAAGCGGCGCGGCCCACTCGTCCGCCGCCTGGAGGCCAACTACGCGCGCGTGGTGCCGGACGCGAGCCCCGAGCGGCTCGCGGAGCTGTCCCGCGCGGGCATGCGGTCGTACCTGCGCTACTGGATGGAGTCCTTCCGGCTCCCCGCCTGGAGCGAGCAGCGGATAAGGAGCGGCTTCGCCCCCGAGGACCTCCACCATCTGACGGACGGCCTCGCCTCCGGCCAGGGAGTCATCCTCGCCCTGCCCCACCTCGCCAACTGGGACCTCGCCGGCGCCTGGGTCACCACCGAGCTGAAGACCCCGTTCACGACGGTCGCCGAGCGCCTCAAGCCCGAATCCCTGTACGACCGCTTCGTCGCCTACCGCGAGGGGCTCGGCATGGAGGTCCTGCCGCACAACGGTGGCACCGCCTTCGGCACGCTGGCCCGGCGGTTGCGCGACGGCGGCCTGGTCTGCCTGGTCGCCGACCGCGACCTGTCCGCCTCCGGCGTCGAGGTCGACTTCTTCGGTGAGCCGACCCGGATGCCGGCCGGACCCGCCCTCCTCGCCCAGCAGACCGGAGCCCTGCTCCTGCCGGTCACGCTCTGGTACGACGACTCGCCCGTCATGCAGGGGCGGGTCCACCCCCCGATCGAGGTACCCCAGTCAGGTACCCGCGCCGAGAAGACGTCTGTCATGACACAGGCGCTGGCCGATGCCTTCGCCACCGGCATCGCCGACCATCCGGAGGACTGGCACATGCTCCAGCGCTTGTGGCTCGCGGACCTCGATCCCGCGAAGGATCCTGAGAGGACCTCCAAGGGGTCCTCCGAGGACCCCGGGAAGGGACGCCCGTGAGGATCGGCATCGTCTGTCCCTACTCCTGGGACGTACCCGGGGGAGTGCAGTTCCACATCCGCGACCTGGCCGACCATCTCATCCGTCTCGGCCACGAGGTGTCCGTCCTGGCCCCCGCCGACGACGACACGCCCCTGCCGCCGTACGTGGTCTCCGCGGGCCGCGCGGTCCCGGTGCCCTACAACGGCTCGGTGGCCCGTCTGAACTTCGGGTTCCTGTCGGCGGCCCGGGTGCGGCGCTGGCTGCACGAGGGCACGTTCGACGTGATCCACATCCATGAGCCGGCCTCGCCGTCGCTCGGCCTGCTCGCGTGCTGGGCGGCCCAGGGGCCGATCGTCGCCACGTTCCACACCTCCAACCCGCGGTCGCGGGCGATGATCGCCGCGTACCCGATCCTCCAGCCCGCGCTGGAGAAGATCAGCGCGCGCATCGCGGTGAGCGAGTACGCCCGCCGCACCCTCGTCGAGCATCTCGGCGGCGACGCGGTCGTCATCCCGAACGGCGTCGACGTCGACTTCTTCGCCCGCGCCAAGCCCGAGCCCGACTGGCAGGGCGACACGCTCGGCTTCATCGGCCGTATCGACGAGCCCCGCAAGGGCCTGCCCGTCCTGATGAGGGCGCTGCCGAAGATCCTCGCCGAGCGTCCGCAGACCCGGCTGCTGGTCGCCGGGCGCGGGGACGAGGAGGAGGCCGTGGCCTCGCTGCCCGAGGAACTGCGTTCGCGCGTGGAGTTCCTCGGCATGGTCAGCGACGAGGACAAGGCGCGCTTCCTGCGCAGCGTCGACGTGTACGTCGCCCCCAACACCGGTGGCGAGAGCTTCGGCATCATCCTCGTCGAGGCCATGTCGGCGGGCGCCCCGGTGCTCGCCTCCGACCTCGACGCGTTCGCCCAGGTCCTCGACCAGGGCGCCGCGGGTGAGCTGTTCGCCAACGAGGACGCCGACGCGCTCGCCAGCGCCGCCGTACGCCTTCTCGGCGACCCCGCCCGCCGCGCCGAGCTCCGCGAACGCGGCAGCGCCCATGTCCGCCGCTTCGACTGGTCGACGGTCGGCGCGGCGGGCGGGGTCG